>NZ_JAUBPP010000003.1:0-179409 GCF_036700765.1 Microcoleus sp. S1D4
CTAACAACTAACAACTAACAACTAACAACTAACAACTAACAACTAACAACTAACAACTAACAACTAACAACTAACAACTAACAACTAACAACTGACTAATGAAAGAGGTTAACGGAGGGATGCTTTCTTCATGGCTTGGGTGGTTCGCCTCCAGAGCGATCGCACATATTTTTGTTGGTCGATCGCGTGGAGTACAATAAATGCTAGGAAAGTATAAACCATCCAGAAATGGATATTTCTTGCCAAATCTACAACCGCTGCATTTTTAGGAAAGATATCGGGCAGCGTTGCAACCCAGAAAAAAGGCACATTCCCGCTTTTGTAAGAATTAGAGAGGAAAAATCCGCTCAGGGGAACCGCTACCATAAACAAATAAATTGCCGCGTGCAGTAGAAACGTGCGAATCCACTCACCTGTAAACTTGGGAAGGCGGCGCGTATACTTGCGCCACCAAACCCGCTGCAGAATGAAAATACGCCAAGTTAGCAGTGCCATTGTCAAGGCCCCAATCGATTTGTGCAAGCTGTAAGCGTTGCCTTGCAATGGTGTACTGTCTGGCATTTTTACCATCAAAAATCCCCCAACAATCAGCAGCAAATAACAGGTTGCCATCACCGCGTGCATTGACCACAATTGCTTGAAGGCTGAATTCGATCGAGGTTGGGGCTTTGTTGTTGGCGGAACTAATTCGGAACTCATCCAATAACTCCTAGACGCATTTGCAATTTCATAAACTGGGTTGTTGACTCGTATATTTCTCGTGATGGGAGAGCAAATATTTCGTATAAACCGGGTTTCTAGCCCCCGATGCGTAAGTCCTGAGTTTGAAAAACAGGCCGACAGCCAGACAATGTTTCATGTAAATTGACGACATTTCCGATAACCGCGATCGCAGGTGCTGAAA
This sequence comes from Microcoleus sp. S1D4, assembly GCF_036700765.1. Classification (NCBI taxonomy): domain Bacteria; kingdom Bacillati; phylum Cyanobacteriota; class Cyanophyceae; order Oscillatoriales; family Microcoleaceae; genus Microcoleus; species Microcoleus sp. S1D4. The sequence continues at coordinate 905 of NZ_JAUBPP010000003.1, forward strand.
ATCCAGTAACCTCAACTTGCTCTACAATTGTACCCAAAGTTCCGATCAATTCTTCTTGTTCCGGCCGCGTTCCCCAGCGCACTAATGCTACGGGCGTTTGGGCACTCAATTCGGCTGCTGTTAACTGGTCGATAATGTAAGGCAAATTGTGGATTCCCATGTATACTACAATGGTTTCGGAGCCGCGGGCGATCGCCTGCCAATTTACCTCCGGCCGATATTTTCCCGCTGATTCGTGGCCGGTGACAAAAGTGACTGACGAACTGTACGATCGGTGTGTCAGAGGAATTCCCGCATAAGCCGCAGCCGCAATCCCGGAAGTTACACCTGGTACAACTTCCACCGCAACTCCAGCTTTTACCAACTCTTGCATTTCTTCGCCGCCGCGCCCGAAAATAAAAGGATCGCCGCCTTTAAGACGAACTACGATCGCATTATTTTGAGCTTTTTCTATCAATAGATCGGTTGTTTCGTCCTGCATTAACGAGTGGCGGCCTTTGCGTTTTCCGGCATCAATTCGTTCTGCTTCGGGGTTGATTGCTGCCAAAATTTGAGGGCTGACTAAAGCGTCGTAAATCACCACATCCGCACACTCTAACAGAGCTTTTCCCTTTAAGGTCATCAAACCCGGATCTCCTGGTCCAGCACCTACTAAATACACTTTACCTAAAGACATTTTTCTGTCTTCCTTTACCTCTTCCGTGCCTCTGCGGTTCATTTTTGAATTAAATTCCCAATTAAGTCTGCTAATTCTACACTTGCGCCTAGAGGGTTTGCCAGATGAAGTTCCGCCGCCGGAAATTGCTGCTTTAGCTGTGCGACATTTTTGGCGATCGCATCTGTAATTCCTCCATTAAATAAGAAGTATGGCACAATTCCTATTTGCTGCTGTCCACCGCGAACCAAATTATCAATTTGTGCTTCCAAACTCGGCTTTACCGACCAATAAGCCGTCAGTGCACCGAGTTCGCTGGCGATTTTCTCAACTGTCGAGTTACCTCCGGGGCGGCGGCTGCCGTGAGATAGTAAAATCCATTTTGGCAATAGCAAATTGGGAAGAAAAGCCACTTCTTGCATCTGACTTTTTAGCAAGCGTGTTAAGCCCGCTTCCTGGGAACCTAAATGCGGGCGCAATTCAATTTTTAGTTTGGTACCAAAAGTTTTTTGGGCAGTTTCTACCTCTGCGGGTATGTCTTCGGCGACGTGAACTCCCGGCAATAAAAATGCGGGCAGGATTTGCAATTGTGTCAGCCCCAGCGACAGGGTATGTTCGCCAAAACTGCAAATTTGTTCGTGCAGCGGCGCGGGGCCGAGTTCTAGGGTAGCCGTTGCTACTGCGGGGAACGAGTCGGCTAATTTTTGAGAAAGCAGTTGACCGAGGTTTTCCAAAGCCCGTTGGGGTCTGGGGTCACGGCTGCCGTGAGAAACTAATAAATAGGTCGATCGCAATTTCAATATGGATTTGATGTGAATGTTCGACAGAAAATTTATAATAATTATAACACCGTAGGGTGCGCGACTTCAAAATTGCTCGACATTTCGTCGGCATCTCTCAAATCGCGCACTCTACATACACCAATAAGGTAAAACAATGCTTTGACGCGCACTTTTTAGCGCTCTAGGTGCGCGGCGCGCACCCTACACAACTCTCAAATTAACCTTTGGGAGCTGGATCTGCGATGTACTTAAAAGTAGGTTCAGAGTTCCAATTACCGCGTTCGTCCTTGCCATTTGTAGACAAATTAAAGTATAGATCCACAGTCGAATCTGGCTCAATATTACCGAAAAACGGATCGGTGAGTTTGCCCAACGATTCGAGAGCTTTCATGAACATTTGAGTGTGAGAAATTTCGCGAGTCAGTAGAAACTGCAGCGTTTGTTTCGTTCCCGCATCAGGTGCGAGTTTAATCAATGCTTCGTAAGTTTGACGCGCTCCGGCTTCCGCACCGATATTAGCGCGCAAGTCTCGCACGACATCGCCACCTTCGTTGACATAAGCACCACTCCAAGCTTGACCTTGGCTGTCCAACAAGTGCGGGCCTACACCGCGCACGGCAAACAAAGTGCTTTTGTAAGCTTCTGTTTGATCAACATTTTTAGTGTGCATTTCTATCATTTTGCCAACCATTTCTAAGTGGCTAAATTCTTCGATTGCAATATCTTGAAGCATATCCTTAATCCCTGCATCTTCACAGTGAAAGGACTGCACCCAGTATTGCAAAGCTGCTGTCAATTCTCCGGTGGCTCCGCCAAACTGTTCTAAGAGCAATTGAGCAAAGCGGGGGTTTGCTTCGTCTACTTTTACGGCAGACATTAGTTGTTTTTTGTGAAAAAACATGGATCGGTACCTCGGTTTGTTTCGGTTGTTAAAGTCGTCAAATTGCCGACTTTGGGTGTGTTCATCCTCAGAATCCATTGTGCGATAAGCGATCGCCTCCAACCTCGGTCGCTGGATACATATAGCGGAACAAATTTCTCTACTTTCAGGTAGAGTTTAAATTAAAAAATTTCATTACTTAGCAGCCATGAAAATTACTATTTAGCAGCATGATTATTGTCGCACTCGGTTAATTTTGGGCAGATCTCAAATCCTCTTTTCATCGGAATAGTAAATTCACTGTTGACTGTTGACTGTTGACTGTTGACTGTTGACTGTTGACTAAAGTTTTGCAAAATCCACCTTTCCCTACAAGTTGAATCTGTCGATATCGCTGTCTCAGCAACAGGCTAGAGCCGCAGTTTAAGCAAAGTTTTGCGGTGTTGGATTTTCGGGTTGTTGACATTCTGGATTGAGACAGTAAGTCATATTGATTTTAGATTTTAGATTTTAGGTTGCAAAGAAGACTTTTTTTAAGGAACCGCGAAGACGCAAAGGGCGCAAAGGAAGAGGGAAGAGCGAAGAGGGAGGGTTGACAACTGATGCAGTTCGGGATGTGTGTCTATTTTAAGGCGCTGGGGTGCGGGATATTTGCCGATCGCCCAAACGAGAAATTGTGCTAAACTCTTGTTGTGCAAGGCGTTTGAGGCACAAGTGATGCGATGGGTTCGGGGACGCTGAAAAAAAAATCAAAATTTTTTTGCTTGACCCCTAGACTTTTTCGGGAATATAGTGCTATAGTTAGAAAAGTTATGGCGAGTGTAGCCAAGTGGTTAAGGCAGTGGTTTGTGGTACCACCATTCGTGGGTTCAATTCCCATCATTCGCCCTTTTGATTCTAGACTTTTTGATGAGATTGCTGTAGGTTGTGCACTGCACGCCTCATTTTTTTTGGGATTTAGCGGTTCTGCCGGCATCATTTATGTCAGCTTAACGTTAAAAATAGTGTCGGTCTGCTCTTTGACGATTAGGCTCGATCCCCCCTAGCCCCCCTGAATAAGGGACAAGAGCATCATCAAAGTCCCTCTTATTCAGGGGGATTTAGGGGGATCTCGACTAAGGGAAAAGCGAGATTTATCATGGTTTTCAGGCTCGTTGTTGGCACCAATGTGTCGGCATAAGTTGCGATGTGCTAATCTAAAATCTCCAATCAAAAATCAGAAATCAAAATATGCGATCTTTAGTAGCAGAAGATTGGGGATATAAATTTAGTGGCGATCGCACAATTAATAAATTTATTCGGGATATAGAAGGAGAAGCCGCTTTAGCGAAATATTACGATTGGGAATGCAGAGAACGCGCCCAACTTTTGATGTCGGAAATAGCCGGCACATCCCACAGTCTTTTCTACGTGCGCCGCCAAAAGGTAAATGAGAGATTTTCTGAAGAAGAAATTTGGGAATTGATTCTTGCTACGGATGGAGATAATTTTGAATTGCCAGAATTGTTGCAAAAAGCCGATCGCACTTTGCGATTGTTAGCAACAGTACGCACTGAAGACGGAATCGGCGGCTTGAAATTGCTAGATGCTGGTTTGGTGGCGGTTCCCAGAGGTAGAAAAGATGGCTATGTTTTGCCGGTGCAGTTGCGACTTTTGCCACAAACTCGCTCGCCAATTCCTGCAAAGTCGATCGCCCGCATCCAACAAATACCATTTTGGGACGACAGACACATACCGACTACCGAACAATTAAAAGTTTGGCACACTTTCTTAAATGTAGAAAAACGCATCGCCGAAGCGCGTCAATTTTGCGTACCTTTCCGCGCCCACAACTACGGTTCTGGCTTAAAAACCGTAACTTTTGAAATCGATCGCAATTCTGCAACTCTTGACGGCTACGATGAAAATCCCTTACAAATCGGCGACTTTCGCGAAAGGCTAAAACAAGCCAGAAATGAAGATATTATCTTATTTGATTCGCCGCCCGGAAGCAGAAGTTCACGCGATGGCGAAACTTTGGGTAGCATTGCTGAAATTGAGTTTGAACGCGGTAAATTGCGGATTAAGTTAGATTTGGATTTGGGCGATCGCATGGCTGGCGGCAGATATCAACTTCCCAAACAAGGATTTTTGTATTTTGAAGCTGCAGGCGATATCAGTCAGATCGATCGAAAGAAAAAAGCTTTAAAAATGCTGACTGACGGACGCGCTCAAAATCCGTATTTGAGCGAATTTTTATTCGACTCTTCCCAGGCGAGAATTCCCGATAAACTAATTAAATTGGATCGGGAAGATTTATTAAATCGCAATGCTAATGACGACCAACTCGCCGCCGTTGAAATGGTGCTGTCGGCGCGGGATTTAATTTTGATTCAAGGGCCGCCGGGAACTGGAAAAACGACGGTGATTGCGGAAATTTGCTATCAAATTGCTCGTCAGGGCGGGAAAACGCTAATTGCTTCCCAGGCAAATTTAGCCGTTGATAATGCTTTGAGTCGGTTGGTGCACAATCCGGCGATTCGGGCTTTGCGGAAGGGAAAAGCTCATAAGGTGCAGGAAGAAGGCCAGCCGTTTTTGGAGGAAAATGCGATCGGCACTTGGCTGCAAAATACGGCGATTGATTGCGAACAAAAGCTCTCGCAGCGCCAGATAAATATCACATTTTTGCGGCAGTTGCTGGCAGATTCTGACCGATTTAATGCCTACTTTGCCACGGAAAAAGTTTTTTTTAAGCAATTAAAGCACCTTCACGACGGAAAGGCAGATATTGAGGAAAAGTTGACCGCGCAAACAGCAGTCTATGAACTAAGTTTAACGGCTAAAAGCGAGCTTGATTTTTTGGTTGATGGCTTAGCAAATCTGCTATCTACACCGGATATCAACTGGGAATCTTCGGAAGTTGCCGAGTTTATGCCGAAACTAAAATCTTATTCTGAAGGTAATGTTTTAGTAGAAAACTTTATGGCAAATGTGCGAATTTGTGTTAATCATGCTATTCAAATTGGCTTGGATCGCCCTATGTGCGGCGCGTTTGGAATTGCGGTTTGGTTGCGGGAAACTGTAGCAGCGCAAATGTCGGAATTTAAGGCGGCGGGCGATCGCGCTGATGAGGTTTGTCGCGCTATGTCAGCGGTTGCGGAGTCTTTGCGGGTGTCGCGGCAGTTGTCGGAGGCGGTGAATCAGCTACAGTTGGGCGATCTGCAAAATCAGACGCACCGCCACAATCTCGAACAGAAAATCAAGAATTTGGAATTGCGAAAAACGGAAATTGCCGCCGTTGTCGTCAGCGTTGCAGAGTGGATTGAGACAGCAGATGCAACACTTTATAAGGTTGTGCAATCTTGCTGCGAAACTAACGCGATGCTGACTGATGAAATGGTAGAATTGCCTGCGGGATTGCTGAAAATTGCCCGATCGCTCAAATTGCCGATCGTCCCTCCTAAGAGTAAAGTGAATTTACCCGATTTGGAAAGACTGCAAAACGCAATTTCCCATGAAGCCAGCGCGGGTTTTAAGGACATTCAGGGGCAGCAATTCCGGTTTAGCGAGTTTTTGCACCTAAATTTGAGTCAAACGCCGCTCGTGCTCGCTGCGGGCGATCGGGCGCAATGGCAGCAACTAGCCAAAGACTTCGCCAGCTACGCCCAAATCAGCCCCAGCCAGCGCAAATTTATCGTAGAAAAAGCGAACAATTTATTCAGTAAAATTCAACAACTTTACAGTGAATCCTTTCAGCCCAATCAAATCCAGACAACTTGCGATCGCCTAGTCAAAGAATTGCTGCACAGCATCCTCGCCAACGCCCGCCAGTGCATAATTCCCCTCAAAACCGAAACCGAACAACAACTGATCAAACAGCAACAATTATTAGATAAAATCGGTCAAACATTGAATCAGCAGCAAATATCGGCAGCCCAAAATCAGGTAGAAAGAGCGCAGCAAGAGGCGAATTTAAAAATTAGCGAAGTTACTAATTTGTTGCAAGCAATTGTCGCCCAGCCAAATGTACCTGAAAGATTGCGGAGTTTAGCCGAACAATATCTCGCGCAAAAGTCTAATATTTGGGAGCAACCGCAGCATTTTGTCAAGCAAATTGATGCTTGGAAGTTGAGCGCGATCCAGCTTGAAAAATCCATTGCTGACTTAGATCCTTTCGGGATTTTGGAAAATATTAAAAGCCGTCTTGACGAGCAATTATTACCGCTGCAAACAACCAGCGCCGGTTTGCAGCAGCAACTCGCACAACTTCAAGCAGAATTAAACGACATTACGGCTAAACTGCAACAGCAGCAACCAACAGCCGAATTAATAATTGAGAGAAATTGGTGGGAGTCAGCATGGCAAAGTTTCCCGAAAAAATACAAACCAGAAATTCCCAATGTCGAATTATTTGCCGTGGATTTTTTACGCAAAATTAAGCGTATTTTCAATAATTTTCAGAGGGAATTAGAACGAGAAGAAACAGCATTAAATCGTTCTCAAATTTTTGTTACAGATTGGATCGAAAAACTTCGCCATCCATCGGAAAAAGACCGCAACGATTTAAAGCAAATTTATATTGACAATGCTAATGTCATCGGCATTACCTGTGTGCAAGCTGCGAGTTTTGATTTTAGCAAAAACTTTCCCAGCTTTGATGCAGTCATAGTTGATGAAGTTAGCAAATGCACTCCGCCAGAGTTATTAATCCCAGCTTTGAAGGGTAGGAAATTAGTATTAGTGGGCGATCACAGGCAATTGCCGCCGATGTTCGATCGAAGTACGATCGATGATATCGCCGAAGATATCGGTTGCACTGGAGATGAACTTAGCTTTATCAAAGAATCGCTGTTTAAAGTATTGTTTGAAAATGCTAGCGACGGGATCAAGAAAATGCTGACAACTCAATACCGAATGCACCCGCAAATCATGGGCGCAATCAATCAGTTTTACCAACAAAAACTTAACTGCGGGATTCTGGAAGCCGATACGAGACGCGCGCACAATCTCGCAGGTAAAATTATTCAAGAAAACAATCACCTCCTGTGGGTAAAAACGCCTGTGGGACAAGGGTTTGAGGAGGAGAAACAGGGGACTTCGCGGCTGAATGTCAAGGAGATTGATGCGATCGAGCTTTTGTGCGAACAGATGGAAACCGCTTGGCGGCCTAAAATATTAGAGGGTGAACCGCCGAAGGAAATCGGAATCATTACTTTTTACGGCGCACAATTGAACGCCATTAAAGATAGAATAGAAGCCGAAAAGTTTCCTTCTTTGAGCATCCGCACTGGTACGGTTGACATATTTCAAGGCATGGAAAGACCTGTAATTATTGTCAGCACGGTGTGCAATAATGTTAGGGGTGATATTGGATTTGCTAAGGAACCGGAACGGGTGAATGTGGCATTTTCTCGCGCCCAGGAATTGCTGGTAGTTGTCGGCTGTCACGATTTATTTACCCAACAAACAGGTACTGTGGGAAAAATGTATCAGGAAGTTTCAAAAACGGTGCGTCACTGGGGAGGTTTTGTAGATGTTTCTAGCGTCCTCAGCTAAATCAATTGACTCGAATTTAAGTTCGCTAGCTGCACAAATCGAGCAACAAAATCCTGGTTTGTCGGTGTTGGCGGCGCGTCAATTGAGGTTTGCTATCCGCCAAACTCCGCTGGAGGTGACTGTTAGCGAACCGCGCGAGTTTAACGTGTTGGAGGAGTTTATTTTGCGGGCTGGTGTTGAGTTCGATCCTGCGCCGACTTTGCAGGAATTGGCGGATTTGTTGGGGTTGGATTTGGTTTTTGTGAAGACTGCGGCGGCGAATTTGGTTGGTTTGGAGGTTTTGGAGGTGGCGGATAATGGTAAAATTGCGTTAGCGAAGCCCTCGAAGAGGATCGCCCCGCAAGGTCAAGATTTTTGCGAAAAAGGTATGGTTAGTCGATCGCACGTTCAATCAATTTACGCGATTTCCGATCCTTTAAATCAAACTCTCACCTTCAAATTCGATGCTGTAGCCACAGAATCCAGCGATTTACCAGATTTAGCAGAATTAGTATCGCTGGAACATCAAATTACCGACTTTGCCGATTTAAGCATAGCAGAAATCCAGCCGTTAATCGAAGCATCCGGTTTAGGAATTCACATCCCCGAAAACGGCAAAATTGTCTCTAAGTGCGATGTCATCGGCGACGATTTAGATGTTTTACAAACCGTATCAATTTTTGTGTTGCTGGATGGAATAGAAAATAAAACTACCATTCAAGCCCGACAGGGAAAGCAAATATTAGAAACAGCATCAAACTTTCTCAACCAACTCGAATCTCAGCAGAAATTGCTGAATGAATTGTGCAAATCAACGGAAGAAATTGCACAGCCTGAGTCAGAAACGATCCCGGTTAAAAAAACTCGCAAAAAGTCATCTACAGCCGCAGGAAAAAAGAAGAAACCCTAAAAGTTGCGAGTCCCCAAGAAAAGAGCGGACTCGCATTCTACACGCGCGAACCGTTTTTGTTATAGTAATCTACCGAACACGATTTAACTAATTCCTAGATTTCAGTATTTTCTATCCTGTAGGTGCGTCATATCAATTCCGGTTCACTCCTCATGATGTCAACAGTCAACAGTCAACAGTCAACAGTTAACAGTCAACAGTGAATTTACTATTCCGATAAAGAGAGGATTTGATATCAGTCTTAAGATTGCTAAACTGACGCACCCTACGATATTTCTACTGAGCCTTAACGCATTTCAGCATCCGCAAAGTAGCCGCCGCCCCGTAATTCCGCTTTGCAGAATCATCGGGAGCAAACCGATTCCCAATTTCGTTAAGAGGAGAAGCTACACCACAATAACCAGACATTTGATTGATAATCGCAGCAGCCCAATGATTCTGAGTATCTGAAAAAGTTTTAGGCTGCTGTTTAGCCAATAAATTCGGCTGCATTCCCCGCGCCAACAAACCAAATTCTGCAGATCTTCGCATCACCGCCATCAATTCAGCGCGAGTCACAGGCTGCGTAGGTTTAAAAGTTCCATCTGTGTAACCGCTGACTATCTTATTGTCTCGCGCAAATTGAATTTTTCCCGCACTCCAGCGTGAGTTATCAACATCGCTGTAGGGACGGGAAGCAACTATGCTGGGAAATGCGATATTAGCACCTTGTATTCCTTTCAAGGATTCCAATACTAAAGATACTAATTGCTCTCTGGTGACAGCAAGTTGGGGCCGAAAGGTATTATCTTGAGCAAAGCCCGCTACAAATCCCAGCGCGACAGCTTCTTTAATTTCGGAAGCGTAGATATCAGTTGCAATATCTCCGAATGTAGAAGATCCAGTATTTCCGCCAGTATTTCCTCCGGTATTTCCTCCGGTATTTCCACCAGTATTTCCTCCGGTATTTCCGCCAGTATTTCCGCCGTTATTTCCTCCGGTATTGCCAGTTTCTCCCGGCGCGTTTTGACTGGTTGTGAAATAAAAATGACCTAATACTTTGCCTTGATAAGCTCTTTTACTAAATCGCCAGCCCGGATCGAGGGTGATTTTCATAAAGCCGTTAACATCACCGTTTGTCCGGCCGATAATTATCGGTTTAACGTTGGGATCTAGGGAAGTTCCCATGAGTACAACATTGCCATCAATTTTTTCCAAACTTAGGCTGTATTTTAATGCTAAATCGGTGCCGCCCATGCGAATAGAAAAGCCGTTGCTGTCTGTGGCGCGGCCGCAAATGCCGGTGAAATCAAAATTAACTAATAAGGGATCGATTCTGACGGGATTAGAGCCGTTTTCGCTCCAGCATTGCCGTTTGTCTGTTACTTGTTCTACAATTAGCAATTGATAGCCACCGAAGGGGCGGGGTTGGGCGATCGCAACTACTCGCTCTTGGTTAATTTCGGTTTCGTCAAAAGTAAATGCTTTGACTGGGGCGATCGCGCCTAGTGTTAAAATTGCTGAACCTGCCAGTGCGGCTGCTGTTCGTAGCAGTAAATGTTTCATAGTTTTTCCCTCTTTACTCCTTGTGTTGATGAGACATACCTAGAAGATTAAAAGGTCGCGGTCTTCTGACAACAAGATAGAATTTTACCATCTGTTGTTCCGTTGATGCGCCCTGAGTCGGAGAAATATAATAAAATTCAATACCGTGCAAATTAAATCCGAGCCAACCTAGCCTCCCAACTATCGGGGGGACAAGAGTATTTTATTTCGTCAGCCTTTTTTAGAGGATGTGATATCAAATTCTCTCTTCATCGGAAGAGTAAATTCACTGTTAACTGTTAACTGTTAACTGTTAACTGTTAACATCATGTATGAGTGCAACCGGAATTGATGTGAGGGGAGATCCTATAAAAAAATGGTGCGTTACACGCTGGTTAACGCACCTTAAAATAAATATTAAATAAAGGCCTTTTATGCCTACCGGAACATACTGCTAACAGAACTATCTTCGTGAATCCGCCAAATAGTTTCGCCCAGCAAATTCGCTACCGAAAGTACCGTTAACTGTTCAAAACGGTGTTCTTCAGGTACAGGAATTGTATTCGTAACAATTACCTCTTCCAAGACTCCGCTAGACAAACGCTCGATCGCCGGATGCGAAAATACTGCATGAGTAGCACAAGCATAAACCTGCCTCGCACCCTCGCGGCGCAACAATCTGGCACCCTCACAAATCGTGCCGGCAGTATCGATCATGTCGTCCACCAACACAGCAGTTTTGCCACTGACATCACCGATCAGGTTCATCACTTCTGCCACATTGTGAGCTTGGCGGCGCTTGTCAATAATTGCCAGGGGAGCATCGCCAAGCTTTTTGGCAAATGCTCTCGCCCTAGCGACTCCGCCAACATCCGGCGAAACCACAACAATATCCGACAACTGCTTGCTCGCCAGATAATCCAAAAGCACGGGCGAACCGTAAACGTGATCGAAAGGAATGTCAAAATAACCTTGAATCTGAGCCGAGTGCAAATCCATTGCCAAAATGCGACCGGCCCCTGCTTCAGTAATCAAATTAGCCACTAATTTTGCAGTAATCGACTCTCTGCCGGCCGTTTTGCGGTCTGCCCTAGCATAGCCGTAGTAGGGAATGACGGCAGTAACTTGTCTTGCAGAAGCGCGGCGACAAGCATCGATCATGATTAATAATTCCATGAGGCGATCGTTTACCGGACAGCAAGTTGGCTGAATCAAGTAAACATCACAACCCCGAATCGATTCTTGAATTTGAACGTAGAGTTCGCCATCCGCGAACCGCTTGCGAACCATCGGCCCCAAATCGATCCCCAGATAGCGAGCCACCTCTTGGGCGAGGGGAATATTAGCGGAACCGGAAAACAGCCGCAGACGGTCGTTGCCAGAAATCGGCGACTCGGGAAGCGGAAGCGGTAAAGTAGCAGAACGGATCACAGCAGGCCTCTTGCAGGACGTTTATTCCACCGCTATCTTACCATCTTAAACTCGAAATATTAAGTCATTATTTTGATAGATTTAACTTTCGGAGCGATCGCAAGTGTTAATTTAGGCGAACTGAATAGGAGTTGCAGAATTACGTCCAAGAAACCGCGTTTCTACCAAGTTCTGTACTGCCAGAAGTGCGATCGCCCGCCGGCCCGCCGGTGTCTCAAAATTTTGGCGACAGTCAATGTCCGCGCCCTGACTGGAAGTTGCGATCGCCCAAAATTGGGTCAAAAGCCGAAAGCATCCGGCTTCAATAGTGATAAAAATGCGACCGACAGACAATAAACTTGAAAAATACTGTAAAAAAAGTTAAGAATCGGAAGCATACTCCTGATTTTTGATATTGGGCAAAGCAAGGTAGAAATCGATGAGCTTAAGAGAACGGATTGACGCAGAAATCAAAGCAGCCATGAAGTCCAAGGACAAAGTTCGCTTGGAAACAGTGCGCGGCATCAAAAAATTTATTCTCGAAAAAGAAGTCAGCTTGCGTCCTTCCGGGCAAGAGACGCTGACAGAAGCTCAAGAATTGGAAATTTTGATGCAAATAGCCAAACAGCGCCGGGATTCGATCGAACAATACCGCAAAGGCGGTCGCGAAGACTTAGTGGCACAAGAAGAGGCGGAGTTGGTAATTGTGGAAGAGTATTTGCCGCCGCAGATGTCAGACGAAGAGGTGAGTCAAGTGGTTGACGAAGTGATTGCCTCGGTGGGCGCTACTTCTGCAAAAGAGATGGGAAAGGTGATGGGCAAGGCTATGCAGCAGCTTAAGGGCAAAGCAGACGGTAACAGAATTCAAGACATGGTGAAAGCAAAGCTTAGTCAGTAGTCAGTTGGCAGTTGGCAGTTGGCAGTTGGCAGTTGGCAGTTGGCAGTAGTCAGTAGTCGGTTGGCAGTTGGTAGGGGGGGTGGATGGTGCGTGCCCGCCCTCTTATTTGGCAGTTGGTAGTAGTCAGTAGTCAGTTGGTAGTTGGTAGTTGGTAGTTGGTAGTTGGTTGCTCGTTACTTTCGCTCTGCCTGGTAATGCTTCTGGGGCGAGGAAGAGCCTCCTTTGAGGAAGGCAACTTACAAAAGAGAGGACTGTAAGAGGTGTTTAAGTTATTAAGTTTTCGATCCTTAGTTCAGTAGTCAGCAGTCAGAACAAAGAATGTATGGGGATTATCCCGCTGCGTTAAGCGAAGCTATCCCCTAGGGAATCGCCCCTACTTAAATTTGCTGATTTATCAAAGTTGCGTAAAAAAATGTAAAATGCTAACTTTGGTCGGGACTGGGAACTACAGACAGTGAAGTATGTTCGAGAGCACTAAAGACCTAGCATTACTAGGTCTGCGAGCGATCGCCTATTTTTTAACAATTTCTACTTAAACTTATGCAGCCACCTATTGCTATTGGAACTCTCCTACAAAACCGTTACCGCTTGGTGAGTATTTTAGGTCAAGGGGGATTTGGCCGCACTTATTTAGTAGAAGACGAGGGGCGGTTTAAAGAACGCTGCGCCCTAAAGGAATTGATTCCGGTGCAAAGCGGGCCTTACGTTTTGGAAAAATCGAAGGAATTGTTTCAAAGAGAGGCGGCAATACTTTACCAAATTTCGCACCCGCAAATTCCCCAGTTTCGGGCAATATTTGAAGAGAATCAACGTTTGTTTTTAGTGCAGGATTACGTGGAAGGGATGACTTACCGCGAACTGTTGCTCGATCGCACTTCTGCAGGCGGCAGATTCAGCGAAGCCGAAGTCTTGATATTTATCCGGCAAATGCTACCGGTACTGGCTCACATCCACGCCCGCGGCATCATCCACCGCGACATCTCCCCTGAAAATATCATCCGCCGGGAAAACGACCAGTTGCCGGTGCTGATTGACTTTGGAGTGGTGAAAGAACTCGCCACCAAAGTCCAGTCTCCCGAAGGAACAGCCCACGCGACAACAGTCGGTAAAATCGGCTACGCGCCGATGGAACAGTTGCAAAGCGGGCGCGCAACTGCCAGCAGCGACCTGTATGCTTTAGCTGTAACGGCGATCGTCCTGGTGACGGGCAAAGAACCGCAGGAATTGCTCGATCAAAGAACCCTGCAGTGGAATTGGCAGCAGCAAGTGCAGGTGAGCCCAGGCTTGGCGGCGGTACTGAATCGGATGTTAAATCGCTCTCCGGGCGATCGATATCAATCTGTCAGCGAAGTAGCCAAAGCACTCGACGGAAAAACCAACCCTCAGCCTAACCAGCAAACTTTACCGCCAGCGCCTGCTGTAGTCCCGTCAAACGCTTCGCTAATCGCCACGGTAGCCGTGGGCCGGCCGCCCGATCCCGCTCCCGCTCCGATCGCCCCTAGTTCTTACCCGCAAAACCAACCTGACCCCCTAATTCAGCCCGCTGGCGGCTCTGTTTGGGACAATCCCGTTGCTGCGATCGGATTGCTAACAGGCTTAGTAATCTTGACTGGCTTCGGTTCCTGGGCCTTAGTAGGCTCATTTCTCAACAAACCGACACCCAAACCCACTCCGACACCACCACAAGTCATAACTCCGACACCGATCCTAAATCCGATACCAAGCCCAGAACCGTTACCAACCCCAACCCCAAAACCTTTACCAGAACCAAGCCCGGAACCTTTACCAGAACCAAGCCCGGAACCTTTACCAGAACCAAGCCCGGAACCTTTACCAGAAACAAGCCCGGAACCTTTACCAGAAACAAGCCCAGAACCTTTACCAGAAACAATCCCCGCGCCGACTCCGACACCCAAACCGACACCAGCACCGACTCCGACACCCAAACCGACACCAGCACCGACTCCGACACCGACTCCGACACCCAAACCGACTCCGACACCCAAACCGACACCCAAACCAACTCCGACACCCAAACCGACACCCGCCCCGACACCTGCACCAACTCCCGCACCGTCGCCGGAACCGGTACCAACTCCCGCGCCGTCGCCGGAACCCGCACCAACTCCCGCGCCGTCGCCGGAACCCGCACCAACTCCCGCACCAACTCCCGCGCCGTCGCCGGAACCCGCACCAACTCCTGCCCCCTCGCCGGAACTCTAAACTTTTGGCAAGACAATGTAGAGTGAAGTTGAGGCCAATTACTTGTTAGCTATTTGCCAATGAACTCGTTGCTGATTGCTGGAACTGATACCGACGCGGGCAAAACTGTTTTGACCAGCGCTCTGGCTGCTTATTGGCAAATGTATTTCCCCGATCGCAGTTTGGGAATTATGAAACTCATGCAAACGGGAACGGGCGATCGCGAACTCTACACTCGTTTGTTTCGTCTCGACCAATCCCCCGAAGAACTCAATCCGCTGCACTTTGATGCGCCTCTAGCACCACCAATTGCTGCAGAACGGGAGGGGAGACAGATCGAACTAGAAAAAGTCTGGACGGCGCTGCAAAGCCTCTCTGAGCGCAAGGATTTTGTGTTGGTGGAAGCTTTGGGAGGGCTGGGTTCGCCTGTAACGCGGGAACTGACGGTGGCCGATATTGCCAGGGATTGGCGGCTGAGGGGAGTTTTGGTGGTACCTGTGAGGCTGGGGGCGATCGGGCAAGCTGTGGCAAATGTTGCTCTCGCCAGACACGCGGGTTTTAAGCTCAGAGGAATTGTCCTCAATTGCGTTAAAGCTTGTTCTGCACAAGAAATTGCCGACTTGACACCAATAGATTTGATCCAGTCGCTGACTCAAATGCCCGTGCTGGGTACTTTGCCTCATTTAGATGACCCAAATGACCTGACAAAATTAGCAGCATCAGCTTCAGAATTAGATTTAGAGCGATTACTTCCGGGGGTTAATTTAGTTCCTCAGACTTCTAAATAACCCTATTCAAAACACCTCTCTTTCTCTGCGTACTCTGCGGCCTCTGCGGTGAAAAATTAAGATTTTATTTTAACCGCAGAGAGCGCAGAGAGCGCAGAGCAAGAGAAGAGAGAGGTTCGCAAATTGCTATAAGGAGAATGAAAAATGGTTTCTACTTTACCGAATTTAACTGATGTCGATTTATCTCAATTGCGGCTGGAGATTAGAAACTTGCAGCCTCAGTTAGTCGAATGGCGGCGGCGTTTGCACGAAAAGCCGGAGTTGAGTTTTGATGAAAATTTAACGGCCCAGTTTGTCTCGCAAAAGTTGCAAGAATGGGGGATAGAGCATCAAACTAATATTGCTAAAACTGGTGTTGTCGCCACTATCGACAGCGGCAAACCGGGGCGGGTTTTGGCAATTCGGGCTGATATGGATGCTTTGCCGATTCAAGAGGAAAATGAGGTGGATTATCGATCGCAGCATGATGGTATTATGCACGCTTGCGGCCACGACGGTCATATTGCGATCGCCCTCGGTACAGTTTGTTATCTGGCCAAGCACAAACACAGCTTTTCGGGTCAAGTAAAATTTATCTTTCAGCCCGCCGAAGAAGGCCCGGGCGGCGCAAAACCGATGATTGAAGCGGGAGTTTTGCAAAATCCTGATGTTGATGCGATCGTCGGCTTGCATTTGTGGAACAATCTACCATTAGGCACTATAGGCGTTCGCAGCGGGGCGCTGATGGCTGCTGTCGAAGTTTTTGACTGCCGGATTTTTGGCAAGGGCGGGCACGGGGGAATGCCGCATCAGACAGTAGATGCGATCGTCGTTACAGCCCAAATTGTCAGCGCCTTGCAGGCAATTGTCGCGCGGAACATTGACCCGATCGACTCAGCCGTAGTAACAGTCGGCAAATTCCACGCAGGTGACACCCACAACGTCATCGCCGACACCGCCCAAATCGGCGGTACAGTGCGCTATTTCAATCCCACATATCAAGGTTATTTTTCTCAACGAATCGAGCAAATAATTGCCGGAATTTGTCAGAGTCACGGCGCAAATTACCAACTAGATTATTGCTCGCTTTATCCGCCAGTTATCAACGATGCGAGCATGACTCAATTGGTACGCAGCGCCGCCGAATCGGTAGTAGAAACTCCTGCAGGAATAGTGCCGGAATGTCAAACAATGGGCGGCGAGGATATGTCATTCTTTTTGCAAGAAGTCCCCGGTTGCTATTTCTTTTTGGGCGCGGCAAATCCCGAAAAAAACTTGGCTTACCCGCACCATCACCCGCGCTTTGATTTTGATGAAACTGCCTTGGGGATGGGTGTAGAAATGTTTGTGAGGTGCGTAGAAAAGTTTTGCAATTAGCTTTATTTGTAGGGTGCGCAATGCGCACCTTACCATTCTCAGACGCGCTTTAGGAGAAGCTAATGAGTAAAGAAGTCAAAGAATTTGATGTTGATAATGTTACAGAGTTAGAGGAAAAATATTGCGTTCAAGGAGCTTGCAATAAAGGTATTATCAAAATAGGAGATATTTTCCTAGTCTCCTATCAATACATAATTAAAACGTCTGTTTTTGAAGCAAGATATGAGTTTGAAAAGTTCGGCAGGTCAGATATTAGAGAGGTTAAACTGCAAGTCATTAGAATCAGAGCGTATGGTAGGGATCTTGATGAGCTTCACCAAGGTATGACAGGAGAGCTTTACTTAAAAGGAGAAGGGGGTGATATTCTTAGAGAAAGAGATCATTTGGGTTTGTCCTAAAGGTGGTTGGCTACCTTATCAGCAATCATATCTATTTAACCACACTTGATATTCCCAATTACCAATTACTTAGTTTGAAAGATATTCTGCACCATTTTTTTATCCACACTCGCCGCCGCCTTATCCAATTCTGCAATCTCCCCGGAGTCTAACTCCCAGCCCAAAGCACCAATATTATCCCTCGCCTGTGCGGCAGATTTAGCGCCGGGAATGGGAATAGTTTCTTTGCAGATGCACCAGTTGATTGCTACCTGCGAAACAGTCTTGTTTCTAACAGCAGCTATTTCTCGCAAACATCCCAAAAGCGATCGCATTCCCGGAAGTAGCTGCTTGCACGCCAAACCTCGAATACCTTTAGGAAGAGAGCCATTTTCCGAGTATTTCCCCGTCAGCAACCCCAAGGCTAAAGGACTGTAAGCAATCAATTTTATCCCCAATTCATCGCAAACATCTTTCAAGCCGAGTTCTGTTACCGGATAGGTGGAAAGTAGGGAATATTGCACTTGTAAAGTAACAATTGGAATTTGGCGGGAGCTAAATCTTTGATGCACCCATTTCAGCCGTTTCGGCCCGTAATTAGACAAACCTACACCCTTAACCAATCCTTGCTCGTAAAGGTCGCCTAAACCGTCCAAAAGAGCCCCCTCTTGCCAAGGAGCGTAGTTAGCTGTAGACCAGTGCATTTGCACCAAATCTACATTTTTTCCGAGCCGCGAAGCCGAGGCTTTACCAGCAGATATCATGGATTGTCGCGTCAGCCTCCAAGGATAAGCCGCGAGTTTTGTCGCAATACAAATATTGTCTTTATTTGCACCTTGATATTGTTGGGAAAACTGCCCCAAAAGCTGTTCACTGCGTCCGTTTAATTTTCCTGTTCCGTAAGAGTCGCCGGTATCGAACAAGGTGACACCGCTGCTGACGCAAAGATTGAATGCGGCTTGCAATTCCTCGTCCATACTTTCATCGTAGCCCCAGAGTAATCTATTACCCCAGGCCCAAGTGCCGCAGCCCATTTTTGGCAGTAAAATTTTTTGGTTAGTTTGCATTCTTATTGATGGTTGTTATATTAACTCTGCTCTGAAATCTTGCACTTCTGTCAAAGAGTGAATTTTATTGTTGGTCGTTAACTAATGACTAATGACTAATGACCAATGACTGTTAGCTGTTAGTTGTTAGCTGTTAGTTGTTAGCTGTTAGTTGTTATTTGTTAGTTGTTATTGGGAAGTGAGAATTGGAAATTGGGAATTCGTAGCCAATAACCAATAACCAATAACCAATAACCAATAACTAATAACCAATTCCCAACTAATGACTAATGACTAATGACCAATGACTGTTGACTGTTGACTGTTAGCTGTTAGCTGTTAGTTGTTATTTGTTAGTTGTTATTGGGAAGTGAGAATTGGGAATTGGGAATTCGTAGCCAGTAACCAGTAACCAATAACCAGTAACCAATAACCAATAACCAATAACCAATAACCAATAACCAACAACCAATAACCAATAACCAATAACCAACAACTAATGACTAATGACCAATGACTAATGACTCTTTACTTTTGTGATGTGGTTGGTGAGGGAGAAGGTGGGGAGTCTTTTGTAGGTTGCTGGGGCTTAGCTTTGGGATCGGGTTTGGGTGGCGGCGGCGGTGGGAAAGTTGCGGCGCGTCTGGGTATTTGTAGCGCTGTTCGGAATGCAGCAAATGGGAAGAATTCACTAAATTGAGAAAATCGATCGCCAATTGGTTCCGGTGCATCTTCCCACAAGCTTTCGTAGTAGAAGAAAGCCGCACCTAAGCCGTATTGTTGGACGGCCCGCACCTGGGATTGAATTTGCTGAATCGCTACTGGGCGATTTCTTAAACCTGTCATAATCCCAACTCCGGTGGGAATTTTTTGCTGTGCTTCTCGCATTTCTGGACGGCTAATTTTGTCCACAAATGATTCTAGATTGGGACGGTACACTTGCACGATTAGTTCGTCGGCAATATCGAAACGCACCCAATTCAACCAATCTTGCAGGTGATGTTTGTAAGCAAATTCGTAGTAATTGGGAGAAATCGAGAAAATAGCGTGGGGTTTTACTGCTTTTACTGCTTGATTTAGCTTCGACATAAAAGCGGTGATTTTATTGGCTCGCCATTTCACCCATGCTGGATCTTCAAAATTTTGGGGCGGTGCTTTTTTGGTTTCTTTGGTATACAAAGCAATGGTGTATTCATCGTAGCCAAATTCTGATGGCAAACTCATGTGATCGTCAAATTGAATGCCATCGCCGTTGTATTGGGTGTTGATTTCTAGTACGAGTTCGGTAATGAATTCCTGCACTTCTGGATGAAATGGATTGAGCCAAACTACTTCGCCGCCTGCGCCGTTTGATGTTTGTGTGCCGTCCTGTTTTTGTGTCAGCCAATCGGGATTGCTTAATGCTAATTCTGAGGTGGGAGGTGTCATAAAACCAAACTCAAACCAAGGAATTACTAGCAGGCCTTGGCGGTGGGCTTGGGCAATTAAATCTGCGAGCATATCCTGTCCGTCTAACCCTCTGTAAACAAATGGTTGAATGTCTCTTTGCTGGGCGACTGGGCTGGGATACATGGCATAGCCAGAGTTCCAGACTACGGGATAGATCGTGTTGAAATTTAACCGCTTTAATTTAGCGATCGCATCTCCTAGTTTGTGGCGATCTCTGAGGATGTCTTTGTCGTTTGTCGTCATCCAAACTCCGCGAATTTCTTGGCGGTGTTGTTGGGCGATCGCCGGAGTTAAGTTATTAACTAGCAATACTATAATGAATGATATCGCAAATAGCAGCGGGAAAATTGTTTTAATCGATCGCTGCCAACTGCGAGGAATGATGCGTAATGTCATAGTTGTGAATGGTTAATTAGCTATAAAACACACCCCGGCATAATTTGGTGATGAAGTTTGCTCGTTCTACAGTCTACAGCAATTTGTGCTGAATGTGCGATCGCCGCGCCGGTCAAATATAATCTTGGATTCAGAGAGTAAGTCAGAGCATTTTGTCAAAGTGCTGGGCTATAATTAATTACGCGCTGCAAATTCTCCTGACCGGACAGTGCGGTCTGCGGGAGTGCTAGTGCTGTACAATATTTGTGGTGAAAAATCTCGATCGAACATATCTAATTTGTGAAACATTTAGTCTTAATTGGTGGCGGCCACAGTCATGCTATTGTATTAAAAATGTTCGGCATCAAACCGCTGCCAGGAGTGCGTTTGACTTTGATTAGCGATGTCTTGTACGCGCCTTATTCGGGGATGCTGCCGGGGCACGTTGCTGGGTTTTACGATTATGATGAATGTCACATCGATTTGCGATCGCTCGCGGAATTTGCCAAATGTCAAATATTGGTCGATCGGGCGATCGCGATCGACTTTAGCAAAAATTTAGTTATTTGTCAAACTCGCCCTCCAGTTAATTTTGACGTGCTTTCTGTAGATATCGGCAGCACTCCCGCGACTCTATCGGTGCGTGGTGCCGCAGAATACGCAATTCCAGCTAAACCGGTACCGGAGTTTTTAGCTAGCTGGAATCAGTTAATTTCCGAAAGACAAAACCATCCCCAAAAACCGCTGCGGATCGCCATTGTCGGCGGCGGTGCCGGTGGCGTAGAATTAGCATTAAATATGCAATCTCGATTGGGGAAGGAAGAGGGGTTCGGCAACGGATTGTGTAACGGATTTAACGGATGGATATTAAGGTACAGCGAAAGACGTAAGAGAGAAAAGGGAAGGGGGAAGAAAGAAGAAGAATTAGAGATTCATTTGTTTCACAGCGGTGCTGAATTGATGCAGGGACACAATCAGCGGGTGCGTCGCCGCCTTCAAGAAATTCTCATCAGTCGCGGCATTCAATTGCATTTAAAGGAAAAAGTCTGTGCAGTAAAAAAGATTGAGAAAGAAACCAATCCTCAATTCCCTACCACTTACCAAATTTCCTGTAAATCAGGTTTAGAATTAGAGTGCGAGATCGTTTTTTGGGTGACACAAGCATCGGCAGCCGATTGGATAAGAGAATCCGGTTTAGCAGCCGACTCAAACGGCTTTATGCAAGTCAACGATTGCCTACAATCAGTCTCTCACCCCAACGTATTTGGGGCGGGAGATATCGCTGCGATGGTTAATTATCCGCGTTCCAAAGCAGGCGTGTTTGCCGTGCGTCAGGGCAAACCGCTGTTTGAAAATTTGCAGCAGTTTTTATTAGAAAAACCGCTGAAACCCTTTGCACCGCAGGAACACTACTTAGGGTTAATTGGTACTGGGAATAAAAGGGCGATCGCATCTCGCGGCAATTTCATGTGGGAATCATGGTTATTGTGGTATTGGAAAGATTGGATCGATCGCCAATTTATGCAACAATTTAGCAATCTGCCCAAAACAGGCAATACCAAATAGCAATACATTCAGAAGATGCTCACATTTTATCCGCTCTCATCTTCTCTTCTCTTCCTCTGCGTCCTCTGCGGTTAATAAAAAAAGTGTTATTCAAAAACGCTTTAAAATTGTTATAGTAATATCAGAAGTAAAGAAAACTAACTATGTTCAGAAAAATTGGATTTGGGCTGCTTTGGATTGCATTTATCACCTACGCCTTTGTATTTTCACCACCCGACAGTCCAGAAAAAACTATCACACTAATTACCAATATTTCCACAGGCAAAATAGCAGACATCAACCCTTTAATTGTAGCGTTATTCAACCTCATGGGAGTCTGGCCGCTCATCTACAGTTGCGTCTTATTTGCTGACGGCAGGGGGCAGAAAATACCTGCATGGCTATTTGCCACTTTATCCTTTGGGGTCGGCGCCGTTGCCTTGCTGCCTTATTTAGCCCTACGCGAACCGAATCCTGAATTTCCCGGTCATAAAAATATCTTTTTAAAGATATTAGACTCCCGTTTTACTGCCATTGTCCTAACATTGGGTGCTGCTTCTTTAGTTTCCTTTGGGTTGACAAAAGGCGATTGGTATGATTTTATGATACAGTGGCAAACCAACCGTTTTATCCACGTAATGAGTTTAGATTTTTGTATGCTTTGCCTACTATTTCCTGCCTTATTAGGAGACGATATGGCGCGCCGAGGAATGCAAAACTCTACAGCATTTTGGGCAGTAACATTAGTACCGCTGTTCGGGCCGTTGGCTTATCTGTGTACGCGCAAACCGCTGCCGGAAACTAATACTAAAACTGTTACAAATTAGACAGCAGTGCAGGGAATTCTCAGTTTAATGTAGGAATCAATCACAAGTAATCAGACAAGAAACAGGCAAGATGCCTGTTCCACAATAAGTAAGTTTTATTGTGGGGAGTAGGGGTTGGGCTTCTAGCCCACCCATGAAACACTGATTACAAATAGTGCCAAATCTGAGTATTAATGTAAATAATTATCTCCCAGTCTCTAGCAAATGAAAAAATTTCCGATTGTTGGCATCACAACATCCAACCGCTGTTCAGCAGGCGAGTATCGCTTAAATGGCACTTATATTGATGCAGTTCAGGCGGCTGGTGGCATTCCGATTTTGCTGCCGCCCAATCAATTAGATCCGGCTAGTATTTTTGATGCAGTAGATGGTTTGATTTTTTCCGGGGGCGGAGATATAAACCCAGAACTTTACGGCGGTTATGTCGATCGCACAGTTTACTCGGTTAATGCAGAACGCGACAATTTTGAATTAAGCTTAGCAAAGCTAGCTTTGAAAGCTGACATACCTGTGTTGGGGATTTGCCGGGGAATGCAAATGTTGAACGTAGCCAGCGGTGGCAGTTTGGTGATTCACGTACCGGATGCTTACGGAGATGAGGTTAATCACGGATCGGGAATTCCCCCGCGTGCGATCGAGCATACCATTGAAATTGAGCCAAACAGTCGCCTAGCAAAAATTATGGGAAAAACTTCAACAACAGTTGTTTCCTGGCATCATCAAGCAGTGAGGAAGGTAACATCCGATTGGCGAATTGTAGCCGATGCACCTGACACTTTGGTAGAAGCAATGGAGCACTGCTATCACCCTTGGATGATAGCAATTCAATGGCACCCGGAAATGTCGCCAAACTGTTCCTTCAACTCTGGAATTTTTAGGGCTTTCGTAGAAGCAGCCGCTTCAAAATTCATGAATTCTACCAAGTCAGCATCACAAGCAATTCCTACATTTTTATAGTCACTTATTCTTGATAGTCCGTATCTATTTCGATATCCAGGGTATCTTCATCTATTCTGACATACAGAACATTCGGGCGACAGCAAACCTGACAATCTTCGATATAAGATTGCTCCATACCACCGCTGATATCAACAAAAGTTGTACTCGGTTCGCCGCAGAAAGCACAGTAATATTCAGCCGTTGTTTGCATCTTTCTCGCACTCTCTTTTTGTGACTTCGTGGCGGTAGCGAAACATATCTGTTAACCGCATTTCCACCCACCAACCTAACAACAAATCGACAATCGGGCCGCCCGGTATCGAAAATGCGATCGCATCTGTTAATCTAGTCTTGCCATTTTCTGAGGTAAACTCGTGTCGGTGAGTCCAACGTGCCATCGGCCCCTCAGTTTGTTCATCAACAAACAAGCGATATTGTTCGCACTCAGTGTGAGTCGCCACCCATTTTACAGGAATCGGCCCCAATAACAAGCGAAATTCTGATACAGCACCCACATCTAATCCCCCTTCGCGGCGAATGATTTTCACCGGTTGCCAAGGTGGAGTCAAAAGTTGCAGAATGTCGGGCCTTTCGTGAAAGTTCCAGACTGCTTCAACGGTGGCATTAATCAGCGACGAATATTTAAAATTGGGCATTGTATCGTTGGGCTAGACAGTTAAGTGCGATCGCGTTTCAGCATTTGCAGTATTATCCTCTGTATCAGTACAAACAGCAACAGTTAGTTTCAATCCCAAAGTATTCAGCCAAGTTCCCAGATTATAAATCGCATCACTTCCTTGCTGCGACAGCAATTCATCCAATTTTTTTAAGTGCAATTCATATTGTTCAGGAGTCATTTTTGGTTGACCCAAAGCTTCTGCTACATCGCTGAGAGCTCGTTTTAGCAGTTCAGGTTCCGGCTCTTCCTCCTCTAATGTCGCCGTTATATAGGCGGCTGACAATGCCGGATTTTTTCTCAGAGATTCAATCAGAAATGGATGATAAGGTAGGCTTTTAGGCATTGTCTTAACTCCTATAATCTGTCCAGTATTCTTTAGCTTGGCGGATATCTCTGTCTTGAGTGCTTTTATCGCCTCCGCAGATGAGCATCACAATTGTCATCCCTATTTGTCCAAAATAAATTCGGTAGCCAGGCCCATAATTTCTTTTAAGTTCGCATACACCTTCCCCCACGGAGCGATAGTCTCCTAAATTACCATCAGCAATTCGGTTAAGCTTAGAGATAATCTTGGCTTGAGCATTGATATCTCTAAGCGAATCAAACCACTGATCGAAAGGCACTTTGTTATCTGGCGTAGTATAACGCTGAATTTCTCTCGGTTGGACTTCGGCCATAATTATATTATAGTGCGTCACTCATCCCAGTATCCTGGCAATTAATTATACTCAAGAAATGCCACAGGGGAAAGATGAAAAAACTTAGCTAACTTTTGAATTTGACTCGCCGTCAGTTCCCGCTTTCCATCCATCATCTCAGATACCCAAGACTCGGATTCAAAAATATCAACCAAATCTTTTTCTTGAATATTGTCCTCAACCATCAATGCTTTCAGTAGTGCGATACCTTTCAAGACTGGCATTGGCTCATGTTTTTGTTCGTAATCATAAACAAGAGTACCCAACACGTTTAAGTAATCCCGATCGTCTTGCGTGAGATTGCTCCGACTCACAATAGAATCCATCCGATTTTGTGTAGCGATTAACTCAGCTTCACAAGTAATTGGACGCGGTGGAAAAGTTGTGATTATCTCAATATAGTAGCTACTAGGAGTTTTTAAACCAGTCGTCATTTTTCCAGTTCTCCTTATCATATTCTGCATGAGTTAAAACAGAGCGGACAAACACTATCTGGTATTCATAATCGATAAAAGCAATTAACCGATAGTTATTGCCACCAATATTAAATACCGTAAAGTTACCTACTAAGTCAGCCGAAGGAAATACTTTACGAATATCTACTAAACTTTGCCATTCAGCATCACAACTACGCTGATACCACAGCAACAGACTTGTTTCAGCATTGGGGTGTGTTTCCCAAAATTCTTTTAGTCGTTTTCGGCTAATAACACGCATGAGGCTATTATAATCTAATTTACTAAACGCGACTTAGTGAATTTTCACATTCTTGATTTTGCTGTCGTGTTGTATGACTCATCGCCTCAGCCAAATGCTTCTTCAAAGTCGCCTCCGGTAGCGGCCCTTTTAAATGACTCCAAGGCAAAACCTGATCCAATTCCCACTCTTGAAAAACATAAAAATCCATCTCCGGCAACTGTCCCCGCAACTCCTTAAAAGCCCGCCGATAACTGCCCAAAGTATCGCCGTAATGTCGCACTAATTCCAACAGCCGAGACAACCGCCGATCGCCCTTTGACAACAAACCCTGAATCACCGACCAGTTATAGCTTTCAGGTCTAAATTCTAAACCTAACTTCCGCAATTCTTTATCTAAAAACTTCAGCCTCTTCTCCGCATCTTTATTCACTCCAAACCACTGAAAAGGAGTGTGAGATTTCGGAACAAAAGTGCTGCATCCAAAAGTCAACCGCAAACCGGGAACCGCTTTTTTAATCGCCCGCATCATCGCCACCGTCTCCTCCAAATCCTCCATCTCTTCGCCGGGAATTCCCGCCATCCCGTAAAGTTTAATTCCCTTTAAACCACCAGCCTTAGCATTAATGGCAGCTTGGATAATTTCATCGTTAGTGAGTTTTTTATTAACAATTTTGCGGAGGCGATCGCTGCCGCTTTCCACGGCAATCGTCACAGATTTGCTGTCTCGGTTTGTCAAAATTTCTGCCAATTTAACTGTCACCGTATTCGTCCTTACCGAAGAAAGACTCAACCGCACGCCGTCGTATTTTGGATGATTCAAATGATCCAGCAACGCTTCAAATTCCGGGTGCTGAGTGACAGAAGCACCCAACAAACCCAAACGATTAGTCACAGCTAAACCGCGATCGATCGCCGGAATTAACGAATCCTCCAAACTCGCAGTTCTAAACGGCAAAGTCAGATAACTTGCTAAACAAAAACGGCACATTTCTGGACAACTGCGAACCACTTCCACCATATAAATATTTTCCCAAGCCGCCTTTTCTGTCACCACAGTAGAAGCAGATAAAGTATTGCCGCGATACGTCTGTTTTTCCACCTCACTGGGAATTCCAGAATCGACAGGCTGAATCGATTTAATACCCTCAGTCACCTCCAAATAAGTTACTTCGTACAAACTGGGAACATAAACCCCCGGAACTTGGGCTAAATGCCGCAATTTAGTTTGTCTGTCTGCGGTACGAACTTCTTTACAAGCATCAATAAAATTGTCAATGAGATGTTCGCCGTCTCCCAATAAAATCACATCAAAAAAATCTGCAAAAGGTTCTGGATTCGCCGTAAAAACCGGGCCTCCACCGAATACTATCGGATGATTGTCAGTTCGTTTAGATGCCCAAATCGGAATGTCTAGAGATTCCAGTAAATTGAGAATATTTACATAGTCAAGTTCCCAAGAAAGCGAAAATCCCAGTAATTCTGGATGTCGGGGAAGTTGTTCGTGGATATCAGTAAATAAACGGCTGACTTCAATATCCGATCGCACAGCCAAAGTAGCCCACACTATCTGATAGCCGAGACTGGTGATGCCAACCGTGTACTCGTTGGGAAATGCAAAAATAGTCGGAATAGCATCAGCATCGGGGGTTGCTGGGGCAAATAGCAGGCGTTCTTCAGCAAAAGGATTAGGAGTCATGGGCAAGTTTAACTTTAACAATAGGTTTGTTACTATCTTATTTTAAGTTATTTCCAAAGTTATTGTATGGTGTATAATTTATGAATAGACTTGCATTGTACTCAGTCCATTTCAATTATTGAATTGCAATTATCTGCGTTAATCTGTGTTGCATCTGCCTTCAGTCAGCGGTTGCCCGATCGAGCTTTTATGCAGATAAAGTATAAATTTTAAACGCAAAATAATAATCAACCGCCTAGCGCAGCCTAGGATTAGTTAGCAGTTACATCTGTTACATCCGCTTTCACTAATCCGTTTCCGAACTTGGTGTTTCAAAGTTACTCTGAAATAGAATTACTCGCGTCTCGGTTTTTCGGCGGCGGTGGGCCGTGAAAAGTCGCAATCAGCAAACAGATAATCCCAGCATTAATAAACACATCTGCCAGATTAAAAACCGGGAACCGAATTATCCGAAAATCCAAAAAATCTATAACGTGGCCCAAAACAAATCGATCGATCCCATTACCCAGCGCGCCCCCCAAAATCAAACCGTAGCCAGCTTGTTCCCAGCGGTTAATTCGCGGCCCGAACCAAGCCAGCACCATCAATCCCACACTCACCCCCAAAGACAGCCAGCGCAACCAACTCGCCCCGCCATTGCTAAACAAACTAAAAGCCGCACCAGTATTAACAACATAAGTGAAGTGAAATATCCCTGGTAACAGCGGCTGAGTCTGCGGAGGAATTGTCAAGTCAAAATTTTGCACTACCCAAAACTTGCTTAGGTGGTCTAAAACTAAACTGATAATAGCAGCAACCCAGAACAAGGGATTTCTTTTAAAACGCATGGATTAGCCAATAGAAGATGGGGTATCGGGCATGATAGAATTTACTCAAATCTCGCGTTTCATTGCGAGGAGAATGCAGTGCAGCAAAGCAATCCCAACCGCAGCGAGATGATTTTCCAGTTTCGCAATGATAGTATAACATTATTTGACACAACAACCAATCCCCAATTCCCAATTCCCAATTCCCAATTCCCAATTTCCCAATCAATAAAACATCAAGCGACGCAAAGTAAATGATAGCAATGCGATCGCACAAACCACGGCCAATTGTCCCGGCAGGGGATAAACCGAATAGGTCAGAATTTCATCTAATAAAGGTACTTTTTTGCCAGGAATCAGCAAGTAGCTAAAAATTAGATAAATTAAGCCGATCGCGTGAACTGTGAATAAACCGCATAAACAGCTAAAAGCCATAGATTCCAGTCGCGAAGCCACCTTAAAAGCGACCCAGCCACACACCCAAGCACCAGGAATAAAACCCAGCAAATACCCAAAACTCGCTTCTTTAAGATAGCCGATGCCGCCGCCTCGATCAAAAATCGGCCACAAAGTTAATCCTAATACCAAATAGGCAATTTGCGAGAGAGCAGCAGCATTTTTGCCGCCCATGCAGCCTACTAGCAACACGGCTCCAATTTGATAAGTCACGCCTAAAGAGTACGCCTGCAGTCCGCGATCGTCCCACAACCCGATCGGCATTGTCACAGATGCAGGCAAAAAATTGCCTCCAATCGTTAGGAGCAAACCAATAAAAGCCCAGATTAATTCAAGAGGAGCAGGCATTATAGCAGATGTTGAAGGAAGAAGTCATTAGTCATTAGTCATCAGTCATCAGTCATTGGTCATCACGAAGAAGGAAGAAGGCAGGATGCAGAAGGAAGACAAGGAGGAAGAAGTCAAGAGGAAGTTACAATCGACTGTTTATGTTTGTGCAATGCCAGAACGTCGTAACCGTCAGGGCGGTTGCTATATCGGTTCTCTAAAAAGTGAGGTATGCTTTTAGGCCCGATGCCCTGTTTGGCCGATGCCCGGTTTGGCCTATGCCCGGTTTGGCCTATGCCGGATAGTACCTCATCTTTTTGAGACTCGTCTATATATCATCAGCATTGATCCGATGCAGGCTGGAGTGCCGGCAACTTTTAAGTTCTCAATACTAGCACTACTGTCAAAAGAACCACTATTGTATGGTTTTCTGGTTCTCAAACCTGGATATTCCGATATTTTAATGGGGAATTGTTCGCAGCCGGACGATCGCACCCTTGTTTCCCCACCAATTGATCTTTCACCCATCTTATAAAATTACACTTGCCAAGCTCATCAATGAATTAAATTAATGTTAATTCATATTAAGTTGCGATCGAAAGTAAAGATTCTTAACCTAACCTTTACTTTCGCGCGATATGCTATGGCCGGACATCCGTATAACGATCGCAGATTTTGTATACCTATGCTTTTTCGTCTGAACCTGATTAATCCGAATCGTGTGACAACAGCAATGTCCGCTGTGGCGATCGCCCTCAGCTTAGCAGCTTGCGGCGGTGGCAGCACAACCAGCAGCAACCCCGGCGACACCGCAGCATCCCCCGTTGCAGCCACAGGCACAGCCGCAAACAGCAAACTCACCCTAGCCTCAGACGTAGCCATAACCGCAGCAGGCGCCTCATTCCCCGCCCCCCTCTACCAGCGTTGGTTTCAAGACTTCAACAAAATCCACCCCAAAGTACAAATTAACTATCAATCAGTAGGCAGCGGCGCCGGAGTCGAACAATTTACCAAAGGCACAGTAGACTTTGGGGCCAGCGACACCGCCATGAAAGACGACGAAATCGCCAAAGTTCCAGCAGACAAAGGCGTGATTTTGCTGCCCATGACAGCCGGCAGCATCGTCATCGGCTACAACCTGCCAGCAGTACCCGAACTCAAACTGCCCAGAGACGTTTATACAGAAATCTTCCTCGGTAAAATTACCAAGTGGAACGACCCCAAAATTGCAGCAGCCAATCCCGGTGTAACATTGCCAGACCAAAACATCACCGTCGTCCACCGTTCCGACGGTAGCGGCACCACCGCCATCTTCACCAAACACCTCAGCGCCATCAGCCCCGACTGGAAAACAGCAGTAGGCGAGGGCAAAACAGTACAGTGGCCCGTAGGCGTAGGCGCAAAAGGCAACGAAGGCGTCACCAGCCAACTCCTGCAAACAGCAGGCAGCATCGGCTACATCGAATATGGCTACGCCAAAAACAACAACGTCAAATTTGCATCTTTGCAAAACAAAGCAGGCACATTTGTAGTACCTACAGACGATTCAGCTTCTCAAGCTTTAGCAACTGCGCCCCTGCCCGAAAACCTGCGAGCATTTATCGAAGACCCCGAAGGTGCTCAATCCTATCCAATTGTCACCTACACTTGGATGCTCGTTCCCAAAAAAGTTGCAGACCCCAACAAAGCCAAAGTTATCGAGGCAATGGTGGAATACGGCTTAACCGAAGGTCAAAAAGTTAGTGCAGAATTGGGTTACGTTCCTCTGCCCCAAAACGTCAGAGAAAAAGTTGCTTTGGCAGCCGACGGCATCAGCCCCGACTACAAGATTGAGATTGGTAAATAGTTATTGAAGTCATTTGACAGTTGACAGTTGATAGTTGACTGTTGACTGTTGACTGTTGACTGTTGGCAGAGGGAAAAAGGAAGAAGGAACAGAGATATTTCTGTAGGGGCGGCTTTAACCAGAAATACTTTTTCAAAAGTTAGGGAAGGCATCTACCCGCCCCTGTGTGTGTGATTTGATTTACAGTCTTTGTTTCTGCTTCGTTCTAGATTTTTCGGAAAAATGCGATTTTTCGTTACAGTTTTTTGAGACTTTTGTATATGATTTCAGATAGTAACACCGCTCAACCAGAGAAACGTTCCCGCTCTCGGATAGAAAAATCCTTAGACCAAGGCTTTATCTGGCTGACTCGGATTTTGGGAATCGGAGTTGGCGTAATTTTGCTGGTAATCGCGCTAACCGTTGCTTTCAGAGCTTTACCAGCGATTCAACAGTACGGTTTGGGCTTTCTGTTTAGCAGTGATTGGAATCCGGTTAAAGAAGAGTACGGTGCGCTGCCGATGATTTACGGGACGATCGTCAGTTCTGCGATCGCGCTCCTAATTGCAGTACCATTAGGAGTAGGGACTGCCATCTTTTTGAGCGAAGACTTTTTGCCGCTGCCAGTGCGTACAGCTTTAGTTTTCTTAGTAGAACTTTTAGCCGCCATTCCCAGCGTAGTCTACGGCTTGTGGGGAATTGCTGTATTGATTCCCATTATTAGCAACATGGGAAAGTTTCTCAACGGTAACTTCGGATGGCTGCCGATTTTTAGCACATCGCCAGTTGGCCCAGGAATGTTACCCGCCGGAGTAATTTTGGGGATTATGACTTTGCCCATTATTACTGCTATCTCCCGCGACTCTTTAGCAAGCCTCCCGCCCGAATTGCGACAAGCATCTCTGGGTTTGGGAGCAACTCGCTGGACAACAATCTTTAGAGTCCTCGTACCGGCCGCTTTTTCCGGCATTGTCGGCGGAATTATGCTAGGCCTCGGCCGCGCGATGGGAGAAACGATGGCCGCAACGCTGTTAATTGGAAATTCCAATCAGTTAAGTGCTTCTGTGCTAGCTCCTGCAAATACTATTGCTTCTCTGATGGCAAATCAATTTGCCGAAGCTTCAGGATTGCAAGTGGCTGCCCTGATGTATACGGGGCTAATTCTGTTTATTATGACGCTGATTGTCAATATTTTGGCAGAGTGGATTGTTTCTCAAGTAAGAGCGAAGTACAACTAGAAGTTTGGCACAATTTCCTACATAGTTTTAGTTTATGTCAAAGAGCGTCTCCGATGAGAATCCTTTTGGATCGAAAACAGGCAGTTTAAAGAGGGTTAAAAACAGCTCGCAAGCGCTGTTTAGTATGGCGATGACTGTACTGGCTGGCTCGGCTCTGGCGATAACTCTGCTGCCTTTGTTTGCAGTGCTTTCCTACGTAGCCATACAAGGTTTTAATCGCCTAAATTTAGACTTGTTCACCAAGCTGCCCCCCGCACCGGGACTGTCGGGAGGCGGTATCGCCAATGCCATTCTCGGTACATTAATGACCGTAGGAATTGCTTCTCTAATTGCTGTTCCTTTTGGAGTGTTGGCCGCCGTTTATTTGTCGGAGTTCAGCAGCGGCAAAATAACTCGCTGGGTGCGCTTTGCTACTAATGTCCTCAGCGGCGTTCCTTCGATTATTGCAGGGGTATTTGCCTACGGTTTGTTCGTGGTAAATATGGGAGGTTTTTCGGCAATCGCAGGGGGCGCGGCGCTGGCTGTGCTGATGTTGCCGACAATTGTGCGAACTACTGACGAAGCTCTACAAATTGTCCCGCAAGATATTAGATGGGCGTCGGTGGGTGTGGGTGCTTCTAATTATCAAACAGTGTTGCAGGTAGTTTTGCCTGCGGCTATTCCGGCTATTTTAACTGGTGTGACGCTGGCAATTGCTCGTGCTGCTGGAGAAACTGCTCCTTTGATTTTCACAGCGCTAAATTCGCCTTTTTGGCCTGCTGGATTTGATAAGCCAACTCCGAGTCTTTCGGTTTTGGTGTACAACTTTGCAACGGTTCCTTTTCAGGCACAGAAAGAGTTGGCTTGGGCTGCATCTTTGATTTTGGTGTTTATGGTTTTGCTGACGAGTATTCTTTCTCGCTGGGCTACTCGCCAAAAGGTTTATTGAAGTCATTGGCAGTTGGCAGTTGCAGTTGGTCTGAAAGTATTAGCTAATAACAACTAACAACTGACAACTGACAAAATTCGCTGGTTCTGTAAAAATTAAGAGGATAGTTATTTGTATGATGATGGATTTGGATAAGCAGACAGAAACTGTTTTACGGACTGAAAATATCAATATTTTTTACGGCGGTTTTCACGCGGTGAAAAATGTTTCGCTAGAAATTCCTAAAAATCGGATTACTGCTTTGATCGGGCCTTCTGGCTGCGGCAAAAGTACAATTCTCCGATGTTTTAACCGCCTCAACGATTTAGTTAACGGTTTTCGTTTAGAGGGCAGAATTCATTATCAAGGTCAAAATCTTTACGATCCTGATATTGATGCTGTGGAGGTGCGCCGCAAGATTGGGATGGTGTTTCAAAAGCCCAATCCTTTCCCGAAGTCAATTTATGACAATATTGCTTACGGTGCGAGGGTGAACAATTATAAGGGAGATATGGATGAGCTGGTGGAAAAGTCGCTCCAACAGGCTTATTTGTGGGATGAGGTTAAGGATAAGTTAAAGCAAAGCGGTTTTTCTCTTTCGGGCGGCCAGCAGCAGCGTTTGTGTATTGCTAGGGCGATCGCGATTAATCCTGATGTAGTATTGATGGATGAACCTTGCGCTTCTCTTGACCCGATTTCGACGATTAAGGTTGAGGAGTTGATGCGGGAACTCAAGGAGAAGTATACCATCGTAATTGTGACTCACAATATGCAGCAGGCTTCTCGGGTTTCTGACCTTACTGCTTTTTTCAATGCTAAACTTTCTGACGATGGGAAGCGGTTTGGCTATCTTGTGGAGTGTGACAAAACTGAGGTGATTTTCCAAAGTCCGAAGGAAGAGTCTACTTTGGATTATGTCAGCGGCCGTTTTGGTTGAGTTACGGGAGTCTGTGGGAGTCTCCGCAGGGTGCGCCACGATTTTTTATCTCTAAATTATCTTGAAAATTGAGCTAGCGACGCACCTGAGAATTTCTAGAGTGCGTCGCTAGCTCGAAAATCAATTTTGATTCAGAGATTTTTAATGGCGACACACCCTAGGGAAGACATTTGCATGATTTTCAATAGTTAGTATTATATCATGTCCGATCGACGATGGTAACAAAAAAGGTTCGTAGTACGGACTTCAGTCCGATTTATATTGCGTATGCAAGTCCGCACTACGAACTAATTTTAGAGTAGCGGAAATTTTTATAAATTAATTCTATAACTGGAGAATTCCGGTGTCTCCAAGGCACCGGAATTCTGGGTTTTATATTTAATAGCTCGATCGGACTTTTTGCAGATACAAGCCGCTGATTTTGTTGAAGAAGTTATCGAAGAGTTCACATTTTCTTCATCCAATACTTTAACAAATTTTCTTTGACCATGTTCTGCCGCATAACTTCTAGCAAGTATTCCTGAGCTTGGTTTTGGCTCAAGTTTTTGACTTGT
Organism: Microcoleus sp. S1D4; assembly: GCF_036700765.1. Taxonomy (NCBI): domain Bacteria; kingdom Bacillati; phylum Cyanobacteriota; class Cyanophyceae; order Oscillatoriales; family Microcoleaceae; genus Microcoleus; species Microcoleus sp. S1D4. The sequence continues at coordinate 35,204 of NZ_JAUBPP010000003.1, forward strand.
TCGCTCAGGACTTGCAGTTTGAACTGCTGTTCCATGCTGAGGCTGGTTGTAGGCATATCCATAATTCGCTCCTCCAGTTTGCTGAGATCGATGCGATCGCGATCGACATCACGTTTCGCAAGATTTGTTGTGTCTCCTACATTGTAAACTATCATAACATTCACTTGACAATATGTCCAAAGTAGACATTTTGAGACTAATTTGTGTCGCAAAAGTACATCTAAGTGGGGGGAGCTTTATCATAAAACAGGGGTAAAAACCGGGAAGCCTAAGCCAAAGGAGCTATTTTGTATGGATGCAATGGAGTTTTTTCAGAGTAGTGCTGGAGAATGGCGATCGCAGCGCAGCACTCACCACCTCGCTTTCCGCCAAGCGGAGATTGGGGATTCAAATATTCAGGTAACGGCCCTAGGTGCGGATGACGCGCGAGTGGCTGAAATTTGCCAGATGCACGAGGTCGATCCGAGTCGGGCTGCTGGGGGAGCATTTGTGACTTGGCACGGCACTATGGCGTGGGATAAGGATGATGAGAATCACAAGGGCTCTACCGTATTCGCGATCGTCCCAGATCCTGAGAATCCGCGGCAGGGTTTGATGTTGCGGGAACGCGGCTATGCGGAAATTGTGCCGGTGGCCGGCCGTTTTGAGATGGATGACGAGGATGCGCTGCTGCTGATTACGGAATACGAGACGATGAGTTCGATCGAGCGTTTTTGGTTTGCCAATCCCAACGTGCGGATGCGGACAAGCAGCGTCAAGCGCTTTGGCGGTTTCAGCACTTCAACTTTTTGCACTGAAATTCGGGTGGAACCAGACTCGGATGCAGCGGCCCCGGCTGCAGAGAAGGAACCCGTTGCTAGTGAGTTTTACTCGGCCCTAGGCTGGTAATTTATTGGGCAGTTGGCAGTTGGCAGTTGGCAGTTGGCAGTTGGCAGTTGGCAGTTGGCAGTTGTCAGTGGGTAGTTGTCAGTGGGTAGTTGTCAGTGGGTAGTTGTCCGTTGTCAGTTGTCAGTGGGTAGTTGTCAGCCAACAGCGAACAGTCAACAGCGAACAGCCAACAGCGAACAGTCAACAGCGAACAGTCAACAGTCAACAAATGTTACAGATTGTTGCAAAAAATCAGGAAAACCAGATTTAGATTGCGGGAATCCCCTAATCTGTATGTTGGTTAGTTGTATCGTTATGCTGGCAGCTCGCGGTATCAACTATTTCTGAAATTTGAGATAACGGAGATTATAACGTGGCGCTTCCTTTGTTAAATTACGCCCCTAAGAGCCAAAATCAGCGCGTTGCTGGTTATGAAATAGGGGGCGACGAGCAGCCGAGAGTTTTCACAACTGAAAACGTGCTCTCGTCGGGAGACATGGAAAATTTGATTTGGGCTGGATATCGCCAGATTTACAGCGAACACCAAATCCTCAAGAGCAACCGCCAAACGTTTTTGGAATCGCAACTAAAGTTCGGTCAGATTACGGTGCGGGATTTCATTCGCGGTTTGGCGACTTCGGCTCCTTTCTTGGAGCGGAATTACCAAACTAACAGCAACTACCGATTTGTGGAAATGTGCGTGCAGCGCGTTTTGGGTCGGGATGTGTACAGCGATCGCGAAAAGATTGCTTGGTCGATCGTGGTAGCCACTAAGGGGCCTCAAGGGTTTATTGACGAGTTGGTCAATAGCGATGAGTACCTGGGCAAGTTTGGCTACGATACAGTACCTTACCAGCAGCGCCGGGTTTTGCCTCAGCGAGTTGGAGGAGAAACTCCTTTCAACTTGAAGACTCCTCGCTACGGTGAGTACCACCGCTCGCAGCTAGGCTTCCCGCAAATCATTTGGCAGACGACTGTTCGCCGTTTTGTTCCTCAAGAGCAGCAAGCGAAGGCTGGCGATCCGTCCAACTATTTGGGTATGGCGCGGCAAGTCGCACCTCCTGCTACTCCTCCGCAGCGCGTGCCGTTGGCCAATATCAATATCGAGACGATGGTTCCTTACCGTCGGTAATTGATGCTGCCTGGTGCGATTATTTGTGTCGGGCGATCGACTTTTAGTCTAAAAGAATTTTGAGTTTTGAGTTTTGAGGTTTGAGTTTTTTGATAAACTTGGAATCCAAAACTCAGGACTCATAATTTTTTGGCTGTTGACTGTTGGCTGTTGTTATTTGTTATTTGTTATTTGTTATTTGTTATTGTTATTTGTTAGTTTTTGGTTCCTGTTTGGCCGATGCCCTGTTTGGCCGATGCCCTGTTTGGCTGATGCCCGAGGCCCAAGATATCAACTATTAGCTCGCAACCGCAATATTTTCAACAGGGTGTTGAATTGATCTGGTAAAGGCGCGATCGCCTCAATCAACTCTCCAGTTAAAGGATGTTGCAATTGCAACCTCCAAGCGTGCAGGGCTTGTCCTGTTAAATTTACGCCGATGGAACGGTTGGAACTGTACATCGGGTCGCCGATAATAGGATGTTTGATTTCGGCTGTGTGGACGCGAATTTGATGGGTGCGGCCGGTTTCTAATTGATAGTGAATTAAGCAATAGTTGCCGATTCTTTCTTTGATTGTCCAGTGAGTAACTGAGGGGCGGCCGCCTTTTTCTTCTGGTACTACTGCCATTTTTTTGCGGTCTGTGGGATGCCTGCCGATGGGTAGGTCTATTGTGCCTGTTTCGGTGTTAGGAACTCCGTAAACTACGCCTAAATATTCGCGGCGGGCGGTTTTGGTTTTCAGTTGGGCTTGCAGGTGTTGGTGAGCAATGTCGGTTTTGGCGATCGCGATCGCACCTGTTGTATCTTTGTCTAATCTGTGCACGATTCCCGGCCGCTGAACTCCGCCGATTTCTGCTAGGGGACAATGGGCTAAGAGGGCGTTAACTAATGTACCATCTGGGTGTCCGGCTGCTGGGTGAACGACTAATCCGGCTGGTTTGTTGATGATAATTAGGCTGTCGTCTTCGTAGAGGATGTCTAGAGGAATTGCTTGGGGTTTTAAGGTTGCAGGCTGGGCTTCGGGTAAGGTGAGGTGGATGCGATCGCCCGTTTTTACTGATATTTTTTTCGAGGTGCAGGTTTCGTCGTTGACTTTGACGTGGCCTTGTGATATGAGGGTTTGCACGCGCGATCGGGATAAGTCTGGTATCTGGTTTGACAGCCAAATATCTAATCGTTGAGTGACATTAATCGGGTTAAATTCCTCTGTATTTTCTACTGTATATATCTGTGCCGCCGTCTCTGTTTCTATCATTTAATTTTTACTGTTTGTTGCCGATTTTTTGGGCTGATATCATGTCCGATCTGCGATCGTCGCAAAAACTCTTCGTACTGCGGACTAAAGCCCGCACTACGAACCGATCGCGATCTCGGTCAATCTACCCGACACGAAATGACGGATATGGGAATAGAAACCGGGTTTCTATGAGTTATGTAAACAAAAATGATAATTATAGGAAGAAACCCGGTTTTTGAGAGCATCTACTATTTTATCCTGGTTTCTACTCGCGATCGGGCGGGAGCCTGATAGCAGTATGATTTATGTCAAATAAATGCTTTTACTATAACATTTTTAAGTAAATTTGTCAATGCAAGCGACAATTATCGCAGTGGCCGCACCGCATAGATTGAGATTCCTTGGTAAAGCCAAAAGCTTGCAGCAAAAATTGCCACCGGCACTTTCGATGTTTGAGATATTGTGCCATTTCAGCAGCGGCGGTAAAATTTTGTTTTGCGCCTTTTTGCTGTGCGGATTTGTCGATCGCATAATTGAAAGGATCTTGCCAAGTTAATTGTCCGCTGCTGTGCAAGATAGAAAGGGCGATCGCGCTTTCGGGAAATTCGCGAGAAACTGCTTCTACATCGCCTTTAACTGGCAGTTGTTGGGCCAACTGCTGCGCTTCTCGGTATTGCGATCGCAATTTATCTTGAAAAAATTGTGCTCTTTGTTTGTCATCGGGATAAAGCAAACCCGTAGGTTCGCTAATCAATGTCAGGGCGATCGCCGATTTGCCGTCGCGTCCGCCTCTACCAATTTCCTGAATGTATTCCGATAATAGCAAAGGTGCTTGAAAGTGAACAACCCACCGCACATCCGGCTTGTTAATTCCCATCCCGAAAGCACAGGTACAAATCACAAATTTAAGAGCGTTATTTAGCCAAGCTGTTTCTATGTTTCGGCGCGATTCAGGACTCAAACCTGCATGATAGGCTGCGGTTTTATAACCTACATCTTCCAGCAAATTAGCCAAATTTTCGCTATCTTTTCTCGTGCGGACGTAGACTAAACCTGCTTGTTTTGGTCGAGATTTAATAAAATTTAATAACTGTTGTTTTCGTCCCCTCGGTGTCCAGACAGTCTGCACTTGCAGGTGCAGATTAGAACGGTAGGGACTTAGCAAAAATGCTTCTGGTTTTTGCAGTTGCAAGACATTTTTGATGATTTTTTGTGCTTCCGGGTTGGCGGTAGCGGTGAAAGCTGCGATCGCAATTTTACTACCTTCTGGTTTAGCTTTCAACAAAGCCGGTCGCACTGTTCCCAAACGGCGGTAAGCTGGTCGAAATGTATCACCCCACTGCACTAAACAGTGAGCTTCATCTAATATTAAACCGTTGATTTGGATGTGTGGCTGACTGATAATTTCCCAAACTGGTTTACTGAGTAATGTTTCGGGAGACAAATACAGCAATCTCAACTTGTTTTGTTGCAGCGATTGCATTGTTTGTCGGCGCTGCTGTGCTGACAGTTGACTGTGGAGGAGGGAAGCGGGCAAATTGCGATCGCGCAATTCTTGCACTTGATTTTCCATCAAGGCGACTAAGGGCGAAACCACCAAAGTTAAGCCTGTTTGTAACAAAGCTGGCAGTTGAAAGCAAATTGATTTGCCACCACCTGTCGGCATAATTATTATTGTATCTTTTCCTGCTAACAAACTACCGACAATTTCTGCTTGCGGCGGTCGAAAATCGTCGTATCCCCAGATTTCTTTGAAGGCGGCGCGGGCTTGATTTAATAATGTTGGTTCTGGTTGGTATTTCATTGGATTTATCCCCACATCAGAAGTATCAATTATACCAGACAGGAATTACGCATCAATGACAATTACAGTCGCAAGTGCGACTTCAGAAACCGGGTTTCTTCGTAGGCTTTTCGTTACTGATCGCCAAATTTTCTTAGAAACCCGGTTTCTCGCTCATGGGCGTCAGCCGTTAAACTGTCCGAAGTGTTAATTTAATAACAGTTAATAATTTTACTCGAATTTGAATTATGAACGCAAGCACCTTGAGCGAAGTTTTCAGCTATCGGCAAAAGACTTGTGAGCTTTCCGATACAGCAGGGGCGGTAGAGGCGTTACATGAAGATGGTTTTGCGCTGATTCCCGGTGTGCTCGACGAGTCGGAAATGGTGGCGGCCCGGGAAGCACTCGATCGCCTGCAACCCTTCGGACTTGATGGTAGCAGTTGGAGTGAATTGAACAAACATTTTAAATGCGTGTTTAATCGCGATCGGCTGTGGCTTTCCTATGCCGATCGACCTGGTATCATTGAATTGGCAGAAGCATTGATGGGCAGCGATTGCCACATTATCGGCATGACTGCATGGAAAAGTGGGCCCGGTTACGACGGTTGGCGCGTCCACGTCGATCAGGTGTTTGTGCCACTGCCCGAAAGCGTGTTTGCTGTTAGCGGATCCATCGAAGAAAATCGCACTTTTCAACTGCCAGTATGGATCTGTACAGCCCATTTCTATCTCAGTGACATCACAGAAGACCTCTGTCCTACCTATATTATTCCTGGCAGTCACAAATCGGGTAGAAAACCCGAACGCGGGGAAGAAACTTGGAACGGACACTCCCTAGAACCAGTTTTGTGCAAAGCTGGAGATGTGCTGTTTTTCCGCAGTGAAATTTGGCACTCTGGCGGCAGAAATACCACTGTCGATGGTAGTCGCTATATGCTGCAAGTGCATTATTCCCACCGCAACATCGCGCAGAAATTTTCGCCTTGGCCGTGGCAGTTCAATCCCGAAATTATCGCTACCGCTACAGAGCGGCAACTGCGACTTTTAGGCAAACATCCTGAGTCAAATTACGGTTAAAATACATTGCTAATTTTGTTTGAGGCGCGATCGACAAATAAACTGAAAATGTCATATTTATTTGAGATTTGGAGTTTTGGATTTGAGATTGCGATCGATTCTAGAGGCTGGTAAATCTCCGAATATCTTGAGTAATCCAAAATCCCAAATCCAAAATCTACCATCGCCTAAGATTGACCGTCTCGGCGGCCGAGTTCGTAAACGCCGCCGCCAATACAGGCGATCGTCCCCATAGATACCGCCCAACCAGTACCCAGAGACCATTCGACTCCCCAATTGCACAATCCGCCCGCCATCAAAAAGGGCAGAATGCTCAACAGGGAAGCGTAAAAGGCATTTTGAGATTCTCTGGCTTGGCGGGTTCTTTCAAACTCGGCTTCCGAGGTGTAGAGGGATCTTTCTGCAAAATTCATCCAGCGGTTGAGTTGCAGGATTACCCATTCTGTCAGGGGCGACAGACCCCAGTACAGGGCTAAAGACCACAAGGAGGCACCGGCGATCGCAGTTGCGTCTATGGCAAAACTAAAAGGGAAAATTTCAGTAAGCATTGCTTATGTGTGTTATAAATTTGAGATTTCAGACTGCATCCAAAATCTCGTACTAAACTATAGTGTCAAATAAAAGCTCGATCGAATTCAACCGCAGCACAAATTTCACCGGGCCAATGACTTTCTGTTCGCTACAATATTTAAGCCAAAGGCTTGACATCAGTTCTCTATGCAGTAAGATACACCTTGGTTAACTGATTCGCTAGTAGATTCAGCACGCGAGGCAATCTTGCAGCGAATTGGCACAACAGACAACGCAGATTCGCCAACACATTAAACTTTCAGGAGTTAAATAAATCGTGCAAGACTCTAGGGGCCCGCTGACCGTTAAACGCTTTTTTCGCCTTAGACAGATATTACTGTTAGTTCTTTCGCTCTGTATCGTGGTGATTAGCCCTTATTTGCAGCAGGAGTTGGTCAAGGCTCAGTCAGCTTTACCAACCAAAATCGCTACGGGTAAGTTGTGGCAAGAAGCTTCTTTCCCAGTCGAAAATTTTGAAGCCTACAGTTCCACCTTCGGCCCCCGTGGTGGAGATTTTCATTACGGTTTGGACATGGCGGCGCCAGAAGGTAGCTATATCCGCAATTGGTGGGGCGGTCAAGTGGTGGAAGTTTGGGAAGATGGCAGGTGCGGCACTGGTATGGTGGTGCGATCGGGAGATTGGGAGCACATCTACTGTCACCTCGGAGGTAAGGTAGAAAAAGTTAACGGCGGGCGCTATTATGTCGATCGCGAAGGCAGCATGAAAATTTGGCAGGGTCAAACTGTGCCGGCTGGTGCGAGAATTGCCAGAGTGGGAATGACCGGCCGCACGACCGGCCCTCACCTGCATTGGGGATTGAAGTACGGCGGCCGCTGGGTAGACCCGGCTTTGGTACTTCGCGAAATGTATTCCAATCAGTCTTAATTAGTCATTAGTCGTTGGTCATTAGTCATTAGTCATGATAAAGAGTCATTAGTCATTGGTCATTAGTAATTTTTTTGGGTTAGTAGTAAAGTGCTTCAGACGCACTCTAAAAATAGAGTCGGTGCATAATTCCTACTTCGTCAACTAATGACTAATCACTAATCACCAATGATTGATGACTAATGATTCTTTACCTGAATTAATGACTAATGACTGATGACTGATGACTAATGACTCTTTACCAACTGCCAACTGACAACTGCCAACTGACAACTGACAACTGCCAACTGCCAACTGCCAACTGACAACTGCCAACTGCCAACTGACTCTTTACGCTGGTTCCAACTCTTTTTTGGTCAACTCGGCGTATCGATCGACAATTTTGCGGAATTCATCACCGTCGATCGTTTCTTCATCCAACAGCACTTCAACCAGCTTGTCTATCAAATGGCGGTTTTCGCGGATAATCCGGCGGGCTTCTTCGTAGCAGTGAATAGCGATTTCCCGGACTTGCCGATCGATCTTGATAGCCATTTCTTCGGAATACTCGGCCCGCGAATTCCAGCTTTGGCCCAAAAACACCTCATTGTTCGGACTTTCCAAAGCCACAGGCCCCAAATCCGACATTCCGTAAAGCGTTACCATCTGTCTCGCTAGTTTGCTGACTTCTGTGATATCGCTGCTGGCACCGAGAGTTACTTCGGCATCGCCATAAATTTCAGCCTCTGCAGCCCGTCCCCCCAAAGCTACTGTAATCCGGCTTAACAGCCACGCCCGACTCCTCAAACCTTCGCTGTCGATCATTTCGTCGTCGAGCACGTAGTTGGCAAAGCCTGCGATGCCGCCGGAACGCGGAATAATCGTGACTTTTTCTAGGGTGTCGGTATTTTTGAGCATGGATGATACGAGGGCGTGTCCGATTTCGTGGTATGCTACTAGCCACTTTTTCTTGCTGTCGAGCAGCGGATTCAGAGTAAGCCCGATCGTGATTCGGTCGATTGCATCGTGAATTTCTAAGTTACTAATCGTGTCTTTGCGCCGCCTCGCGGTGAGAATTGCCGCTTCGTTGAGCAAGTTTGCCAAGTCAGCGCCGGAAAAGCCGGGAGTGCGACGGGCGATCGTATCTAGAGCAACTTCTTCGTCAAGTTTTTTGTTGCGCGCGTGCACTTGCAAAATCCCCAAACGCCCTTTGTAGGTGGGCAAATCTACCATTACTTGGCGATCGAACCTGCCGGGCCGCAGCAGGGCAGTATCGAGTACATCAGGGCGGTTAGTAGCAGCAATCACAATCACGCCGCTGTTACCCTCAAAGCCGTCCATTTCTGTCAGCAACTGGTTGAGAGTTTGTTCGCGTTCGTCATTTCCACCGCCGATTCCAGCGCCGCGCTGCCTTCCTACCGCGTCTATTTCATCGATGAAGACGATGCAGGGCGAATTTTCTTTAGCTTTTTTGAACAAGTCGCGGACGCGGGAAGCGCCGACTCCGACGAACATTTCGACAAATTCGGAACCGGAGATGCTGAAGAAGGGGACGGCTGCTTCGCCTGCGATGGCTTTTGCCAGCATTGTTTTACCGGTTCCCGGAGGCCCGATTAACAAAACTCCTCTGGGAATTTTCGCGCCTATCGCGTTAAAGCGTTCGGGTTTTTTGAGGAAGGTGACAACTTCTTGCAGTTCTTCTTTGGCTTCTTCGATCCCTGCTACGTCGTCGAACATCACCCCGGTTTTGGCTTCCATTTGGAAACGGGCTCGGGATTTGCCGAAGTTCATGGCATTTCCTTGGGATTGGGTCGATCGGCGCACAATAGCCATCAACACCGCCAACACTGCAAAAATCACCAGTAAGTTTATTACTAAACTGACTGCCGCGGCATTGTCGGCTGTTTGTTTGACTTCAAAGTCAATCTTTTTGGCGCGGATTTGCGAGTAAAGTTCTCGGTTGTTGTAATCGAACAGAGTAACAGTTTGTTCTTGATCGGTTTTTTGATTTTTTAGCTTAACTTTTGCAGTTCTTTGAGTTTCGTCTATTTCGATTTTACTGACTTGCCCTTTCTCTATGTTGTCCATGAGTTTGCTGTAACTCATGGTGTTAGGCGCGCTGTCGGCCAAAACCGGGGGTGAGAGCAATATTCCTTGAGAAATCACCAAACTGCCCAGGATTCGCCAAAGATTCCGTCCGGGCATTGATTTTTTAGGATTCTGCTGGCTCGATTTGTCTTTGTTTACAGCTAGATGCCCCAGCCATACCTGTTTCCAAGAATTTTTCATATTGGTTTTTTGCCCGAGGTTGAAGACTGCCAAGATTGACCGCTTTTGATTTGCTACATTCATTTATTTTAACAAGATGCCGGGTGTTGGATGGGTTTCTCTGTCGCTGGCTTCTCAAGAGTCCGCTTGAGAGGGCTGGTTTTGAATCCACTGCCACTGATAAACCGGGTTTTTTACTGAATTTGGGGCTTTGATCGGGGATTTTGCTCAAAAAACCCGGTTTATCGGCCTGGTACACTAAACTTACGCACTGATCCTCAAAAAACCTGATTTTTTACCGAATCAGGGGCTTTGATCGGGGATTTTGCTCAAAAAACCCGGTTTTTCGGATCCCTCAGTCAATTCTTCCATCTAAAATCTTAAACTTGTACGCCGGCGTTGCCGAAGTATCTCAAATCGATTGACATTTGCCGATCGCACTTGTTATATTAATCATAGTCGTAATGAGTACGTTTTATTTCTGCAATTATTGTTTTTAAGTTTTATGGTGAAAATTGTCGGCATTGGTGGGAGTTTGCGGGCTGGATCTTACAGCCAGTTAGCGTTGAAGGTGGCAGCAGAACGGGCGCAAGCCCTGGGCGCGGAAGTTGAAATATTAGATTTGCGATCGCTCAATCTGCCCTTCTGCAACGGTGAGAATGATTATCTCGATTACCCCGATGTGGAAAAGCTGCGGAATGCGGTAAAGCAAGCCGACGCTTTGATTTTAGCAACGCCGGAGTATCACGGTAGCGTCAGCGGTGCTCTCAAGAATGCCCTCGATTTACTCACTTTCGAGCATTTGGACGGCAAAGTTGCGGGTTCGATTAGCGTTTTGGGAGGACAAGTTAACAGCAACGCACTTAACGATTTGCGAACTATTTTGAGATGGGTGCACGCTTGGGTAATTCCCGAACAAATTGCGATCGGACAAGCTTGGAAAGCTTTTAGTCCTGATGGTAAATTGTTGGATGAAAAATTGTCTGAAAGGTTCGATGAATTAGCTCGCAGTTTGGTAGAAAATACGCGGAAATTGCGAGGAATTTCTTAGTAGAAGGACTGTTAGTTGTTATTTGTTAGTTGTTATTTGTTAGTTCTTATTGGAAATTGAGAAGTGGAAAGTGGGAATTCGTAGCAAGTAACCAATAACCAATAACTACTGACTACTGACTACTGACTATTGCCAACTGCCAACTACCAACTGACTTCAAAATGGCATATCGATGATTTCTCCGAAAGGATGCGGTACGTCGATCGCCATTCTTCCGGGTTTTGACTCGTACTTATCAATCCACTTTTTCGCCAATTCCAAAGCTTCCTCTTCAGTCTTGGCATTTTGGACGGCGACGTGGCGGTTGCCCCGGCTATCCCAAACTTCGACGTAGAATACTTTCTGCGATTGCAGAATCCAACCTTTATAACTGTCTGCTGGCTGCATAGTTAAAATTGTAAAATAATCGGGCGGGGAGTTGGACTGACGACCTAATTTTAAATATTGCCCTGCATAAATTGAATTTTACGCTGGTTTCTATAGTATTTTTGGAAAAAAGTCAGTTTTACGGTTAACCTCATGACTAGACTCTTCAAGCAATTATTTAACTGGAGAAAATATCTCCAACCAGCGGCGGCGGCGATCGCGATCGCCCTGATCGCCTCGCAGATAGCGGTGTTGCCGGCGTTGGCGACTGGCGTGTACGACTTTCCCCTGTTGTCGGCGGGCGATCGAACTTGGGTGTTCGACAAAGGCGACGTACTCAGCCGTAGCAGCGAAAGCAATATCAACAGCGAACTCGACAAGGTGGAAAAGCAAACTGGCAAAGAAGTCAGGTTTGTCACCATCCGCCGCTTAGACTACGGCGAAACAGTTGCCACTTTTAGCGATCAACTGTTTGAACAGTGGTTTCCCACAAAAGAAGACCAGGCCAATCAAATTTTACTCGTTCTCGACACTGTTACCAACAGCGCGGTAATTCGCACCGGCGAAGGGGTTAAATCCCTGCTACCTGATGAAATTGCCCAGAGTGTAGCAGGGGAAACCCTGCAGGTTCCCCTGCGGGAAGCTAACAAATACAACGAGGCTTTGACTGAGGCCAGTTCGCGCATTGCTACTGTTTTGTCCGGTGAACCAGATCCGGGCGCGCCTAAAGTTGTTGACAACATTCAAGTTGAAGGCACCTTTAAAAAAGCTGAAGAAACAGAACAAGGTAATGCCACAGTTGTTGTGGTTGTGCTGTTGGTGTTGGCGACAGTGATTCCAATGGTGACTTATTTCTGGTATCAAGGTTTTTCGTAATCGCGTACTGCTAAATCCGATAAGTTACCTTTTTTTCCAGAAATTAGGGCGAGGCTGGACTAATCTTGAACGTATTCTCGATCGCTCAACAATGCAAGTTCTGCCCGTACAAATTCCCGTCCCAGATAAGCCGCGTGATCTAACATTGTCACCGGGCTGGGGCGGGTTTCTTCTAGGATTTTGACGCAAAGTTCTTTGGCGGTTCTGCCGCTAAACAGCGTGCACTGAGTGCGTTCTACCTTGCCACGGGCGGGAATGGGTTTGCCGGTTTCGGGATCGACAGCCAGGCCGCGATCGTCGATGATGTTGGTGAAGTGTTTGGCACAAATTAAGCTGGTTTCGCGATCGAGATAGATGATGAAGTAGCCGCCTGGATCGAGGTCGATGTGGCGTTTGGATAGGTTGTCATCGATGGCTGTGAGGTTTTCCAAGGTTTGACTCATGGTTGGTGAAAGGAAGTAAACAGTAGCTATATTTTTTTTGCTATTCCTAGTTTAGTGGGCTGTGGGACAAGTTTGGAAATTTTGGGCGATCGACATTATAGATGATATCTGCAGACACGGCAATTTCCTGTCCGTCGCCTGGTTTTTGTTTAAATTTGTATAATTAACCGCAGAGAACGCAGAGAACACAGAGTGAAAAAAGAAAGATAAACAAAATCTGTTATTATTAGCTTTAGCAAGATTTAGCATTAAATTATAGATGAAATTTATAGATTTGTTTTCGGGAATAGGAGGTTTCAGACAAGGTTTTGAAAACAATGGCTTTGAATGCGTCTTTTCCTGCGAAATCAATAGCAAGTGCCGAGAAGTTTACACAGACAATTTCGGCGAAGTGCCTTTTGCCGACATCAGTAACATCAATCCCGCCGAGTTAGTAGACTTTGATGTTTTAGTCGCCGGTTTTCCGTGCCAACCTTTTAGCATCTGCGGCAAAAAGCTCGGTTTTGAAGATACTAGAGGCACGCTATTTTTTGAGATTTGTAAAATCATTAAAGTAAAACAACCTCAAGTAGTTGTCCTGGAAAATGTCAAGCACTTAATCCATCACGACAAGGGAAATACCTTAAAAGTAATTATTGCCAGCCTTGAAGATTTGGGCTACAGCGTGAATTACAAAATGCTGAATGCTAAAGACTTTGGACTTCCCCAACACCGCGAAAGAATATTTATTATTGCAACTAAAGGTAAACCCTTCAATTTTTCATTCCTAAAAAGCAAGTTTCCTCCCAAACTCAGGGAATTTCTAGACGAGACGGGGGATTTTGAAATATTGGATAAATCAGAATATACTTTAATTGATTATCCGAAACAGCAAGATTCGGGACTTGTGTTTGTAGGATACAGAAATAAAGGTACTTGGAAAACTGGGGTGAGGCCGAATACAGAACATTTGTCGAGGGTTCACAGACAGCCGAATCGCATTTATTCGGTGGATGGCGTGCATCCGACAATTCCTTCGCAAGAAACATCGGGCAGGTTTTTTGTCTATTTTCCCGATCGAGATTTGGTGAGAAAGTTGACGCTGAAGGAATGTTACCGTCTCATGGGTTTTCCTGAAGATTTTAAGACTTATCCTAGTGCGGGGGAGAGTTACAAGCAAATTGGAAATTCGGTTGGCGTGCCCGTGGTGGTGGCGATCGCGCAAGAAATATTAAGTCAAAACTTATTGTATGATGACATGAAGGAATTGCCATCTGATGCACTCCGAAAACATTTATCGTTCATGCTTCATTAAACCAATTTAGCCGATCAACTAATATTACCGCTGAAGTAATATCTTTTGAGCGATTTTCCCCACTCACATGATAAATGTAAGATTTCTGACCGGCATTAATCGGGCTGATCAAGCGTACTGTGCGATCGGCATTTGTATTTTCCCAAGCAAGCCAAATACTACCTTTCTTATTTGGACTTATCTTTGAGGCTTTTGGAAAACTGTTTCCCATGCTATCATAAGCCTCAACAACCAATTTCATTGCTGTCCTAAAAGCATATTCAGTCGGTCTCAAAATTCCGTACTCATCCTCTTCTTCTAAATCTAAAAGTTCGATCAAACGTTCGATGGTAATGCGAAAATTAGATAAACCGCTATTGCTGCTATCAGTAATCTGTTCCTTCGCTACAGTCATAAGATTAAATCCCTTGGTTTCCATATAATTTGAGATTGCTCTGCTAACAAATCGGCTAATCTTTCAGCTCTGTCTCGGTCGTCTGTCACATAAGGTAAACCGACAATCTGAGCGTGGGAGGCAGAGTCAGGTATTGCGTCTAAACCTAATTCGCGAATTTGTCCTACTTGAATACTAGCAACTCCGTAACAATTTCTGAATTTTGCCGCACATTGTTCCGGCGAACGAACACTGGCAATTGTCACCGACAAACCTGGTTCATTTGCTCTAAGTAAATAAGCGAAGAGTAAAACTAGATCGCTTGTTTCATCCATCCATTGTCGGCGAAGTAAAGCTCTATAAACAATAGCAGTTTCATTCAAAGGCTCCAACTCTAATTCACTCGGAGAAGATTTATCTGTCATAGCTTGTTAAACCACTCTAGCCAATAAACTAAGGTTACTGCTGAAGTAATATCTTCCGAGCCATATTCCTCACTGTTTTGATGATAAACGTAAGTTTTCTCCTCGGCATTAGATGGGCAGAACAAGCGTACTCTGCGATCGGCTTTTCTATTTTCCCAAGCAAGTCTGATACTACCTAGATCGTCTGTACCAGTGGATGCTTTAGGAAAATTATCACCCAAAATATCATAAGCTTCTACAATCAATTTCATCGCTGTCCTGAAAGCATATTCAGTCGGTCTCAAAATTCCGTATTCATCCTCTTCTTCTAAATCTAAAAGTTCTAGCAGACGTTCGACAGTGATGCGGAAATTCGATAAACCACTGTTGCTATTGCTATCAGTAATCTGTTCCTTCGCTACAGTCATAAGATTCAATCCTTTTGAGCCGATCGCCAATTCGATCCTAACACAGCCTAATCATCTGCAATAATGACACGGCAGCAATAAGCAATAAGGACACCGCACTGTGTCCCTACTACTACAACAAACAAGTATTACGCTGGAACTTGAACTTTTTCACTGCCCGACAGCTCAAACGCCGCGTGAATTGCCTTCAAAGCTGTGACACCCTGTGCCTCATCCACAACGCAGCTAATCTTAATCTCAGAAGTTGCAATCATTTGAATGTTGATTTCGTGCTGCGAAAGCGCTTCAAACATCTTGGCGGCAACTCCCGGATGCGCTACCATCCCGGAACCGACAACGCTAACTTTGGCGATTTCTGTATCGACTGCTACTTCCCCCCATCCGAATTCAACTGCTGATTTTTCTAGGACTGTTTTAGCTGCTTCTGCGTCAATTTGTGCTACGGTAAATGCAATGTCGCGCGTTAATATGCCGTCGATATTGTGACACCGCTGCGATTGAATGATCGTGTCTACGCTAATATTTTCTTCGGCTAAAAGTCCGAACATTTTTGCTGCTACTCCGGGTCGATCGGGCAATTGGCGAATTGCCAGACGCGCTTGATTGAGATCCAAGGCTACAGCCCTAACTGCGGGCGGTTTATGCGACGCACAACGCAGCCCGACAGGGGAGTTGGCGACATCAAATGCTTTGCAAAGTTCGGCAACTGCCCGATCGCACTCTGCAGCATCGATCGTACAACTAACCTTCACCTCGGAAGTCGAAATCATCTGAATATTAATTCCCGCATCCGCCAAAGTATTAAACATCTGGGCCGCTACCCTCGGACGGCCGATCATTCCCGCACCCGCAATGCTAACTTTAGCTATGGGTCTTTCTTCTGCCCTCACTTCCGGTTCCCCCAATTCTGGGCGCGAATTCTTGCCGAGGGAGGGCACGATCGCATCTGCAACCGCCACAGCTTGATTCAGCGAATTTCGCCTTACCGTAAAGGCGATATCGTTAGTATTTCCCTCGTGAATTGACTGAATAATTAAGTCTACATCGAGGTTTTGCTGCGCGATCGCCCCAAACAACCGCGCTGCTACCCCCGGGCGATCGGGCAAACGCAACAGCGACACCCCCGCCTGATCCAAATCAAACTCCACCGCATCCACCGCTTTCGCGAGCTCCAAGCCCTCCAAAGGCCGGGCTGATGGAGGGGGGGACACTACCCGCGTACCGGGCGCGTCACTCCAGCTAGAAAGCACCACCAGCGGTACGCCGTAATTCTTGGCAATTTCTACGGCGCGCGGGTGCAGGACTTTTGCACCCAAACTCGCCAATTCCAGCATTTCGTCGCAGGTGATTTCGTCCATCAGTTGCGCCTGTGCAACCAAGCGCGGATCTGTAGTCAGAATTCCGGGCACGTCAGTATAAATTTCGCATTTGTCGGCCCGTAGCGCTGCAGCGATGGCTACTGCTGTGGTGTCGGAACCGCCTCTACCCAAAGTAGTAATTTCCAATTCTGCCGCGTTAGCGATGCCTTGGAAACCTGCGACGACGACGACTTTACCGCTGTTTAACTGGGTTTGGAGCCTGTTCGGGTCGATTCGCAAAATCCGGGCGCGGGTGTGGGCGGCTTCGGTGACAATGCCGACTTGGGCTCCGGTGAGGGAAATTGCGGGCTGTCCCATTTCTTGCAATGCCATGCTCAAAAGCGCGATCGAGACTTGTTCCCCAGTCGAGAGCAACATATCCATTTCCCGCTTGCTGGGATTTGCGGAAATTTCCTTAGCCAGTTTCACTAAACCGTCAGTCGTTTTTCCCATAGCCGAAAGTACGACAACTAAGGAGTTTCCAAGCTGTACTGTTTTGACAACTCGTCGCGCTACTTCCAAAATGCGATCGACTGTACCAACCGATGTTCCGCCGTATTTCTGAACAATTAGTGACATAGGACTTTACACAAAAGTGATGCAATACTTTACTCTTAACCAATTAATATACGCAAATTCTGGATTATAGCCTACGTTTACCTATGAACTGCCAATAAAGAAACCGGGTTTTTGGCGAGATTGAGGGTTTGAATCGAATATCTTGACCCAAAAACCCGGTTTCTCGTCACCGCTGCGTAAGTTCAAAGAAACCGGGTTTTTGGGAGATTGAGGATTTTTTGCGAATATTTGGGCGAAAAAACCCGGTTTCTGGCTACCTATTAGCTGCCTTCTAACTCTCGCAAACGCGCTTCCAAAGCTTGAATTCACAACACAGCTTCTATGCGCCTTTGTCGTTCTTGTTCTGCCCGTTCCTCCGCCGCCGGCAGCAAAGTCCCCGATGCCTCCCACCAGCGCAGCCAAGGCAGTTCTACGCCCCGATCGACTCCTTGCCAAATGCCTAATTCTACTTTTATTTGTGCGATCGGGTAATGTCAGCGATTATTTTTTGCCACTAGCTCGAAGCGGTCTTCGATTAAATGATAAACTTCTACTAATAACTAGAAATATTTGTAGACACCGGGTTTATCGGGTCGATTGTCGGGGCGGGTTTAGCCTGTAAGCTCTAATACAATGGAGTTTATGACTGCTGCAAAAGTCGCATCTATGTTAAATTTATTCGCACATATTCTAATTTGAGGATTTTTTGAAGAAAATGAGTCAGTACAAGTTAATTATTTTCGATTTTGACGGCACCTTGGCAATTACTCACAGAGCTATTGTATATTGCTTTACCAAAACTTTTGAAAGTTTCAATATTGATCCGCCTGCTGCTGAGACAATTCAAGGGACAATCGGGATTAATTTAGCAAATAGTTTCAAAATCCTGCATCCGGCGATCGAGGAAAGTGCAATTCCCCAATGGGTGGAAACTTACCGCTCTTTTTATCGGACAGAAGGTGAAAAGCAGCTAGATTTATTTCCCGGAACCAAGCAAGTTTTGCAGTTGGCGAGCAAGTCGGGATTAAATTTGGGAGTTTTTAGCAACAAGCACGTTAGTTTTGTTAATTTGTTTCTAGAAAACTTGAAAATTCACAGTTTTTTTGATTTGATATTAGGTGATAACGGACAAATAATTCCGAAACCAAATCCGACTGTTTTTCACTCGATTATTAAACCGCTGTTCCCGGAGTTGGATAACAGTCAAATTTTAATGGTTGGCGATACAGCGATTGATTTGCTGTTTGCTAAAAATGCTGGGATAGATGTTGGTTGGGCGGCTTACGGATATGGCGATCGCGCTGAGTGTCTCGCCCTAGAGCCGACTTTCGCGATCGACGATATTTCAGAACTTGCTGTGTTCGTTCAAAATTAATTTTTCCTCGGTTTGTTTTAGAGAAGAGTTTGACTCATTTAACTATAAAGGATTTAATTATTTTTTTTACTAGAGCCGGATAATGTAGTTTTTATTTAATTAAAAAAATAAATGAACGAAATTGTAAGCCGCCTAAACTCTGCCAAGTAAACCATACCAGAGATAGAGTTATCGCTGGAACAACTATTATAAATTAACAACAAGGATTCCTTTGAAGGTAGAAGGCAGAAGGCAGAAGGCAGAAGGAAAAAAAACCGAGGGAAGCCAGATTTTATTTAGGTAGAATTTACCGCCCCAATTCTGCATGATAGCCTTTTAACTTCTGCCTTCGGAAAACAGACAATTCTGTTAAAATATAGGGTGTGCTGGCAGTCGGTATCTACAATAAACTCAATTTATAGAAACTCATGCAGATCGATATAAGCATTCCTTCTGAAACGCTATCGCCGACTCGTACTGGCGGCACACCAAATTTAATAGAAGAAGTCTGGAGGCTGTACGATCGCGCCCTGGCAGCTACCAGCAACGGCATCGCGATCGCGGACGCTACCCAGCCGGACAAGCCTATAGTCTACTGCAACGGCGCTTTCGAGCGGATTACAGGCTACAATCGCAGCGAAATAATCGGGCAGAACTGCCGCTTCCTGCAAGGCCCGGATACCGATCGCGCGGCCGTCGATCAAATCCGCGTGGCCCTCAAAGAACAGCATGACTGCAAAGTAGTTCTGAAAAACTACCGCAAAGACGGCACCGCCTTCTGGAACGAACTCAGCATCTCGCCGGTGCGCGACAGCAGCGGACTCGTTACCCACTTCATCGGCGTCCAATCTGATATCACCGATCGTAAACAAGCAGAAGAAGCCCTCAAACAAGCCGAGGCAAAATACCGCAGCATCTTTGAAAACGCCACCGAAGGCATATTTCAAACCGCCCCAGACGGGCGCTACCTCAGCGCTAACCAGGCACTCGCCCGAATGTACGGCTACGATTCCCCGTCAGAACTGATCGCAAAATGTTCGGCAAAAAACCTTTACGTCGATCGCACCCGCCGCGCTTCCTTCATGGCAGAAATCAGCAAAAACGGCTCCCTGAAGGAGTTTGAGTCCTGTGTCCGCCGCAAAGACGGCAGCACTACCTGGATCTCGGAAAACGTGCGCGAAGTCCGCGACGAAAACGGCGAACTCCTTTACTACGAGGGAACCGTGGCCGAAATCGTCGCCCGCAAAAAAGCCGAAGCAGCCCTGCGAAATCAAGAATACTGGCTGAAAACCGCGATCAACGCCGTCCCCGACGCGATCAACCTCACAGACAGCGAGGGGCGCTGGCTGATTGCCAACGACTGCGCCCTGCAACTTTTGGGGTGGGAAACCGCAGACTACCAGGGCAAAACTACTGCCGAACTCGCTGCCGCCGCCGATCCCAGAGTCAGAGAAATCCTGCTAACTTGGCAGGAAACCGACGAAACCACCTGGCAAGCAGGCACTCTTACCTCCAGCCGCCAAATTGTCTCCTTGCCCACAGGCGGCAGCAATTTGTTTGAAGTGCGGAAAGTGCCACTGTTCAACCCCGACGGTTCGCGCAAAGGTTTGGCAGTGGCGGGGCGGGACATTACGCAGGAAGTGGCAGCGGATGCAGCTTTGCGCGACAGCGAACAGCGGTTTCGGGCAATTTTTGAACGCGCTGCGATCGGCATGGTAGTCGCTACCCTCGAAGGTGTTGCGATCGCCACTAATCCGGCATTTCAAGCTATGCTGGGGATCTCGGAAGCTCAACTGCGGGGTGTCGGCCTCGACGACTGCGCGCATCCGGAAGACGCACCAGCTTCGCGGGAGTTGCGCCAACAGTTGGCAGCGGGATCGCGCGAAGCTTACCAAATAGAAAAGCGCTACCTCCGCCAAGACGGCAGCATCAGGTGGGGACGCCTCAGCGCCTCTGTTATCGACAGCAGTCAGGGAACCCCACAGTTTATTTTGCAAATGGTAGAGGATATTACCGATCGCAAACAAGCCGAGTCAGCTTTGTTGCAAAATGAGGCTAAATGGCGATCGCTGATTCTCAACAGTTCCGACATCATTACTATTCTCGACGAGGGCGGCGGCATTGTTTACGAAAGCCCTTCTGTAGAAACAGTCTTGGACTACGAACCAGAGGAACTCACCGATCGAATGGTTCTCGATTTCATTCACCCTGACGACATTTCCTCGGTGATATCCGACGGCGAAAAACTGCTCGCAAATCCCGGCGATCCGATCGCCCTAGAAGG
Organism: Microcoleus sp. S1D4; assembly: GCF_036700765.1. NCBI lineage: Bacteria > Bacillati > Cyanobacteriota > Cyanophyceae > Oscillatoriales > Microcoleaceae > Microcoleus > Microcoleus sp. S1D4. The sequence continues at coordinate 55,775 of NZ_JAUBPP010000003.1, forward strand.
TCGGTTCCGGCGCGCTGACGGTTCTTGGTGTTTTCTCGAAGGAGTCGGTATTAACCTGCTAGCAGACCCCGCTGTGAGGGGAATTGTGGTCAACTCCCGCGACATGACGGCGCGCCGGCAAGCAGAGTACCGCCTCAGCAAAATCAACGAGTGCTTTTTGGGATTCACCACCGATGCTGCTGACAACATCCAGCGCCTGACAACCTTAGCCGGCGAGCTTTTGGGCGGAACCTGCGCCGTCTACAGCCACGTCGGTGGCGGGCTGCTGCGCGCGATCGCAACTTGGCAAACGCCGCCTGACTACCCGGAGGTCGATCGCGCCGAGGGCCACATCTGCACTGACGTATACCAAAAAGCCAGCGATCTGGCTGTGGCAATTCCTGACTTGCAGAACACGATCTATGGCAAAAGCGATCCCGCTGTCATCCGCTACGAACTCAAAAGCTATCTGGGACAAGCAGTGCGGCGTGGCGACGATTATGTCGGTTCGGTGTGCGTTGTCTACACCGAACCGATCGCGCCTTCTAAAGCCGATTGCAAGCTGATCGGAATTATTGCTGGGGCGATCGGAGTTGAGGAAGAACGGGCCGCCTCCGCAAAGCGCGATCGGCAAAAATCTCAAGAACTGCAAACAGCTTTGCACAATTTGCAGCAAACTCAAATGCAGTTAGTCCAAACCGAAAAAATGTCTTCCCTCGGACAAGTCCTAGCAGGAATTGCCCACGAAATCAACAACCCAGTGGGCTTTGTCGCCGGCAACCTCTGCCACGTCCGCGACTACATTCTCGACTTGTTAGACATCGTGCAAATGTATCGAGAAGAGTACCCAACTCCCCCAGCCAAAATTCAGAAACAAGCCGAAGATATAGACATAGAATTTCTCGCAAAAGACCTGCCAAAATTGCTGAATTCGATGCACACAGGATGCGATCGCATTGTAGAAATCATTCAAACTCTCCGCAATTTCTCGCGGGCGGACGAAGCAAAAATCAAATCTGCCGACATTCACGAAGGTTTAGACAGTACCTTGTTAATGTTGAACAGCAGGCTGAAAGCCAAAGCCAACTGGCGGGGCATTGAAGTTATTAAAGAATACGGAGAAATGCCACAAATACAATGTCATCCCGGACTGTTAAATCAGGTATTCATGAATGTATTAGCCAATGCGATGGATGCCTTGGAAGAAAACAGCAGCCAAGGAAAGAATACCGCTGATTTTAACTTTCCTACAATTACAATTAAAACTGAAACAATTGATAATAAAAGTATTTGCGTTCGGATCAAAGACAACGGCCCTGGCATTCCCGAAGATAAGATTGTGCGTTTGTTTGATCCGTTTTATACCACAAAACCCGTAGGTAAAGGTACAGGTTTGGGTTTATCAATTTCGCACCAAATTGTCGTTGAAAAACATAACGGCAAATTGCAGTGTGTCTCCCAACCGGGTAAAGGTACCGAATTTATTATCGAAATTCCAATTCGTTGACATTCGGACGCAGGGGAAAAGTCAAATCGTCTCCGTTTGATTACCAAAACAAAAACCGTTTGTACTGCGTCCAAGTGTCCGTAGCGAAAACGGATTTAATATCAAATCCGGTTGCACTCATACATGACTGTTGACTGTTGACTGTTGACTGTTGACTGTTAACTGTTAAGAGGGCCCGCACGCACCATCCACCGCCCCTACGGACTGTTGACTGTTGACTCGATTTTATTTTTCCGATGCAACCGGAAACGATATAAGTCCGCACGCACGAACCCGATCGATCGCAGTCAAGCCATCGGACATGATATCATTAATCACTGATGACTGCTGACTATTGAATAATGCCAAAAATGAAGTTTTTGTTAGTTACAGATTTAGACAATACGCTCGTGGGAGATGACAAAGCAACTCAATTTTTCAACCAGCGCTTGCAATCAATGCGATCGCAAATTTGTTTGGTTTACGCTACCGGGCGTTCTCATGCTTCGACTTGCGAATTAATTGCAGAAAAACAACTGCTAGCACCGGATTATTTAATCGCAGGTGTAGGTAGCGAGATTTACCAAGATGGCGCGCTGGATTTAGATTGGGCTCAATATATTTCTCAAAATTGGGATAAAATGGCGATCGCCTCTTTAGCTCAGCAGTTTAAGAAACTTAAACCCCAATCCCCACAAGCACAAAATCCTTGGAAAATCAGTTATTTTCTGGAACCATCAACAGAACATAGCTCGATTATTCAGGAATTGCAGCAAAAATTAACAGCATCGGGATTGGCCGCTCAAATCATTTTTAGCAGCAATCGCGATGTAGATATTTTACCGGAAACTAGCAATAAAGGTAATGCCTTGACTTATTTACAAAAGCGCCTGCAAATTCCATCAGAGTTAACATTAGTCTGCGGCGATTCTGGCAACGATATCAGTATGTTTGAACAAGATGTTCGGGGGGTAATCGTCGCTAACGCTATGTCCGAACTCTTAGCATGGCATCGCGAATTCGGCGGCAACAATCATTATTTAGCTCGCTCTGCTGGCGCTGGAGGAATCATGGAAGGAATGGCATATTTTTGGGAATTTTGATGGCACAAAATCCGGTTTTGTTCCCAGTCAGGATGACCGTCCTCATCGGGAGCATCTGTGTTTTGCATTTAAAGCCTGCGAGCACCTAAGCGAGCTCGCGCCCGATCGGGGTCAGAGGACTGAAGTCCTTACTACAAACGCACCGCAAGTCCCGCAAACCTTTAAAATCCGTTCAGAATCTCCACCGCATCTCGATCGAACCTGTGAGTGCGATACCATCAGCGTATACTAGCTTGCCAGACCGCCACATGGAACAAAATACTTTACCAGTAGAATTAATTCTCTCTCACCCCCGCCAATCTTTAGGCAGCACTCGGCTCGATTGGACACCGCAACCCGGGAACTATCTAGATTTCGAGGAACAAACCTATGCTGTTTTGGAACGCCACCACCGCTATCAACTCAAATCCGGCCGCTACCAACTGCAAAAAATTGCCCTGTACGTGCAGTCTGTGGAACCGCCGACGGAAAGAACATTTGTCAGCGGTATCTGGATTATCGGAGATCCTAGCTGTCGCTTTAACGCTCGATCGGAAATTCTCCGCTGTGCTGTCAAACCTAATGGCCCCTGCGACGGCTGCGGGGATTACCAAAAGTGTTAATCGCGATCGAACAGGTACACAATTATAGCTCGATCGCTCAACCGAGAGTGCCGAGCCGATCGGCATCTCCCCCATCAAGCGAAAACTATTCTTACCAACTAGCAACCCTCTCACCAGATTTAACTTGTTCCCAAACGCCACAATCTATCTTCTGATAGCTGTGCAGCACGTCGCGAATCCCAGTATGAATCAAATTTTCTATGTGCAGCAACTGCTCTGAAGAACAGCGAATCTGCACTTTTTGGTTGAGAGACTCACCGGAGTCGATCGCAATATATTTATTAGGAACTCGGCTGAGTACGTAAGCAATCAAATCCTGCCGCAAGCCCCAAGGGGAAAAAGCTTCTTGGTAAGGATACTTGGGATAAGACCCCAAGATAATTTCTACTTCCTCTGTCACTAAAGCCAAGGTCATATTGACAAGATTTTTCTGCATTTTTGCCGTCCTAAAACACTACTTAACTAATATTTTTTTTCGCTCTAATTGTTCGGATTTTTTCTTGATTTTAGCGCGACAATACCGCACTTTTTTCTTTAGGAACAACCCGATACAACTCAGAACTAACCTCTTCTATAACCCGCAGCACGTAGCACGGAATCTTGTCCGATAAAATAGCAGTTGCTACGGCGCAGGTGTGAATTTCTAAGACTGCTTCTACCGCAGCTTTAAACATCAGTCGCTCTCCCGGAAACACCACCCTTTCAAAGTACCAATTAGGAATGTTCCCAATCCGAACCACCTGAATTTGGTTCGTAGTATTTGGGTAATAGCACAAAATGTGGTCGCTATCTTTAGAAGATACCCGGTCTAACATTTAACAAATCTCCACAATCTTTCAAAAACTTATGCTGTGGCACCAGTTAATCGAAAGCACCATCCCTGACCCCGACTCCCCAGACTGCAGGTTTTTTCTTCGGCAGCGGGATACTGCTGAGAGTGTGACCTTCAACTGTAGAACCTAAAACAAACAATATCTAAAAAATCTGAGGGAATTATGAAGACTATCATTTTTTTTCGATGAATATACTTTTGCCCCAGCAGGCATTACCGCACTAGCGCAGAAACCCGGGTTTTTTACCTAATCTGTCGGCTGCAGACTCTGTAATTCGTGAAAAATCAAGGTGATTGCCGCCCGCGCGCCAGTCCTAAAAAAAACTTCGCTACATTCGACAGTCCGGGTTTTTAACCGGTGCTTGACGCAAGTCTCGGTAACTTCAACAACAGTTATTCTGCGCGTACATAATGTAGAGTTCGCTCAAATTTACGCGCCACAAAAAACCCGGACTCCCCGAGGTTATCTGTGGAACTTCTGGGGAATCAGGGTTTAAAGTAACCAATCACCCGATCTCAAAGCTAAATCCCCAAAATGAGGAAATTCTGAAAACAGCCGAATTAGGATTTTCCTGGACGCAGAAACCCAATTCATTAACATAATTGCGTGATTTTTGCAAGGAAATTACTGCGATTTGAGGGGGTTTTACCTTGATATTGTCGCTTTTTTCCGAGATTATTAGCTAACTTTTTCCCCTTCGCTTTCAAACGGTCCAGGCACCGTGAAATAGAAACTGCTGCCTTCAGAAACAACACTTTCGGCCCAAATTCTGCCGCCGTGCTGCTGTACGATGCTGCGACAGATAGCCAAACCCAAACCCGTACCTCCTTTTTGGCGCGAGTCAGAAGCATCCACCTGTTGAAATCGTCCAAAGATAGTTTCTAGTTGATCGGCAGGAATCCCCCGACCCCGATCTTTGACTTCAAATAAAACTCGTGAAGCGTAGCTATCCCGTAGGGAATCGCCCAAATCTTCAACCCTGACAGTTACTGTACACCCGCTCGGCGAAAATTTAATCGCATTGCTCAACAAATTTACCAGCATTTGAACGATCCTGTCCGGGTCAGCCCAAACTTTTGCAGAAGAGGGCAAAACCGACAAATTAATTTGATTTTCGGCCGCCACAGACAGCACAGCTTCCGCAGACTTCCGCATCAAAACCTCCGCGTCGCACCACTGCTTAATAATCGTAACTTGGCTCGATTCTAGCCGCTCTAAATCGAGAATATCATTGACCAAACGCACTAACCGTTCGGTCTGGTTCGACGCAATTTGTAACATCTTATTGGCCGTTTCCGGTTTGTCTTTGAGTACCCCAGCAGCCAGCAAACCTAAAGAACCGTGAATTGAAGTGAGCGGCGTTCGTAGTTCGTGGCTGACAATGGAAATAAACTCATTTTTCATTTTTTCAATTTCCCGGCTTTCTGTGATATCCGTGACTGTGCCGACGTGACCGATTAGTTGACCTCGGTTGGAAAAAATCGGAGCTGTTTTTAGCCAACAAAACCTGATTGTTCCGTCTAGTTTGACGTGGCGAAATTCGCAGGAAAATACCTCTTCTAGCGATCGCGATTCCGACCATTTAGACCGAATTAGTTTAATGTCTTCCGGGTGAACAAACTGCATCCAGCCGTTTCCCAAAGCTTGTGCTGCTGTGAAGCCACCAATTGCTTGACAGCGCGGATTTGTATAGGTACATTGTCCCCCACCATCGATTTTGAAAATGCCCACGGGGGAACTCTCGCTCAGAGAGCGAAATAAAGCTTCGTTTTCCCGGAGTTCTGCTTGAGAATTTCCTAGTTCTCTGGTTCGCTGCAAAACTCGCATTTCTAACAGTTCGTTGAGCTGTTGGAGGGCGGCTTCAGCTTGTTTGCGTTGCGTAGCTGCCGCCACGGCATCGCTAATATCGCGCTGCACGGCCACCCAATGGGTAAAGCAACCACTTTCGTTGGTTATGGGAACAATACTCAATTCTACCCAAAATTCCGTCCCGTCTTTGCGGCAATTTATCAACTCAACCCGCACCGGCTGCCAATTTTGCAAAGCTGTCCGAATGCTATCTAGACTTGCTCTATCTGTTTTTTCTCCTTGCAAAATGCGCGGCGTTTTGCCCAAAACTTCTTCTAGCGTATAGCCACTCATCCGCGTGAAAGCTGGGTTGACATACAGAATTCGCGGGCCCGGTTCGTCAATCGGTTCAGCTTCGGTAATTAACACCGCGTCGTTAGTCGTGGTGACTGCAGATTCCAACAAACGCAACTCTAATTCTCTAGCTTTGCGATCGGTAATTTCTCTAACAGTCCCCACCATCCGCACTGCATCGCCCGCTTCGCTATAAAAAAACTTACCTTTCCCCTCAATCCAGTGAATGCTGCCATCAGGCCAAATCACGCGGTGTTCGTGACAGAAGTTCGATCGCTGCACTCGCGCCACATTCACAGTATTCTCCAAACTTTCTAAATCTTCGGGGTAAATGCAGGCTACAAAGTTTTCATAATTTCCGGCAAAAGTTCCCGGTTTCAAACCAAACAACTCTTGGTGTTCCCTCGACCAAACAATTCGATTTTGCTGCACGTCCCAGTCCCAAAATCCGATTTTGGTAGCCGACAAAGCTAAGTTAAGCTGCTGGTTGATTTTCCGTAACTCAATGCTAGCAATCGCCACTCGCAGTTCTCGGGCAATTTCAATTTCGCACTGCTGCCAAGGCAAAGATTTTAACCTCACAGTTTCTTGCCACAAATCAAAGGAAGTGCGAGGAGACATCAACCTGCTGCCATCCGGTTTAAATTCAATTGGCCAGTCTGGTTGACCGGCCCAATTGACAGTTTGAATTGCTTCTGGACGGAACCACAAAATATAATAATTTTGCATTTCCGACAAAGCGATCACCAGCAAACCGCTAGCAACTTCTTTAAAGTTATGGGCTGGCGGATACAGTTTTGCCAGACAATCTGTATAAAAAATTTCATTATTTATTTGAGGTTTTATCCAAGCAATTAACTTTTCGATTTCTCCTAATTCCGGGGTTTTGCCGGTAGCGAGCAAATTTTCATTGGCACACACAACTCCACCGGTAGCCCCCACCAATGCCAGCCATGCCTCTGGGGATTTAAGTAAACCTTCTACAAAACAGTTTTCTTGAGAAAATTCTGCGATAAATTTACGGCAAATTTCTTTTAAAGAAATTGCATAGTTTCGATCTTCGTTATCTTGTTTGTAGTTTAGTTCTAAATTAACAAATTTGGCTAGTAATTCGCAACTCTTTCTTGTTCTGTAGTTGAGATACTTTGGTGTTTGGTGGTGACAGGCGATTAATCCCCAGAGTTTTTGATCTTTCATTAATGTCACAGTCATGCTAGCGCCAATCTTCATATTTTTTAGATATTGAAGATGGCAAGGAGAAACTGTTCTCAACAAAGAAAATTCCAGCTCCAGAGGGCAACCAGTCAGCGGATTGCAGTGAGGAATTAGTTGTACGGGCTGATAGTGAATATCGGGAATAAACCGAATTAAATTCATCGTGAACTGGTTTCTGGCCTGGTGGGGAATATCGGTAGCCGGATAGTGCAGCCCCAATAAAGGAGCTAAATTTTCTACTTTGTCTTCGGCGACGACTTTCCCGGCACCGGTGGCATCAAATTGATAGACGATCGCCCGATCGAAACCGATCGTTCTCCGCACTTCTTCAACTGCTGTCTGACACAGCGCTTGCAGGTTTGGCGTGTTGTGGATTTTGTCAATCTGCTGTTGAATCAAATCATCAGAATTGAAACAATCGCTAGCTTTGGGCGCAACAATCGGCTCTAGTTCCACAATTAATACTGAACTTGATTGATGCAGCGTTCCCTCAAAAACAGACTGGCGCTTTTGATTTTTGAATGATAATGTAATACGATTACGTTGAGAGCTATTTTCCAATAAAGCTTTTTCAATAGCCTCAATTTCCGCACTTTCAACAAATTCCTGTAAAAAATGATCCAAAAGTGCTTCGGGGTCAATGCCGAGTTCCTCAAAAGTATTGTTGCTAACTTGCAAAATTTTCAACAGCGGAGATTCTAGCACCAACAAAATACCGTGAGGTTGAATGGAACCCGGTGCGTAAATTAATTCGTATTCGCTGTCATTTAGAGCGGCTTTGTCTGAGGGTAATACCATTACTTTCGTGTTTTTGTAAATATGTTTTTAAATGAGTTTGTGTTTTTGCCTGTCGGTCATATCAAGTCTGGTCTATTGACCGCAGTAATACGAATTTCATAAAGTAGCGCTACATATTACCTTCCCCCAACCCCCCAAAGCATCGGGGGGCTATGACTTTATCCATAGCAAATCTTTAGAAAAATGGTATAAGGTTCGCGCGTGCGGACTTGCACAGGCTCAATATTGGGTACTTTTGTGGGCACGCGGGAACAGTATTTGTTATGGTAATCGACCTACATGATATCAAACATTGATCGGCACGCATCCGAATCGCACAACCTAACCATCCCAAATCTCGGTGAAAGCTTGCATTCACCGTCTCGGACATCTGCTGCATCCTTGATGTCAACAATTCCCTGAAAATCTTTGTACCTCGGGTTTACCGTCGAGTTCGGATTCCCCTCCCATCCCCCTTAAAAAGGGGAGTAGGGGTTGACGTCGATCCGCCCTAAATCACCCGATCATCCGGGGGATATGACGCTCTTGTCCCCCCTTCGATCGGAGGGCGCTGGGAGAATCGAGACTAAGCTTAACCCTGTGTCAGAGACAGTCTGTGTCTGAGTTGGCTTCGTTCCAAACGGTTCAGGAGGCGAGCAATCAATTCCGGTTCTACGATCGGCTTATTCACGTAATCGTCAGCACCCGCAACAAACATTTGGCGCACTATTTCCGACTCGGAATGAGCAGTCAAAAATAGGACTGGGAGCTTGCTCCAACGCAAATCGTTCCGTACTGCCAAACACAACTCAATACCGTTATAACCGGGCATTTCCACATCTAAAATTAGCAAATCGGGACAAGTGGTTTCGAGTACATCCCAGAATTTTTCTGGATTATCTAATGTTGTCACCTGAAATCCCCAAGGTTGTAGAATCACTTTCAGTACAGCCAATAGATGCACGTCATCATCTACCACCATAACTTTGGCTTCTGTAGAGTCCGTATGGTCGAGGAGTTGGGCGACTGCTTTGAGTATATCTGCTGCGGGAATTGATTTGTGTAAAAAGCCGGAAGCTCCCAAACGAGCAACTTCTATTCGATCGCTCAATTGATTGTGCCCGCTAAAAACCATCACCGGAATTTCGGGCTTTTCACTGCGGAGTTCGGCTAGGAGATTAAGTCCGTTTTCCTGAGTTCTGGAAAAGGTCAAATCCAGCAAAATCGCGTCGGGAGGCCGTTGAGAAATCGCATTTCTTGCGGATTGCGGAGAGTTTGCGACTTCTATCTCGAAGCCGGAACCGGAGGCGGCTATTTTTAGTCGATCGCTCTGCAAAGTATCATCATCAACAATCAGGATTCGGTATTGTTGGACAACCTGAGCAACAGGCTCGGTTTCAGGTTCCGGCGGGCGATCGAATACCTGTTTGAGCAAATCCAGAAATTCCTCCATCAGCTCAGCATTCCCAGGTTTCAAGACATTTTCCGCCTTGAACAAATGTTCGATTTTGCGCGCCACTTCCGAACCTTTCGGCAGCCCTAAAGTTCCCAAAGAACCGACTAATTTATGAGCTTGCTCCTGAGCTTCCCGCCGCAGTTCGTCCTCCAAGCTTCCGCTTTTGAGTTGAGCGATCGCGCGATCGAATATCGCCACCTTTTCGCTAAAATCGACTTTTAACTTTTCCCTAATTTGGGCGATCGCACTCAGGACTTTCAAGTGGCGATCCTCATTATTTAATTCCTGATTCTGCCCGCTGGATTCAGCAGATAAACTCTCTTGACTTCTAGTAGTTTCTGCCGTTTCCTGGAGAATTTTTTGGTTTTCCATATCCTCCGGCAGACTTTTGAGCCGATAGCCCAATCCGTACACAGTTTCGACTAAATCTACCGTCATCCCGGCTGCTTTCAGTTTGTGCCGCAACCCCTTGATGTGAGCGGTAACGGCTTCTTCTTGAGGAAATTCGCCGGACGACCAAATGCGATCGAGCATAGCGCTGCGGCTGAAAATGCGCCGGGGATTTCTCAGAAAAAGTTCCAACAAATTGTACTCTTTAGGAGTCAAATGCAGCATCTTTTCGGCATAAGTGACTTCCGTAGTATCCGGGTTGACTTGCAGTTTTTCCCAAGTCAAATTTGTACTCGACAAACTTGCCTTACCCCGGCGCAACAAAGCCCGAATGCGAGCAATTAATTCTTTCAGATTGAAGGGCTTGACCACATAATCATCTGCACCGGCTTCTAAACCTTCAACTAAATTGCTGCTGCTATCTAGCGCCGTCAGCAGTAAAATCGGCATTTTGCAGCCGGACGATCGCAATTTACGACACAAACTAATACCGTCTAATTTAGGAATCATCACATCCAAAACAATCAAGTCGTAATCGTAAGCCCGCGCCAAATGTAATGCTGTTTCACCGTCTGTCGCCGCATTCACATTGTAATTGTGAGCGTTGAGCGATTGAGTTAACAAATTAATTGTAATTGTGTCATCTTCTACTAGCAAGATTTTCATAAATATCACCTTTTAATTAAGCTGTTTGTGTAATTTGCGATCAATTTTTGCGGATTTCAATAGCCGGCATCATGTCAAATGAAATCATAACTTCTTGATACCTCTCGAATAATTCTTGTGGAGCGGCGAGGATGCCTGCTCTGTACAGGCTTTTTATGAGAGGTCTTTTGTATCTCTCGTCCGATTGGTCTCGATGGGGAGCAATACCCACTAATACCCCTCAACAATACTCACTTTGAACACTCTTCTCCCAAGGGAACAGGGGCGCAGGGGGTTCTGCCCGTCAAACAATAGAGCGGCACGGCACAAGAGATTAAGTTGACACCCATGTTCAATAGCCTTTTCCAACTCTTATTTTAATTTGTTTCACCTCGCTCAAACAAATAGTATTTTTTCAACAGTCAAAATGTAAAGTTTTATTATGCTTGTGATTTTGGAAAAAATTCAATTTATTACCATATTCTTGCTAAAATTTCAGGGCTTTTTTGACTTCAGAGCCTGCTGAATTTTTTCGATCAGATATTGCGAAGAATTTTGTTGCTTAACTATTTCTTCTAATTCAGAAACGGCGATTTCTGCGTGTTCTATATCTTTAACTAAAGAATGGGCTGTAACACTTTTGTTGACACCTAGAGATTCTTTAGTATCTATAAATGAATTAGGATTTTTTTCTGCTATTAATTCTTCCAATTCTAACAGCGCCATTTCGGCACGATCGATCTTGATGGTCACGAATTTTGCCACATTAGCACCAGCTCTTGCCGCCTCCGTGAGTTCGTGAACGCGAAGTTTAAACCGGCTGGCAATTTGCTCTATTTGAGTCCCCAATTCAAAAGTTTTACTTGCCAGTCGGCCAATTTCTAAACTCACTTGGCCAAGACCGTTGGGCTTGCTTTCCATCTGATTGGTAACTACAGCCACCTGTACTGCTAAATGCCTGACTTGTTCGATCGCCTCCCGGATAGTTCGGGAAGTGCGGTTAACCGTTTCTAGATCGTTAGCTATGGCTTTGCCAACTCCCAAAATTTTATCTGTATTGTTGCAAATAGAATTAGCACCTTGAAAAGTAGCTTGAAATGCTTGGCGACCCTCCGAGGAAATCAACTTCGCAATTCTCACAAATCGTCGATTCATTTGAGCAATTTGTTCGGCTTGTTTTGCCAGTGCCAATTCCTGAGAACTGGGAGTATTTTGCAATTTTTCTGTTTCCAGAAGTTGGGATTGTAAAAGCTTATGATATTCGCGAACTTGGGCTTGCTCTTTTTGAATTATCGCCAGATGTTTTTGTTTTTCTGCTCGGTATTTTTGAATAATTTTGTAAGCTTGCGCTAAATTTTTAGATTGCGCTATTATCAGAGTTTGAACATCCAAAAGGCGGAGTGTGTGGTTTTTCATTACCACAATAATTGGTTCATAAATCAAGTCTTTTTGCCTGTTGAGAGAGGCTTGCACGGCATCGTCAATTTTCCAGTTTTCCTCCATCACCAAAGGCGGAATTCTGATAAAATCTAACAAAGAGCGAATCGGGTGCTGCCCGTAAAGTTCTACGCGATCGGGAAGAATCATTTGCTCTCGAAATTTGACACGAGAAATCATTCCCAACACCTGCGATTCGTGAGTAATAATTACTCCCGGCAGGTCTGGTTCTTGCTCGAATTTTTCAGCCACTACCTGTCCTAGAGTTGCAGCACTCACTTGGCAGTGGTGAGACGGCAGATGTCCGATAGTGAAATCGGGGGTGAGTTGAGTTGGATTGCTCATTTACCCGGATAGTGTTAAGTAGAAGTTAACAAATTATATATTGATATTATACTGGAATAAGATTGTTTAAAGTAATCACAACTATAGGGAGAAATGTACTCTCCTACTCGCAGGCCTGATGAGAGCCTGCCTTCTGATTACTTTCATCTCAAGTCTTTGGGAGCGTTCGCGCCTGCTGCGCCCCGGTTTCGTCCCTAAAATATCGGGCTCGATCTTGTGTTCTTGAAAACAACCGGAAAAATACCTAGATTGAAACCAAAAAGCTTAAGTCGAACTTTGCCACTAGCAACCTTTGAGGCTGCTTACCAGTTGTTACAGCAAATGGCTGAACTCCCGGGGGCGATTTGGCTGGCGGACGATGCTCCTGCCTTTACTGAAAATCGGGAAAACTCGTCAGAACGGTTTGCAGCAGTAATATCAGATGGGTTTAGCGCGCTGCTGCGGGGGAAGCCCTTAGATGCTGCTGCAACAAACGAACGCAAACACAGCGAAAAATATCTCAATTGGCAATTAAATGTGGAGTTGACTTTTGAGCCAGAGGCGATCGCAAATTTCCTCTCTCCCATAGTAGCAAAAATCGCCCAAATAACGCCCGGAACCAAGGGAAAAATTAATATTCGTACCCTCAAACAAGCCATTAACAATATACAGCCAAACTCGGCCGTTATTCAAAGCGAATTTACCCTAAATTTGCTGGATATTCTCGCAATCGATGCCAGCAAAAACAATCACCAGCCCCTACAAGCCCAAACGGAAATAGAGGAAAATTCCGCGCCCCAACCGATCGCTCCCGAAACACTACAGCACCAGATGACCGAAGTGGGCGATCGCGCAGAAGAAATGCCAAATTCCTGCATTCAATTTTGTCAGCCAGTGGAAGATGCTTTGCAGCAGCAGCTCGCACAAGAGCGACTTTTGAATCAGGTGACAACTCAAATCCGCCAGAGTTTGGAATTGCCTGTCATTTTGTCAAAAGCAGTTTCGAGAGTGCGAGAGTTTTTGGATGTAGATCGCCTGTTAATTTATCAATTTGAAAAAGTGCCAGCCTCTCCCGATGGCAAATTAAGTAAACAAATACTGGCAGAGGTTTCTGCGTCTGGCGAAGTCAAAGAAAATTCCCAGTATTTCTTATATTTAGGTCGCGTCACCTACGAAGCTTTAGCCAGCGACGCTATCTCGTCTGTACTAAATTTTAGTGAAGGTGCCGAGTGTTTTCCCGATGGAATCATCGACAGAGAAAAGTATCGCAAAGGTTTGGCTTTGTGCGTCGCGGATGTCGAAAAAACTTACTCTTCGCACCCTTGTTTTTTAGAGTTGATGCGGCGGGCTCAGGTGCGGGCGAAATTGCTAGTGCCGATCGTAGTTCAAGACGACTTGTGGGGGCTGCTAATTGCCCACCAGTTTACTGTGCGGGAGTGGGAAGAAAGCAAAATAACATTTTTGCGACAAATAGCAGAACATTTGGCGATCGCCATTTACCAAGCCGAACTTTATGCAGAAGTTCAGCAACAAAAGCGCACCTCAGAACAGCGCGTCATAGAGCGCACGCGAGAACTGCGCGATGCACTGGTCGCCGCCCAGTCTGCCAGCCTCGCCAAGAGCGAATTTTTGGCAGCTATGAGCCACGAATTGCGGACTCCCCTCACCTGCGTCATCGGCATTTCCGACACGCTGTTGCGGTGGTCTTACGGCAAAGTTGGCACCAAACAAGTGCCGCTGCAAAAGCAACGACAATACCTGCAAACTATCCGAGATAGCGGCGACCACTTATTAGAATTAATCAACGATATTTTAGATTTATCGCAAGTAGAAGCGGGAAAAGCAATCTTAAAAATTAGTGAATTTTCAATTTCTAAATTAGCTTCCCAGAGCCTGCACGCCCTCAAAGAAAAAGCTGCGGCTAAAGGAGTAGAATTAATACAAGAACAGCGGGTAAAACAAGAGTGCGATCGCTTCACCGCCGATCCGCGCCGCCTGAGACAAATTCTGTTCAATCTCTTAGGAAATGCGATCAAATTTACTCCCGAAGGCGGGCGAGTCATCCTGCGAGTTTGGGTGACAGAAGATAAAAATCGCACGCCGGAAGTGCGGCAGCCCGGTACTGCACCGGCCGGTAGTACCGCTGTGTTTCAAATCAAAGATACCGGCATTGGAATTCCCGAAAATCAGCGATCGCTCTTGTTTCAAAAATTCCAGCAATTAGATTCCCCCTACCGCCGCGAATACGGCGGTACCGGTCTGGGATTAGCCTTAACCAAACAGTTAGTAGAACTTCACGGCGGCGCGATCGAAGTCAACTCTACAGTTGATGTCGGCTCTACTTTTACCGTTTTTATACCGAGTCAAACTAAAAGCAAAGATGAATCCACAAAATTCAAATATGAAAAATCCAATTCATCTTTACCGCTGCACTCCTCCTCCCTGCGAGGCAGCATCGTGCTCGTCGAAGAAGATGAAGAAACTGCCATGCTCATTTGCGATATCCTGACAGCAGCAGGACTGCAAGTAGTGTGGATGATTGAAGGTTCGGCAGCCGTAGAACAAATTGAACTTTTGCAACCGAATGCTGTGATTGTAGATATGCGTTTACCAGGGATGAATGGCTGCGAAATAATCCAACAACTGCGCCAAAAACCAGCTACTGAAAATCTCAAAATCCTGGCTTTAAGCGCCCAGGAAATTCCTGCAGATCGAGTATCTTTCGTGACAGCGGGAGCTAACGATTGTTTGGCTAAACCGATTCACCCTCAGCAATTGCTAGACAAAATTCTTTCTTTAATGGTGGGGATTGGTAATGGATAATTGGGCATGGGGCATGGGCCCGCGCAGGGCATGGGGCATGGGCCCGCGCAGGGCATTGGCCCGCGCAGGGCGAGCGCGAAGCGGAGGGATGGGCCCGCGCAGGGCGAGCGCGAAGCGGAGGGATGGGGCATTGGCCCGCGCAGGGCATTGGCCCGCGCAGGGCATTTAATATAATTGAGTTTTTGAGGTAATTATGGGAAGACCTGATTTTGAGGAATTAGAGGTTTATAAGTTAGCGGAAAGTTTGGCGAATCAGATTTGGGAGATTGTTAAAAAATGGGATTACTTCACAAAAGATACGATGGGCAAACAGATCGTTCGGTCTGCTGATAGTGTATGTGCTAATATTGCTGAAGGAAGAGGTCGTTATAATAACCAAGATAATCGGCGTTTTGTAAAAATTGCGCTTAGGCTCTTTGTACGAAACCGTAAACTGGTTAAGATTAGCCTATGCTAGACAACTTATCACAAGCGAAGAAGTAAGCAAATTTAAACCAATTGTCGATAAATTACTACCAAAACTTAACGCTTATTTGAGTTCCATAGGACACAGGGAATAAATTACAAAAAAATCCCAATTCCCAATCCCCGATGCCCTGCGCGGGCCGATGCCCAATGCCGCGGGCCCATCCCTTCGCTGGGCCCTGCGCGGGCCGATGCCCTGCGCGGGCCGATGCCCAATTCCCAATTCCCAATTCCCAATTCCCAATTCCCAATTCCCAATTCCCAATTCCCAATTCCCAATTCCCAATTCCCCATGATTAATTGTCAAATTCCTACAGGATTAATTGTTTCTTGTCAAGCACCTGCCGATTCGCCGCTGCACGATCCGATCGTCATTGCGGCAATGGCTCGCACCGCTGTCAATCGAGGGGCTGCGGGGGTGCGGATTGACTCTCCGGCTCACATTGCGGCGGTGCGAAAACAGGTATCGGCTCCGATAATTGGGATTTGGAAGCAGCAATTGCCGGGATGCGAAATTTACATTACTCCTCGGTTTGAAGACGCGCGGGCGATCGCCACTTCTGGAGCCGATATTATCGCCGTTGACGCTACTCTGAGAAACCGTCCTCCTGGCGAAGACTTAAAGACGTTAATCGATCGAATTCACAGCGAATTAGGGAAATTGGTGATGGCGGATGTAGACACGATCGAAGCTGCGATCGCGGCGGCCCAAGCTGGTGCAGATACTGTCGCAACTACTCTTTTTGGCTACACTCCCCAGACGCAAAATTTCTCGCCGCCCGGATTTGATTTGCTCGCCCAAATGGTAGAAAAGCTTAAGATTCCAGTTATCTGCGAAGGCGGAATCGCCGGGCCAGAAATGGCAAAAAAAGCATTACACTTAGGAGCCGCCGCTGTAGTTGTCGGCACAGATATTACTGGAATTGACATCAAAGTAACAGCCTATAAGTCGGTGATTGGGAAGTAAGAAGGAAGAAGGAAGAAGGAAGAGGGAATAGGGGACAACTAAGAAGGGAGAAAGAAGAAGGAATAAGGAATATTCGGCGATTGAAATCGGTTCTAGAGAAACGAAACGCGCAAGGTAATGTGTGGAAATATCGGGCGATTTCGATCGCCCTTTTTCTGGGGAAATTGCTAAATCAGCGCGCTATTGATAAAGCTGCTAACTGCTGCTAGGGCGATCGCCCCCAATACCGTGCTCCACAGGCCCATCCGTAGGTGAAATCCTTCCACTAGCTTCGCAGCAGAGGCAAAAACGATCGCATTCATCACAAAAGCAAAGACGCCGGAAAGCAATCCCAGCGTCAGCAAGTTCGGCACGAAAAAAACTGTTTTCAGAATGGGCAAAATTAAAACATTCAACAATCCCAACACCGCAGCGGAAATTACGGCTTTCGGTGTGCTGTCAATTTCCACACCGATTGGCAGTTGAGAAATTAGCAGCAAGCTGCTGCCAGTCACCAGCCAAGCAATCAAAAAATCGAGTGGTTCCACAGCGCCTGTACCTCCTGAGAAGTTGAATTGTCACAAAAACTTGATAATTAAAATCTACTTTAATCACAAAATATCGCTGATTCGTCTGCCAACCGGTAGAATTTCTGTCTGTCACTAAAGAGTGAGAATTTATAATGGTTGCATCTTCCACCAAATAATCCGGATGGCAACTGCATCTACTTGTTAGTTGAATAAAAGAGCAGATTAATTAATATGGCTGGCGATTTTTCTTTTAAATCTCACGTCCGATTCGACAAAAATGCCTTGGATAATGGTACGCGCCAGCGCAGCCGATCGTTCCAAGTGATGGTTTTGATGCTGCTAGTCACTACTTTGGTGACGCTGCCGGTATTTCGTCTGGCAGAACTGCAACTGGTACAGGGAGCATACAACCGACAGCGGGCGGAAAATAACCGCATTCGCCCTGTTTCTGTCGCAGCTAATCGCGGTCAAATTTTAGACCGCAACGGCAAAATTTTTGCGGCTAACCGCGTATCTCGATCGGTTTATCTGTGGCCGAAAGAGCGATCGACCAAAGACTGGCAAGAAGTCGCCGCTACACTAGGCCCGATCGTCAAACTTCCCGCAGCCGAAATTATCAAAAAAATCGATGAAGCCGGCTACAAATCTGCCCTCCCAGTGCGAATTAGTAAAAATATCGATGTCGGTACTTTTGTCGCCTTGGGAGAACAAGCTAATACTTTGCGGGGAGTTGAAATTCGCGCCGAATCGAGCCGAGACAATCCCAACGAGCAACTTGCAGCTCACCTTTTGGGATACGTAGGCGAAGCTACTTTAGACGAATTAAAAGCTAATCCTACATATCCGATGGGAATGATTGTCGGTCAAATGGGAGTTGAAAAATTAGCCAATAAAAATTTAGAAGGCGTTTGGGGAAACCGTTTGATCGAGGTGAATGCTAAGGGCGAGGAAATCCAAGATTTAGGGGTAAAAGCTCCTATTCCCGGCAAACCGGTGCAGCTAACTTTAGATTTGGATATGCAGAAAACTGCAGAAAAAGCTTTGGGCGATCGCCTGGGTGCAGTTGTGGCGATCGATATCAAAACCGGAGCTCTTTTAACAATGGCTAGTTGGCCGACGTTTGACCCCAATATTTTCACTCGCAAGGTAACTCAAAAAGAATGGGATCGACTGCAAGGGCCAGACAAACCATTTTTAAATCGGGCAGTTCAAGGCTATCCAGTCGGCAGCACTTTTAAGATTGTAACTTCTGTAGCCGGGATGGAGTCGGGCAAGTTTTCTCCTGACTCGACTTTACTATCATCTTCTTCAATTAATATCGGCGGAATTACCTTTAACGAACACGGCGCTGGTTACGGCGTTATCGGTTTTCGGGACGCTTTAGCCTACAGCAGCAATACATTTTTCTATCAAGTAGGCATGGCTGTAGGGCCGGAAGAAATGGCGAAATGGGCTAAAAAAATGGGCATTGGCGGTGCTATTAATTTAAAGCTTTTGGGGTTGGATGCATCCAATCACGGTCAAGTTCCGATCCCTGCTGAGAAACAGAAAATGTATGGGGAAGATTGGTATGTGGGCGATACGGTGACAATGGCGATCGGTCAAGGTTTGGTACTTTGTACTCCCCTAGAATTGGCTGTGATGGTGTCAACTATTGCCAATGGCGGTTCGCGATTGCAGCCACATTTGTTGGCTTCTCAAACCAATACGCCTATTACTAAAAAAATCCCAACAGGTATTAAGCCGGCAACTTTAAACGTCATTAAACAAGGATTGATTGACGTGGTGAAAAAAGGTACAGGCCGCGCGATGAATGACGGTACTATTCCTTTAAGTGCTGGTAAAACTGGAACTGTGGAAATGCCCGGTCATCCTGACAATGCTATGTATGTAGGTTTTGCTCCCGCTGACAAGCCGGAAATTGCGATCGCAGTTATTGTTGAAGGCGGTGGATTTGGTGCGGTTTCGGCGGCACCAATTGCTCAAGAGGTATTCCGAACCTATTTTAAAAATCAGGGTTTTAAACCTACTAATAAACCTTTCTAGTCATGAGTTAATTGGTGACTGTTGACAGTTCATATTTTGTGGTATAGGGTGCGCGAGGCGCACCTTTTTGCTATCAGTGCGCTCAAAAGTTTTCCCCTACCAATTGTCTCCTATCGTTTCCGGTTGCATCGGAATGATTTAACCTTACTAGAACACAGAGAACACAGAGAGGTCAGAGAGAAATGAATAATTCCGATCCTAATGGAATTGATATCACTTCCAAGAAAATGCGATTTCTTAAAAAGATTAACAGCGGTAAGGTGTGCATTGCACACCTTACATAATTTGATTCTGCGTCCTAGAATTTAAAAATGGTCGGACGGTTTACAGATACAAAAAGTTAAAAATCTAATTAATGCCTCTTTCTAAAATAATCATTTCCGAACCAACAATTGGACTTCTAGCGATTAATTTACCTTCGGAATTGGCAATTTGTAACTTGCTGAAATCGAGTGCATTAGCTTCTTTCCACATTTTACTTGCTAGCTGATTTTGCTCTGTTGTGCTGAGATTGTACCAATCTTCAGCGACATTCACTGTCAAAAGGCCGATGGAGAAATCAGCTTGAACAGACCTAACTAAACCGCCGCCAAGTCGATCGGTAATGTCAGCAACTTGAGTTTGAATTGCAGCAATCAAAGACTGTTCCGGCGTTAGTGGTGGCGGGATAATTTCTATCGATTGCGGTTTGTCTGGTGCTACTAAATCGGGCGATTTGCTTTTTAATTTAGCGGATGTTGGCTGAGAATTTGCGGCCTCTGGTGATTTCGCTGTGCCCGACGGCAAAAAATCGCCAAAGGTAGGCGGCGACTGCGGCGGTGCTGCAATAGGCGCTTTTGCTAGTTGTTCCGGCGGTTTTGCTGAGAAACTGTTGAAGGTTAAACCGACTGCAACTATGAGAATTGCTGCTAAGGAAGCGTTTAAAATTGGATCTGACACCTTGGCGCTGACAAAAGGCGGCAGCAGCTCGCGCACTAACCGCACAATACTTTGCCAAAGTACAACGACTTTCTCTAAAAAACTGTCGCCTGCGGGTTTTGATACAGACTTTTTACGATCGGATTTTACCGCAACTTTTGGCGGGGGAACGCTGTTAACTTCCGCTTTAACTTCTGCAGCAACAGCCGGAGGAGTTACTGTTGCTGAGTCAGAAGCGGTGGGCGCGATCGGCCTTTGGGGCTGCAACGGGGGTTCTGCTGCTACATTTTTCCCTTTTTTCCCCAAATTCCGAATTGAGAAAATCAAAGCTTTGATTTTCTGATTTTTGGGAACAGCGCTGCTGGCATTTTGAGCTTGGCTGGGTGTGGCGGCAGACTTTGCAGCCGCCTCGCCAACCTCCACTTTCGGAGATTGAGACGCTTCTGGAGTTGGTTGGTTTAGTTGTTCTTCTGACATTTTCTTTGCCTTGGAGCGTTGCAAATATATCTAATATATCTAAAGATAAATTTTAGTTGAGCCTTCTGGGCCTTAATTTATCATTTTATTAGTTCTAACTGAATCATCATGAGCCTTAAACGCCGTCACTTTCTATTTTTAGCCAGTCTCAGCAGCTTAGGTTTTACCGGAGTCTGGAAAATGCTTCAGCTTCGGACTTCCTGGGGGACAGACGCGAATGCTGCTGTACCTTCTAATGTTGAGGGCCAAAGGGCGATCGTCCCATTGCCAGCCTCACCGCCTATTTTACGCTTTATTTCGGTTGCCGACACCGGTACCGGGGCCCAAGGTCAGTATGCTGTGGCTGAGGCGATGACCCAATATCACCGGGAAAATCCTTTTAACATTGCTGTTCTCGCCGGCGACAATATCTACAATAACGGCGAAATTGAACAAATTAATGCTGTTTTCGAGAAGCCTTATCAGCCATTATTGCAGCAAGGCGTAAAATTTTATGCTTGTCTGGGAAATCACGACATCCGCACTGCTAACGGCGACCCGCAAGTTAAATATGCGGGTTTTAATATGCAAGGCCGCTACTATACTTTTCGGCGCGATCCGGTACAGTTTTTTGCATTAGATACCAATCGTAATGCGGATTGGAAAAATCAGCTTATTTGGCTGGAGAAAGAGTTGAGTCAGAGCATCGCACCGTGGAAAGTTGTGTTCGGCCACCACCAGATTTATTCCTCTGGTATCTACGGAGTGAATCAACCTTTTATTAAGACTTTGACGCCTTTGTTT
This sequence comes from Microcoleus sp. S1D4, assembly GCF_036700765.1. Lineage (NCBI taxonomy): Bacteria > Bacillati > Cyanobacteriota > Cyanophyceae > Oscillatoriales > Microcoleaceae > Microcoleus > Microcoleus sp. S1D4. The sequence goes on from NZ_JAUBPP010000003.1 coordinate 77,152, forward strand.
AAAAAGTACGGCGTGCAGCTTTATATCAACGGACACGAGCACAGCTACGAACGCACCCGATCGATTAACGGTACGACTTATTTGACTTGCGGGGCGGGCGGGGGCACTCGTCCGGTGGGGCGTTCTGAGTGGACGGAGTTTTCGGCTAGTCGGCTTAGTTTTGCGACGTTTGATATCTATGAAGACCGGATGTTTGTCAGTTCTATCGGTACTGACAAGCGGGTTTTTGATAGAGGGGTGATTGAAGTGCGATCTGCTTAATTCACATTATATTCAGGAGCCAACAAAATGAATAGGGGTTGTAGAGCCAATAAAACTGGTTTTGTTTTAGAAGCAACTGTAGAAGGTACCTTGAGAGGTCACGGATATCTCGAAATATGTCCTGAGTTGCCAAAAAAGCGCAAGTTAGATTGGCTCTTGCTCTCAACGCAAAATCACAAGCGATATGCTAAACAAGTTTATATCGGGTCTAGCATTTATGAAACAGAAATAAATGTCGATTTTTATATTGTTAGTTCTGCTTCGTTTCCTCTCGGTCTAATTGTTGAGTGCAAGTGGCAAGAAGATAAAGGATCTGTTGATGAAAAGTATCCCTACCTCAATTTAAATATTAAAACTTGCTATCGGGTTCCGACTATTGTGATCGTGGGCGGCAACGGGATGAGGCAAGGTTCGATCGACTGGTTTAAAAAACAAATTCCCGACAATCAAAATCTTTTGGGGGTTTACAAGCTCGAAGGTTTTATTACCTGGGCAAACAAACATTTGTAATCACACATTATACCAATTCCGGTTGCACTCCTGGTGATGTTAACTGTTAACAGTCAACACTCAACAGTCAACGGTTAACAGTCAACAGTGAATTTATTATTCCGATGAAGAGAGGATTTGATATTACATCAAGATTTATTCGTTACCGATCGCGATCGCCCTTTTTCCCTTCGCTACAGTACAGTTGCATTTTTTGCAGAAACTGCTATGATTTGCGGTAACGCAGGATTCAAATATTTTAATTTTATTAAATTGAAAAAAATCGCCTTTTTTTTTCGAGTTAAACCCTTGACTGTCAGGTTTTTTGGATGTATAATCTAATAATGGGAGTGGTGGCAAAAATAAAATTTAAGTTACCACTTCCATTATCTAAAATATACCACAGAAGTCTAGATAAATCAATAGGTAATAGTTCCTTTTTTTAGCCAATTTTTTGACCCTTGTTCTACGAGTTTTCCGTTGAGTAGCTTGAAATCCACGAAGAAGCCGTATTTCTGAAACCACTGTTTCAGGGCTTACACATGGGGGCGATCGACCCGGTTTCTGAAGTCACGGGCTGCCGTACCAAATATGTTTAAGTAGAGGCTTTGCAAAGAGTGTTTATTTAAATTGAACTTATTAATAATTCCTTGACTAGACCGCGTTTGTAGCTATTAGAATTAATTCCCCTAGATGCTGATATTTCAATTTGTTTGGGGAGATGATTTTTTCTGAAAGCTTGACTGTCGCTGTAGATTTGAGCGATAAAATCGCAGTTAGAATTAGACAGCATAACTTTCACGCGGCGTTGGGCAAGTTCTACAAAAACATCTCTTAATTTAATCTGTTCCGATTCTTTGAAATTATCTCGGCTGTAAGCGGTGAAGTTACTTGTGGCACTAATCGGATAGTAAGGTGGGTCAAAATAAACAAAGTCTTTACTGCTTGTAGCAAACTCCAAAATTTCATCGAATTTTCTTACTTCAATTTGAGCGGGCGCGAGTAAAGAGGAGACCGCTCGCAATAAATCGGCTTGACAAATGTTAGGATTTTTGTATCTGCCCATCGGAACATTAAATTGACCTTTGGAGTTTTCTCTGTAGAGGCCGTTGTAACAAGTTTTATTGAGGTAAATCAGCCGTGCTGCTTTTTCTGTAGCTGTATTGTAGGAGCGCGATCGCACCGAGTAATAATAGGCTTGATTGTCTTTGCTATGTTCAGAGGCGTGCTCTAACAAAAGCTCAATCAGTTCCTCGACTTTATCCCTGACACAGCGATAAGCATTAATCAACTCAGGATTAATGTCTGTTAACACAGCTTGCAAAGAAGGGTTCTGTTGTGCTAAGTAAAAAAAGACGGCTCCGCCGCCCAAAAAAGGCTCGTAGTAAGTGGTGAACTTTTCAGGAAAATAAGGTTGATATTGTCCGATCAACCTAGTTTTGCCTCCAGCCCATTTCAGAAAAGGACGCGGCAAGACGAAAGAAGGTGCGGCAGCAGACATTTACTTAGAAATAACAGCCCTATAATATTTATCACAACTACAACTAAATATACATACTTCTCTCATTTGTCACGGGAGGTATGGTGGGATTAAACAGACAGTGCCCGATCGACCGATCGAAAATATTCGTTAGAATTATATATATCAGCCTCGCGGGCAAAAACGCCCGATCGCCCGAGGAGCCGATTTAGCTCCGGCTGTGCCAAAATTATCTAACTCGCTCACAAGTGTTACCAGTCAACGATCGAGCTGTAACAAATTACCCCATCTGCGCTCATGCAAGATTTCATTAATAACGTCTCTAGGTACCCCCGTTTTTTGATTACTGTCTGTCTCGGAATCTTCTTTTTCCTGTTCGAGCGACTCAAACCTCTACTCGATCGACCGGCAACAGCCATCGTCCTGGTTACTTCGATTGTAGCGACTTTTGTCTTTCTAACTTTTACCCTGCGCGCCATGTTAGGTCTGAGCCCGGTTTAAAAGCAAGTTTCGGCCCGAAAAAGCCGGCTTGCTCTGACAAACTGTGGCCCGCTTGGAAAGGCAGGTAGAGAGTTTAGGGAAGTTTCTGCTGCTGAGTTTGAGCGGAAACACTAATCACTAAAGCCAACACAATTCTGATGTGCGATCGCCCGCGCCGGCAATAGCCGCTGCGATAGATTATAAGAGAAAGAAAGTTACCCTAGTTATGTGAGCGCTCCTCAACCTTGGCGCAAGCAAACATTACCTAAGTGCAGCACAACTCTTTCGAGCCATCAACACAACTGGGGAAATACTGCACCTCTGTTTCCCCGATTCCCACTTAGTTCTTAGGAAGCGGCACACCCCGCCCCGCTTTCCTCTCCCGTCAACCTGACGGTATCGCGAGAGTTTCTAGCGGACAAGACAGATGAAATTTGAACATATCTATCAATTTTTTCAAGACCCCCCTCCTGTTTATCTAAACAAGGAACTAGCAGTGTGCTACATTCTCTCGGTGTTATTGCGATCGGATTCCTACGGTACAGAACTCATCGGACAACTAGAGCGGGAATTCCCCATCTACCGACTTTCCGATACCGTCCTCTACAGCGCTCTCAAATTCCTCGAAGATGAAGCCGTCATCACCGGTTACTGGAAAAAAGTAGAAGGACGCGGCCGCCCCCGCCGGATGTATCAAATCCTCCCCGAGTGGCGGCATCAAGCTCAAGACCTAGCTCGCCTGTGGCACGAGTATATCGGTCAGGGAAACGGCGCGTCTGGCCGTCGCCCCCGCGCCCTAGAAACTGGTCACACGGGTTAGCCGCTGTTGAAATCGGATGCCTAAACCCTTGAAATGCTGGCGCTACTAGCAAAGCGAACTGCCTTCCTTGTCTTCGCTTTGCAAGCATTGCCGCACAGGAATTAGAGCAGCTACACTACGTCAGGACTTACGCATTGTCACTTGAAAATTAGAAAGCGTGGGGAGATATAAGAATTTGGTGATGGGGAGAAAAAAACCTTGCTACAAAGCTTGTTGGTAATTTTGGTAAGCAAGTGTCTGCGTAAGTCCTCGATCGCTTTTGTCTGTAAAGTTATGTAAAGTAGTAGTAGATAATTTCAATTACACAAACTTCTACCGATGGATACTACTGTTCTTTCTTCAACGTTTACGATCGCCCTGCTGATGACTGTAGGCTTGTTTTTCTTCATCAAGGCCTCAGTCAAAGAAAGAATCGAACAAATCAAGTTTGCTTCGCCTCGCCCCCAAGAGTCACTTTTAACCCAGCTACAAGAGTATTTTGCTTCTAGAGCTTACCGAGTTGCAGCCGTCGATGCCCCAAACTATAAAGTCACTTTTGAAGGTTTTGTGCGGCCTAGTTGGTTTTTAGCTATTTTTCTCACTTTGCTGAGTGCAGGCGGCACTCTGTCCTTGGGCTTGCTTTTGGGAATGCTACTTCCCCAGCAAGGTCAAATTTTCCTAGCTTTGGTACTGCTGTCACCGCTGGCGGGAATATTTTACTGGAAAAAAGCTGGACGCTCGGAGCAAGTTTTCCTTAAACTCGAATCTGTTGCTGAGTCGGGAAGCCAAACTAAGAGCCTGGTTACTGTCAGAGCTCACCGCGATGAACTAGCAGCTATGGAAAAAGCTTTAGATTTAAAACCGCTGGAATATTAAAATTTTGGTGTGGAACGTTTTTTGATATGCTAGATGCCGTGCTTAAAGTTCTAGCCGACCAACCGATGAATGTTTGCGGCTCTCTCAAAGAGTCCGAAAGCTCGATCGACAGAACACTCAGTCGATTTTAGAGTCGAGATTTGAGATTTTCGATTTATCCTCAAGATGAATCAGGGAATTTGAATTTTCGTCTAAAATTTGAAGCCGCGACAGCTCTGCGGGGCTTGTATCCGTGAGCAGTGTCAAAAAAACCATTATCCTGAGAGTGCGCGCTGTGGCGATCGCCCGTTGCAGGCGAGTATCCTGTTGCGATGGAGCCTTATACCCTTGTTCTTTATTCTTAAGGACTTTTCGCGTAAATTTCAGCCAGCACTCTCCAGACAATGAGAACTCTCGCACTTTTGTTAAAAGAGCTAGACAAACATTGCTGTCAATGTTTTGAACTCAACATTTTGACCTATGCGCGGGCGGACACCACAGAAATTTTTTCTGCGGCTGTTTCCAGCATTACCTTTAAACTGGGAAACAAGAAATGGTTCTCTTCTACGTATTGGGCTCCGAATAAACCTTTTTCAGCCCAGAAGTATCTGTCGGTGGTATGCTCGTTACGCTTGACTAACAGCAATGCAGGGGGAGCAATGCCTTCAGCATGGATGAACTTGCGAGCCGCTGTTACGGGTTTATCTTCGCCGCTCTCGATGCTATATTGAGGCACGCACTCTAAAATTCTGCGTCCTTCTTGTCGGCGGCGACTCTTGCGTTTGCGTCTCCTGGCCAATTTCTTTACCTCCTCTGTAAGCAGACAGTATGAGCAGACAGTATGAACAGACAGGTTTTGACATACTCCCCATCCCTAAAAAAAATGGGGATTCTGGATTCTAACAGCTTTCCTCAAGCACGGCTTGTCCGATCTTGCCGAGCCCCAGGTTGATGCCCCAACCTATTTGAGATTTTTTGGATGCTAGAGTTGAGACCGGATTTTTACATCTGGCGAATCAACAATATATGATTCAATCATCAAAGCCGTCCCGATCGGACGGGGTTTGAGATCGATTTTTTAGGTAATCATAGCTACCAAATCCGAGGCCAGTATATCCCTTCTAGCTCAAAAAATCAACTGTTTTTAATATATCGACACAATCTTAACATTCGTGCCGATCGACAAAATGCACCAGTTGTGGTAATGTAGGCCGCAAGTTCCGGCAGCAGCCAAGCTGGGAAATCTGTGGAAAGTATGCAGGCGGGACTTTACTTTTAAGCAACTTTTGTTTGTGAAAGCCGAATGCTTTGAACCTATCCGCCTTCCATCAAAGCGGAGACACCACAAATTTAGAAGTTTCTCATCTGTAATCAGCAGCGGCCCAGTTGTAATTGACTTAGAATTCCGTTAGATATCTTAATGTGGCGCTCATGTTAATGCCAGCCAGTTCCGAATTTGTCCAGCTTTGCCGATCGCAGGTGGCGATAGCCGTCAGTTTGGGAGCGACATTCAGCGCGGTATACCTGACACAAGAGCTCGTACCCGGAAGCGCAGCAAAGTTGGTAGAGATCGCGGTTTACCCAGAAACATCAGCCGAATCGGAAGAAAATCTGGGGCTGAGGCTGCAATCTTCCGAAAACTCGACAGTCAAACCAGTGCCGCGGCTGGCTGCGCCAGCTTTTCCTGTGGAAGAATCAACGGTGGGGGCGATCGCGCCCGAGCAGAGCCCGGATAATCAGCGGCGGAACGATCAGTGTCAAGGCCCGGAGAATGTGTGGCAGCAACGCCGGCAAATTGTGACGCCTATGGTACACGAGGGAGTTGTAATGGGACTCCTGGTGTGCGGCAGGCAAGACAGGCCTTGGAACGATCGAGAGGAGGCTCAAATGCAGCAAATTGCTCGCACCTTAACCCTGGCTTGTATTTTAGACCAGCGATCCCAGTGGATGCAGCAGGAATTGGGCTCGGCGAGGCAAATCCAGACTCAGGTGTACGATACGATGCACAATTTGCTGCACCAGTTCAAAAGTCCGCTGACAGCGTTGCGAACTTTTGGTAAGCTGTTGGCGCGCAGGCTGGTACCGGAAGACAGAAATCGCAATGTGGCTTTTAGTATTGTCCGAGAGAGCGATCGGCTGCAAGACTTGCTCGCCGAGTTCGATCGCACCCTTGACACAGGCGAAGCAAATCTCAGACTCCCATTTGGCACTTCAGAAAAAGCAGTGTCCAATTTAGAATTAATGTCGCATTCTTCTCTGTCGCTTTCACCAGCAGCCAATTTGGAAGAATCCTGTTTTGTGGGATTGGTACTACAACCGCTGTTAATTTCCGCCCGGGCGATCGCATCTGAAAGGCGTCTGTCATTGGTAGCCGACATTCCGGCAGATTTGCCGCCAGTTTCGGCGAACGATCGAGCTTTGCGCGAAGTTTTGAGCAATTTAATTGACAATGCTTTGAAATATAGCTCTGCCGGCTGCCAAATTTATATTAAAGTAAGGCACAAGGAAGCGAATGGCGATCGGGCAACACACCGCCCATTACCTGCCGTCGCAGTGGCAGTCAGCGACACAGGTGCCGGGATTCCACCCCAAGATTTAGAACATTTATTTGAGCGGCACTACCGGGGAGAAAAAGCGCAGACAGAAATTCCCGGCACTGGATTGGGTTTGGCGATCGCCCGCGATTTAGTCCGCCAAATGCAAGGAGAAATCGAAGTATTTTCTCCAGTAAATCCCGAATGGCTGCCACCAGCAGAAACTCATTTATATCCAACAGATCGCGGCACTACATTTGTACTTTGGCTGCCGCTCAATCAGTAGTAACTAAGCCTATTGTTTGGAGAGAGTTTTTATGAAGCGTCGGTCTTTATTAGATAAAATTCCCAATTTTTCAAATTCTTTAGAAATTTTCAAAACACACTTTTTTACTGTACCGTTTTTAGCTGCTTTCAACATTCTGACTGTCCTGATTTTGGGCTGGCTAAGCGTCTACGCAAAACTAAACAAGAAGGGAGACGGAGTTGAACGCCTGTTTAGCGATCCTTTTAATTTCTGGTTCCCTTACGAAGGCATTCTCACCGGAGTTTCCGAAGTCCTAGGGTGCAGTTGTGTGGCAATTTGTGCATTTACTTTTGGATTGCTGCGCCAAAAAGATCCCCGCAGTCGATCGGCCATCTTCTTATTTTTTAGTGCTTTACTGCTGGGAGTCTTGTATGTGGATGACAGGTTTCGCATGACTTTGATTCTTACTCGGCTGGGAATATCTAAAAAAATAATTTATTTATGTTATGCGAGCGGTGTTCTTCTTTACATATATAATTTTTGGCGGTACATCAAAACTACTCCTTACTTGCCATTAGTCGCAGCATTATTCTTGTTTGCTATCTCGCGGCTTGAGGATATTATAAACTCTCCAAGTACAGGATTGCACGCGATGTTAGAAGATGGCACTAAGTTATTAGCTCTTCTGAATTTGGCTTTGTATTTTTGGCACGTATGTCATCAGGAAGTTGGGCGGCATTTCCAGCAGAGCGAAAAAAATTAAGGAAGAAGAGTTAGTTGTTATTTGTTATTTGTTATTTGTTAGTTGTTATTTGTTAGTTGGTAGGGGCGGTGGATGGTGCGTGCCCGCCCTCAGTTGTTAGTTGTTAGTTGTTAGTTATTGGTTATATCAATTCCGGTTGCACTCATAAATGATGTTAACAGTCAACAGTCAACAGTCAACAGTTATCAGTCAACAGTCATTAGGGAAAATTCCCAATGCCCTGCGCGGGCCAATGACCAATGCCCTGCGCGGGCCAATGCCCTGCGCGGGCCAATTACCAATTACCAAGGATTGCCAATCATTGTAAAAGCAGCCCAATAATAAGGATGGGAAAGCATTCGATCGCCCCTGGCCGCAATTTCAGGAGGCAAAACGATCGCCTCAGAAAGCCCTTCAACTCGCAGCATCCCGTCTTGAATCCGCACCCGCCCCCGCAACATCTGCAATTGCGCCCACCGCAAAGCCTCGGCTTTAATCATCAAATTACCACCGCTTCTGGGAGTCCGCAACAGCCGGTAAAACTCCGTCATTAGTCCCAAAGTCCCCTCATCGCTGACTTCCCACAAACTCGCCAAAGCCGATCGCGCACCGCTAGCTACCGCCAAACCCGCAAACCCCAACTCCGCCTCTTCGTCGCCCAAAGCGGTACTGCACGCGCTTAAAACTAACAGGTGCACCGGGGGAGAATTCCACCGCAACTGCCGCATTTGATCGAGGCGCAATTTAGTATCCCACAACTGAATGTAAGAATTTTTCGGTTCCCCTGGCTGGAATTCGCTGTGAGTTGCTAAGTGAATAATTCCAAAAGGTTGATTTGCCCGTTGAGCTTGCAAATTCGCGAGAGTAAAATCTTGATTCAAAAATGATTTTCCGCGCGTCGGCGGGGCGATCGACTCTAACTCCACCGGTACCGCCGGTAATGGCGCTTTATCCTTAAATACCGACGCCCCCATCGCCAAAACTTCATCGTCAGCAATATTGTCGTAGCGGATATCAGTCAAACTCAGACTCGGCATCACGCTAAAGCTGTATTGCTCAACTAAAAATTGTTTACCATCGTGAAGAGCAGCAAACGGCACGCTTCGCAAACCCGCTGCCGGAATTACAATTAAATTATTAATTTTTAAAGCTGCCAATTCTCCTGCAAATGGCGCAATTAACCACCGATAAAGTTTTTGAGCTGCATCCAAATAACTGATACTATTTCTTCTTCTAGGATTAGTGATTTCGGTTTGCAAAGCGTCCGCTAATTGCAGTACCTGCCAGCGCGTTGTCGCCGAAACTAAAACGCGCATCGGTTGAGCGTTAGCTGTGACTAACACTAATTCTAAATGCTCGCCGGTAGGAACATCGGAAACTTCTGTGCCTGCTGTTGGCAACTTCTCCATCAACCCATCTTCTAACATTTTGGGAGGCGGCGGGATGAGGTTTTTTCTGACAGGCAAGAGATTAGATAAATCTCGACTTGCCACCAGCACCGAATCATTTTCTTTGGCTGCTGCTTTTGATTCCCTGACCCAATTCATATAAATGATTGCAGATTTTACCCCGGTAATTTGTTCGTTTTTGCGAAGGGTTTCGTAAATTACCGACATATTTATAATCGGCTTTCTGGCGGGCAAATTTAGATATTTTTCGTATTCGCGAGTGAAGGTTTGCTCAAAGGCTAAAATACCGGAAACTGCGGTATCGAAGCTGCGAGAAGGAATCAAAAGCTCCGGGCTAGTTGGGGAATTTCTGTTTTGATTTGGCGATCGCAATTGTACTTGCAAAGATGCAGGAAGTGACAGCGCAGGTTCGGGAATTGGTTCGGGAATTGGTTCGGGAATTGGTTCGGGAATTGGTTCGGGAATTGGTTCGGGAATTGGTTCGGGGATTGGTTCGGGGATTGGTTCGGGGATTGGTGGAGGAGTAGGGCGCGCGCCCGGTGTAATTAGGGAAATCTGGTTTTGTAAACTTCCTTGGGTGTAAGTTTGCCCAAAGGAAAAACTGGGCAAAATGGCGTTTTCCGCGCCAGCATTAATGGTTCCCTGAGTTCCGTTGTCGATCGCCCCGCCAACTACAAACGGTCGATCACTACCGCCTCCGTGCCGAATTGCGATCGCCCCGCCTCCTGTACCTCCTGCAGTAGAAATACTGGCAAGATTGCCGGATATATCCTGAAAAACATTGTTCGAGCGAAACAAACCGAGGGTTGTCACATCAACGCTGCCGCCTCTAGCATTGATAAAACCCAACTGAATGTTACCGATCGCGCTCAGGGAGACTGCGCCGCCGTTTCCCTGAGTGCCGCTGGAGTTGAGATCGAGAGTAGAAATGCCGGCTTGCGAGGTAAGGGCAATATTGCCGCCGATCGCCCCCGAAGAGTTCAAACCTCCCGCAGTTAAAGAGCCGGCATTGCTTTTGAGGGCGATCGCGCCACCTGTTCCCGTTGCTGACGAAGAGTCGATCGCCCCTGCTGCAACAGTATTTCCCTCAACCCGAATGCTTCCGCCGTTGGAGGTAATATTGCCAGTCCGAACCTCATCCAAAGCTTGCAAGTTAGCGCTGCCGCCATCCGTCCTTAAATTACCCTCTAACAGTACATTTCCGGCCTTGATATCGGCTCCCAAAGCGGCCGTGCTGTCCCCCCTGATAGTAGCAAAATCTCGCGCGTTCACGCTCAAAATGCGGGCTGCAATTTGGGAAGTAGCCGTCACGCTAGCAGCATCAGCCGAGAGCACGCCCAACCTCTGACTTTGACCAACTGCGCCGGTAAAGGTAATGTTGCCGCCAGCGCGCAGCGTCAAATTATTTGCCCGGCCTTGGATGCTGTCGAGGCTACTGGCAAAAGTGATGTTGCCGGTACTGGCCGAAATTGTGCTGCGGCGATCGACTGTGACGGGACTTTTGAAAGTGATGTCGCCAGATGTGGCGATCGCCCCAAATATCTCGGTAATGCCACCGTTTACAGTCAAACTCGCCAGCGGTGCAGTTTGACCCACTGTCGCGCCGAACCGGACTCGCCCTGCGTCAAGTCTGAGGGCGCGAGCTCCGTCTAGGCTGCCGGAGAACAAAATGCTGCCGGTAGTTCGATCGCCCAAAGTGGCATCAGCATTCAGGGAAAGGTTGCCGGTAAAAGCGATATCTGCGCCCGGTGCGGCGATGTTGGCACCGATCTCCGTTTGAGGCGCGTCGAGTGTCAAGCTAGCGCTGCCGGTTGTTCTGAGGGGATGGTCGATCGCGATCGAACTACCTTGAAGTGTCAACGGGCTTTTGAAGGTAATTGGTGCGACGATCGCGATCGAGCTGCTGTTGGCGCGCCCGATCGCGATCGAGCCGAAACCCGCTGCCAAAGCACCCAGATCCCCTCCTGTCAAGTCCAAAACCCCTAAAATATCGCCAGTGCCGCCCACCCGAATCCCTCGGCCGTCGCTGGGCTGCAAGCTAATTGTCCCCCCCGCACTGCTGACGGAATTGCTGCCGCCCCTGAAGTCAATGCCGTTAGCAGTCAGAGCGATATTGCCACCGTTAGCGTTGACTCCGCCCAGAGAAATGCTGCTGGCAAAAATGTTAATGTTGCCACCTTGAGTCTCGATTAAATCCTTGGGGTCATTGACAAAAAACACTCCGCCTGATGTAAATGTTACGCTGTCTCCGGTTTGCGCTTGCAGTGCGAGTTTGTTGTCGGGCAAGTTTTGCAGGGTAATGTAGCCGGGGGTTTCTACAACTACATTGCTGCCGGCCGCCATCTGTTCTAACTGCACTTCTGAGATCGATGTTTCAGTGGGTGATTCTGTGGATTGGAGTTCCCCGCCAGCAGAGGATGAAGGGCTGTTTTCGCCGTTACCGCTGACGATCGAAATATTTGCCGGATCGAGCCACAAATTGCCGATCGCCCCGTTAGGCGCGCGGGTATCGACCTCTCCTTGGAAAACTAAAGCATTTTTACCGGAAACTTCCACTCTGCCGCCGTTTCCTGCTGCTGTGCCGCCGCGAGCCGTAATATTGCCGAAGAAGCGAGTTGTATTGTCTGACCAAATTGTCGCAGTACCGCCGTTGCCGCGGTCGATCGCGTCTGCTGCGATCGTAGAATCAGGACTAACATAAGTTACCAGGGAATTTGGCACTGGTTCCGTCCCCCGGAAACCGCCACCGACGCGCACGACTCCTCCGCCATCTGTCCCGGAAGCATTGATATTTGCGCCGAACAGTCCGACTTTTGACCCTAAAATATTGACTGTGCCGCCTCTCGCCCCAGAAGGTGCAAAGACATTTACAGCACCCGATACGATCGCGCTTCCGGCATTTACCGGCACTGTTTGGCCCCCAGTCAGGATTAATTGACCTTGTTCGTTAGTCGTTAAACCTGTGGCTGACTCTACGCCCGGGCCAGTCAGCAACACAGGTAAAGTAACTGGGGCGATCGCCGATTTGTCTGACTGCAAAGACGGAGTAATTTCTAAACTCAATAAATTACCAGTCTGACTGATGCGGACTGCATTGCTTCCCGCAACAGCAGCCACCGTAATTTGACCGGCCGGGGCGGACAATTGCCCGGTATTAATCGCAGTACCGCCCAACAAAGTTAAATTTTGACCGCTACCAACTGCTAAGTTTCCAGCATTGACAATTATTCCAGATTGTGAGTTATTAAAATTAAATTGAGTGGGGTTTCCCTGTAAAGATTTATAATCATTAATTCCGGCCGCATTAAACCAGCGATCGCCGAAACCGATATTCGTAGAAGTTGTGGCGAAAAAAGACCCCGGCACGTTCAATCTCGCATTTTGACCGAAAACAATTCCCGCCGGATTCATTAAGAATAAATTCGAGTTTCCCCCGCTTACTGAAATCAGGCCGTTAATGATGGAAACATTGCCACCGGAAATTCGCCCTAAAATATTTTGAATATTTGGATTAGTTAGAAAATTAGCAATTTGACCTTCGCTGAGATTAAATTGGCTGAAGCTGTGAAACAAGTTTGCGCCGTTTCCAGACAGTTGGCCGCCTCTAATCTCTAATCGATTTTGCTCCTGGTTGACAATAGTATTAGTGCCGTCATTTGCCGGAATGACAGGTTGCGATCGCGCTGCTAGCGGTAGCAGCAAAAAACCTAATGTCAAAATTATAGCAGAGCGAAAATAGGTCATCAGTTATTAGTTATTAGTCATCAGTCATCAGTCATCAGTCGTTAGTGGTTGACAATTCCCAATTCCCCATTCCCAATTCCCCATTCCCCATTCCCCATTCCCCATTCCCCATTCCCCATTCCAATTCCCATTCTAATCTATTGTAGTTTTGATTTTTTTTTGAGCTGTAATGTTCCGCTAAAGTGCCAATAAACTTAAAAAGCTTGCGGGCACGGCGGTTTGCTCCCAGGGTGCAAATCAGCGTCTTTGAGTCGATCGCCCTGCAAAACCATCTTTTGCCAGAATGTCAGAAATACCAAGCATATTTCGTATTTATCTATCGGTCGCAGGTGTCTTGACAAAAAGCCTGCTGAGTCCTAAGATTGAAGCAAAGATATGGATGAAAAGGCAAAAACCCACAAAATAACTGCCTCCTCTAGCAAAATTAAAAACCAAATATTGATGCTTTTAGGGACAGATAATGCAAAATCAACCCTTCCCATTTTTAAATGAACAAGTAGTTGAACGGATCTTTGCCTCTGGTCAACTGACTCGCGAAGACAGACAGCGAATTCAGTCAATGCTCTTAGATGAGTCGATCGGCGAACATGAATTGAGTTTAGTTGAAAAAGTAATGTCAGGCGTAGTCAATGGCCTACTCGACGTACTCAATTAGTTGAGAAAAATTGCTTGGATATGTGCGGAGGCCCTCCGCACATATCCGTTTTTATGATCTTAATCGATCGGACGCGATGTGAGATGCTTGATGCAGAAACCGGGTTTTTGGCCGGGGCGTGAGTCCGGGACTGTTTCAAATCCAATCGAAAGTCCTTCTAAAAATCATCATCGTCCTCATCAGAACCCTCATCCGAACTCTCGTCGGGACGCACAAGTTCAGAAGGAGGCCTATCGCTACTCCAGGCCCACCACACGCCGTCGCACTGACAGCGATAAAATTCTTGCCACTTGCGACGCTGGAACTCACTGTATACTGGCGATCGGCGATTAATCCAGACCTCGCGGGCATCAGTGCAGCTAGCACCGCACTTGGGACAGCAAAACTCAGTAGCGTGAACCGCCATCGCAGTCCATTCGGGAGGATGTGGAGCAAAAGCTTCCATGTGTTGCGTGTTTTTATTTAAACTGCTGGTAATTAGGGCAAATCAACGGTTGCTAAAGATCCGCTTCCGCTGGCGCTGACATAAGCAACGACATAAATACGCTGTTGAGTGCGTAATTTATCTGCTAATTATTTTTTTTGGCACTTGCCGTCCGATGAATAGTATAACTGATGTGGTGCAAACCGTCGATCGGTATTCTCAGCTATTTTAAGGACTAGACTCATGTCTATTTACAACTTTATCTCATTTCTGGGCATTTTTGGGCTCTGCGCGATCGCCTGGATTTTCTCAGAAAACCGCCAAGTTCGTTATATACCTTGGCGCGTCATCATCTGGGGCATTGGCCTGCAATTAGTCTTAGGATTTTTAGTATTCCTGTTTCCCCCAACTCGCATCGCCCTAGAGTGGTTTACAGGCTTGCTCGATGGAGTATTCACCGCTGCTGACACCGGAGCGAGATTTGTATTCGGGAGCAATATTGTACCAGTACCGGGTAAAGAGCCGGCAATTAATTTAGGATATATTTTCGCCTTTCGAGCTTTACCGACAGTCGTCTTTTTTTCCGGTCTCATGGCTTTACTTTATAACATCGGCGTAATTCAAATTGTCACCGAAGTTTTTGCCAAAATATTTTATAAGACAATGCGGTTGAGCGGCGCAGAAGCCCTCAGCGGCGCTGCTAATATTTTTGTAGGAATAGAAGCAGCAATAGTCGTCAAGCCTTATTTGCCGCAAATGACTCGTTCCGAACTTTGTGCCATCCTCTCCTGCTGTTTTGGAACCGCCGCTTCATCAACTTTAGCAATTTACGTAAGCTTTCTCAAACCTGTATTTCCCAATATTTTAGGACATTTAGTTTCCGCCTCAATTATCGCCATTCCCGCTTGCTTTGTCATCTCCAAAATTTTAGTTCCCGAAACAGGAGTACCGCTGACAATGGGCGGCATCCCCAAGGAAGATCGGAAGCCTCAAGGCCGCGAGTTTGTGGGCGAAGAAATTGCTGAAACGGACGGCGAAATCCGTCAACAAGAGACTGTGGGCGGAGAACCCATCGAACGAGTCAGCCCTTTGGATGCAGCGATAATTGGTGCATTGGACGGTGTAAAAATGGCTGTGGCGATCGCCGCTGTTTTGATTTTAATCTTGGGCTTAGTTTCCTTAATCAATCAATTCTTTGGCTGGTTGGCCGTGTTGCCGGCTCCCATCGGCACAATCTTTAGTTTTGTCACCCTGCAAAATATCCAAGGAGTTTTATTTTATCCGCTAACCTTATTAACTGGAGTTCCCATTGAGGATTCTTGGGTAGCATCAGTAATCATCGGACGGCGGCTGTTAGAAACCGCAATTCCACCTTATCAAAGTTTAGCAGAAGCCGCAAAACAAGGACTGATTAGCGATCGCACAGTTTTGATTGTCAGTTACGCCCTTTCCGGCTTCGCGCACCTAGCATCCGTCGGTATATTTGTCGGCGGTACGATCGCCCTAATTCCCTCCCGCCGCAAAGACATTTCCGAACTCGGTTGGAAAGCATTATTTGTCGGCACCTTAGCAACAATGATGATTGCCTGCATCGCCGGCTTATTTGACACCGGAGACGCGAGCATTTTAGGTGCTAAGGCAGCCCCTGCAGCTCCGATAACTGCCCCCGCCTCCCAAAAACAGCAGGCATCCCCAAGCGTAACTTCCCAGCCGTCCGTTGCCCCAGAAGTTGCCAGCCCGAAGCCTTCGCCCAAGGGTGAAAAAGCAACTCCAAAAGCTCAAGAATCTCCTAAATCTGAATCGAAGAAAACGCCTTAAACAAGGTATGAGTTAAGGACACTTAACGTCAAACCTAGTTCCAGTATTCTGTCTGGTAATTAAGGCCCGATCCCCCCCTAACCCCCCTTCTTAAGGGGGGGACAAGAAGTGGTCAAAGTTCCCCTTTTATTAGACGGGAACTGGAAGCGGTCAAAGTCCCTTTTTTTAAGGGGGATTTAGGGGGATCTAGACTAAGTAATAAGCGAAATTTATCCCACCAATGCCCTCTTCCTTCTTCCCTCTTCCTTCTTCCCTCTTCCTTCTTCCCTCTTCCTTCTTCCTTCTTCCTTCTTCCTTCTTCCTTCAATCATGAATCCCGAACCTGAAATTCGACGCCTGTTAGATGTGATGCCCGCTTCCGGTCGCATGACGTGTAAAATTATTAATAAGCCTCAACAATCGACGGTAATTGATTGTGATTTTCCTTTGCCTTGGAATCAATCTCGACCGATTTATATTAATTTTGATTTGTGGAGGTTGCTATCTCAGCCGCAGCGAGATTTGCTGCTATTGCGAAATGTGAGTTTTTTGGGCAATTTCAAGTGGTTTAAGCTGGATATTTATCAAGGTGCTGCTCTGGCAGGAATTGTCGGGACTGTTGTAGAGTTGTTGCAGCGAGATGCGATCGGAATTGCGATCGCCGGTGGTTTGACGGGACTGGCGATGACTCGAATTTGGCGCGACAACCGCAGTTCGCAAGTAGAGTTAGAGGCTGACGAGACGGCGATTAAAGTGGCTCTAAGGCGCGGTTACAGCGAAGCCGAGGCCGCCGGACATTTGCTGTCTGCTATTGAAGCTGCGGCGCAAATTGAAGGACGCAGTTTGGATTTTAATGAGTTGATTCGGTGTCAGAATTTAAGGGCGATATCGGGTATTTCGGCGGTGGGCGTGCCGGATAGTGTGAGGAAAGATTGAAAAAAACCTTGATATAATCAAGACGGAAACCCATAAAATCCACAACTATGCTAATCCTGCCAAAACAGGAAAACCTGCGCGATACTCTACCTATAGAAGGAGCTGTCCGAATTGAATTAGTGGAAGGCATACCCATTTTTAAAGCCTCCACCGCTGTTAAAAATCGAATCCAAGAACTGTTGGATAAACAACAAACTTTGCCCCTAAATCATGAGGAAGAACAAGAACTCAATCTTTACGAAGAAATCGACGATTACCTCAGTTTTGTCAATCGGACTGTCCGCAATCTTTTCTTGGGTCTGATTCAGCCTACTGTGTAGAAATGTCCGCTCGTCGTCAAATCCCTGAAAATATTCAAAATCAAGTTCGTCAGAGAGCAAACTGTCTGTGCGAATATTGTCATTCCTCCGAACAATGGCAGTAGGTAGAGTTTACTATCGAACACATCATTCCCTTGACTAAAAATGGGACTAATGATATTGACAATTTGGCACTAGCTTGCTTTCACTGCAACCGCAAGAAATCTGATAAAACTAGAGCGATAGATGCTCAGTCAGATGTAGAAGTACCGTTGTTTAATCCCAGACAAGATAGTTGGAACGAACATTTTATTTGGTCTGCGGATGGATTATCAATAGTTGGTTTGACTCCAATTGGACGAGGTACAGTTACAGCATTAGTCTTAAATCGAGAGAGAGTCATTAATATTCGGGCCGCTGACAAAGCTATAAAACGACATCCACCTGCAGGGGATTTAATTCAATCAGAAAGTTGAGCATACTGAGAGTTACTCAAAGTTTGAGCGGCTACCTCTGCCACAAAATTTGTACTGCAATGAAAGATCGATTCCTGCCGAAAGCTTCGCTAACGCACTTATTTTAATCGAAAGTGCGATCGCCCGATCGACCTCCTATGACTCCTCCTCATCTACCCACCGACTGAGATAATCCGGCAACTCATCAAAAGATACCCCCACCAAACGGCAAAAATCCCTCATTTGCCGAACAGTCATCGTCGGTTCGTCTCCCTTTTCCCATCGTCGCACCGACGAACCCGATACGCCCATCAGTACAGCCAACTCTTCTTGGCTGAGGTTAGCATCCTCCCGCAGTCTCCGAAAAGGCAACTCATTTTCTGGTTGCCGTTGACGTTGCCTTTTTTTTACCATATAATTATAAAATCTTAATTTAAGCGCTTAAATTAAGCGGTTAGCTTGATTTTGATAGGCACAACCATAGCCAAAACAGACTGCACTAACAATAAAAGATGCAAGTCTGTCAGATTCCTATGGGCAAACATACCCAATTTACAATACAACCATGAACACCCCAGAAACTCCGAATGCTTGGACTATTTACCGACTGCTGCCCAACTTTCAGCGCTTACCCGTCGCGCAATTTCGCAGCCGCAGCGAAGCAGAATCATCTTTGACAGTCATCCGGCAACTGCTGCCCAATACCGAATTAATACTTGCTTTCGAGATTGGGCAAGACAATCTAACTGCCGAATTCATGCAGCCTCCTGCTAAGCAGCCAAACTTGCCAAGTTCAGTTAACCGAGAACTCTTGAAACTTTTCATTATCAGTTCTCGTCCTGTTGTTTCCCGCGTCATTCATTCTTTTCACCGCGATAATTTTGCCTGTGCTACTGACTGGAGCCCGCTTGTTCCAACTCAAAATCCCGGTGAAGTGATGAGCGTCTTAATTAAATATTTTGCCGCTGATGCTTAGCGGGCGATCGGTTCGTAGTGTGGCATTTAGTCCGCTCTTTGTTGCGAACTGAAGTCCACACTACGAACCTTAATATTGCGATCGCCCGCCCGTTCAAAAACAGTGATAAACTTGATATTCATACCCGTCTACTGCCGGAAACTCGCGCGATTCAAGCTGACATTTTTGTGATGCTAAGTTGACAGGTGTGCGAAAATTTACTAACCACAAATCTAGCGGACGTTCTAATTGACTGAGTGTCCGATCGAGTATTCCAGTCACAATTTCCGGCGCATCCCTTCTCTGCTTAACCAAAAGAAACCGTGGAGAATCAAAGGCTTTAACTTCTTCCTTCTTCCCTCTTCCCTCTTCCTTCTTCCTTCTGACTTCTTCCTTATGCCTTCTTTCCCATTCCCATCCAATCCCCATCAACTCTCCTATTTCTACATGAGTCTTTTGAGTAGTGGCAATTAAAACGGGAACTTTCGACGACACTTCGCGGATAATCGGAATTAAAAGGTCTGGTTTGTAATATTTGCGATAGCCGAGATTGGAATTTACTGTGATACCGCTGACAAAACTCATTGCTAAAATTAGCATGACTGCTCTTTTGCCAGAAATTTCTACGGCAGGTAAATTAAACCATCGACTTTTGACTGTAGGTGTGCTATAAATAACTGCTAAGATTACTCCTAACAATAAAATTACGCCGGGAAAGTAGACGAAATTGTAGCGTGCGCCGCGAGTTAGGTCAATTCCTAGAATGTATGCAAAGCTAAAAAATAGGAAAATTGCTCCTAGCACAAATCCGCCGAAAATAACATTACCTAAACGATTATTTGGCGTTTTTAAGGAGTTTTTTTGAGCCATAAATAGGATGGGAAGCGCCCACAGCAAAAATATTGTCATGCCGATCGCAGATCCAGCCACTACTGCCAAATTTGACGATTCTACCGGCAGCAGCGACACGATAGTAATCCATCCAGCTAAAGCTTGAACAATCGGATTAATCAAATCTAAAAATGTGCGATCGCCACTGACAAGCCAATTCGTGAGCTCGCTACCGTATTTATTTGACAAAAATATCGGTAACCAAACTAAACCGCCAGCTAAAGTCCCCAGCGCTACTGCTAACAGCCGCCAGATAATTTGAAATTGCCAAATATTCGGCTGCTGATTATTTGAAGTTGCCAATTTTTGATTAAATTGCAGCAAAATTACAGCAATTAAGGCGATGGCTTCGGCACACAAAGTAAGCACAAAAAAGTAGTGACAAGCAATTCCCCAACAGTTAACAACTATCCACAGCAGCACCGCCCAAATAGGCAGCGGAGCGCGCTGTTGCAGTTTTTTTCCAGCTAAGGTCAAGCAAAAAAGAGAGGCAATAACTAATAAGATTCCTAAAGTATAATGGCGGGCTTCTTGAGCGAGATAAATGCCGTAGGGAGAAACTGCCATCATCGCGGCGGCACATTGACCAACTAAACGAGAATTGAATGCAAATTTGCCTAAAAGGTAGATGGCGGGTACGGAAATAACGCCTAATAATGCCGGCAGCGATCGCCCGATCCAAACTAAACTATCTTCGGTCGGGCCAAACAACTGCATCCACCAGTGGGCTAGCATAAAATATACTGGCGGATGGTTGCTTTCTAGCAGCAAATGGTTTAGGACATCTCCAATGCCAGCATCGGGACGAAATTGCAGCGGTTGTAATAGAGTGGGAAGGTCGATCGCGCGATCGATCGGCACACCGCGAAAACTGTTCCCCAAACTAAACACTAGAGTCGAAAACTCGTCCGTCCACAGCGGTTTCGAGTCCAAATTGGCAAAGCGCAGCATTAGGGCGATCGCCATCCACAGCAATATTAGCAACAGTTGTTTATGTTTAATCATCAATTCAGTCATTCAAAAGCCTTGGGAAGAAGAGTCATTAGTCCTTAGTCATTAGTCATTAGTGCGAGCACCTCAATAACTCGCTTTCCGTCCAACGTCATTTTATCAATTACCAATCGCCCATTATCAATTCCCCATGACCCAGTTTCTAATCAACTTCCGTAACCCGCCAGCTCAGCTTCATATTAATCCAGAAATTCCACAGAGTCACGACTGCGATCGCAATTAAAGTCGCCAAATATTCATTCATCCCCAAAAAATTAAACATCACATTAACCAGCAGCACATTCAAAATCAAACCCATCAAGCAAATTGTATTAAACTTTAACAGCCGTTTCAAGCGCTGCTTCATTCCCGGCTGTCGCTTAGAAATATCCCCAAAAGTCCACCAATCATTCCAAAAAAAATTACTGATAATTGCTAATTCAGCAGCAAGAATCAGACTGCGAGTCAGCTCCAAATTTAATATCTCACGCAGCACGTACAAAACCGCCATATTCACAAACACGCCACTGAAACCAACCACGCCAAACCGCAGAAACTTACCCATCGGCCAGCGGGCAAACCGCAATATGAGCAAATGCCGCAAATACTCAATATACTGTTTCCCAGTAACTTTGCTCTCGCCTTCTTTCCGCTCCTGAAACACGTAACCAACTTCTCCAATCCAGCGGATGTTTCCCCTCCCAAGCACTTCAATCAAAATTTTGTAACCGGCAGGATTCATGGTTTTCTCGGCAATGCAACTGCGGCGCACCATAAAATAGCCGCTCATCGGATCGGAAACTCGGCCCACCACTCCCGGTAGTACGATCAATCCGACTATTTGAGCTCCCCGCGACAACAATCGCCTGACAACGCTCCAGTCGCTCACCCCGCCCTCGTCAACGTGGCGGCTCGCAGCGGCCAAATCGGCTCCCCGCTGAATTTCTGCTAAAAGCTGCAACAGTGTCTCCGGCGGATGCTGCAAGTCGGCATCGATCACCCCCAAAACCTCGCCCCTAGAGGCTTGCCACCCGCGAATTACGGCGGTAGAAAGTCCCCGCTCGTCTGAGCGGCGCATCACGCGCAATTGCGGATATTCTGGTGTCAGGGACAGGGCAACTTCCCAGGTGCGATCGGGGCTGTCGTCATCGACTACAATTAACTCGTAATTGCCGGGAATCATGCCATCAAGCAATTGGCTCAATTGTTCCACAATACTCTTGACATTCTTGCACTCGTTATAGGTGGGAATGACGAGGGAAAAATAAATGGGCGCTGTATCTGTGTCTGTAAAAGTTGAAGCGAAAGTCGGTACAGCAGGAATTTGCAAAAGTCCAGAAGGCACTGGTAACAGATGATTTGTTTGGTTGATGCCCATAAATTAAGTTTCACAAATTAAAAGATGCTTTTGTAAACGTTGAGATTTTAGCAGAGCGTTCATCTACGATCGATTTGTTAAGATATAAAAACGCCTTAATTCTAGGCAGTAATTCTGTAACTGAGCCAAAAATAAAACTGTGGATGCAATTCTAGATCGAGCTTTACAAGGTTATAACATTTCTACCGCCGAAGCCTTGATACTTTTGCAACAAAGAGATCCAGAGGCGATCGCCCAAATTCAAGCAACCGCTGACTTGCTGCGTCGCCGACAATCAGGGGATACTGTTACCTATGTTATAAATCGCAATATTAATTTTACCAACATTTGCGAGCAGCATTGCAGTTTTTGTGCGTTCCGCCGCGACGACGGAGATGAAGGCGCTTTTTGGTTAGATGCAGCCCAAATTCAGGAAAAGGCAACTGATGCAGTGCAGCGGGGTGCGACGGAAATTTGTATGCAGGGCGGCTTAAATCTTCAAGCTAAACAGGGCGGTGCATCTTTGCCTTATTATCTGCAATTGGTAAAAACTATTAAAGATAAGTTTCCGCAGTTGCACTTGCACGCTTTTTCGCCGCAAGAAATAGAATTTATTGCCAGACAAGATAATCTGAGTTTCAGCTATGTAATTTCAGCTTTGCAAGATGCGGGAGTTGGTTCGATGCCGGGAACGGCAGCGGAAGTTCTCGACGATGCGGTGCGGAGGATAATTTGCCCGGAAAAACTAGATTCTGCAACTTGGTTAGAAATTGTGGGAACTGCTCACCGTCTGGGTTTACCGACAACTAGCACGATGCTTTGCGGGCATATTGAAACCGCCTCTCAGCAGGTTTTGCATTTAGAAAAAGTGCGATCGCTCCAACAAACTGCGATCGACCAAAACTATGGGGCACGCATTACAGAATTTATTTTACTACCATTTGTCGGACAGGAAGCACCGGCTCCTTTGCGGAGTCGAGTCGGCCGCGACCAACCGATTTTAGCAGATACATTGTTGCTCACCGCTGTATCTAGAATCTTTTTGGGAAATTTGATTTCCAATCACCAACCAAGCTGGGTAAAACTGGGTTTAGATGGAGCTACTGAAGCGCTCAAATGGGGCTGCAACGACATCGGTGGCACTTTGATGGAAGAGCACATTACTACAATGGCCGGTGCAGTTGGCGGCAGTTGTCAGTCTGTGGAAGATTTGCAAAATGCGATTCGTTCTTTGGGGCGGGATTATCAGCAAAGAGATACAATTTATCGACATTTGGGGGTTGAAAAATTGGCTGTAATAAGTTAATGAATTAGCCATAAATCGGCGGTTGAAACCGCTGCTATACAAACAATGTCCGCCTCCGCGGACTAAGAAATAAAGAATGTAAAAATCCCGGATTTAGTACGGGTGAGCAGGGGAGATGTGCGATCGCACTTTCGACTACAATGCTCGAAAGGGCGATCGCACATTAACACATCAATCCAACCGAATTAACTTAACTAACAAACTCATGATTTCTCCCTGTTCTGGTGTAATGATGATGCGATTGTCGGGAATCGCGATCGGATGCGTCCAACGAGCAACTTCCGCGTAGCGCAAGGCGTGGAGTTGGTGGATTGTGCGCCGTACTCCCAGCGGCGAACCGATGATGACGTGACGGATGGATTCGCGATTATCGGCCTCAAAGCTTTGGTTAGTTAAAACTTGGGGCGATACTTGGTTCGATGCGGAATCTTGCAACATAGTTTTGACAATTTTCGATAGGTTTGATGCTGTGTCACGGTAAAACCGCGTACAATAGCAAGTTGAAGAAAAGACAGCAATTCCCCTACAGCACAAGTTGCGGTTCTGGTGCTGTCTAATGTTGATTGTTTAATCGTAAACCGATTAACGGTTATCGTTAATAGATTTAAGTATATAGTAAATAAACTTAATATAAGTTAACAAATAGCCTATGGGAATCTCAGAAAGAGCCGATCGATCGCCCTTAATGCGATTGAGAACTCAGCGGTTTATGACTCAAAAGCAGCTAGCAGAAGCACTTGGCGTTACGGAAGCGACGGTAAGAAACTGGGAATCGGGGCGATCTGTACCGAAGCTAACGCCTGTGCAATACAAGAAGTTGCTAGAGATTCTGCAAATTACCTCTGCTGAATTACCAGACCAATTTGGTTATCCGAGCGATGCTGATGGATAGAAAATGGAATATTATAATTGAGGCGTTTTATTTAAACGAACTTATTTGGTTTTCGGATAGTTTGTCCCATTGCGTAGACTCCATAGTCTTTGAATTGCTTATTCGTCTGCGTCGGACTCTTCCTCCTCCTCATCCCACCTCGGTGTATAATTTGAGTCTGGAGGCTGAGTTTCACCTAGTTCTATAGCTAGCGTTTTTCGATACTGTTCTGCTTCAGCAACCTTGGTGAATTTAATTTCCGCTTTTTTGACAGTTTTAGTTTGTTCGGCAATTTTTTCAAGTGCCGAGGTGATTTCATCTAATGTCACCTTGAAAAACTCCTTGCGCTGGTTAACTTTGTTCACGCTTTTATCTCGAAAATATTGATGCAATAAATTTTCAGTTTGTGGAACATTTTCCGAAAAAATCATTGCATGAATGTCAAAGGGAAATGGAACAGACGCTCCACTTAATTCTTTAACGCGATCGTCGGGTTCAAGCCTTCTCGTCATCCCAATTTTATAAATATTCTCTCCAAAAGAACCAATATTTGAAATGACGTAGATATATCCTGCTTTAGTCACCTGAGCGCGAGAAGTCGCTCTTATTTGACTAGCAAGAGCCTCTTGAAGTTGTTGATTTATTTCTTGAATTTTTCGCTCTAATTGTTCTCTCTGTTGACCTGTAGTTTGTTCGATTTCTCGGCGAGCTTTTTCTAAAGCTTGTTCCCGACGTTTTACTTCTTGTTCCGCATCTTTTCTCGCTTTTTCGATCTCCCGGCGTTCTTTTTCTTCTTCGCGCATTTGCTCTCTAATTCTCCGCTGTTCTTCAGCTTCCTCCTGTTTTTTCTCTAGAAACTCATGAGTCAAATGTAATTCTTCTAGTTTAAGAGCGCGATAACTAGGCATGATTTGACAGCGATTAGTTTCTGAGAGCTTGTTCAAGGTTTCAAAAGCTTTATTAATCCTGGTTTCTAATTTATTGGCATTGTTATATTTAACCTGAAGAATTGCAGCATCGCACTCGCCATTAAATGCTCTCAGTATTAGCGTCAGAAAGTCATCGGTCATTTTCTTACCTTTTTTATGGCTGCCCTCTACTACCCAGGGTACACGACAGATGGCCGCCGTCTTATCTTTGAGCATTTTGCTTTGTTGGGTTCTAATTTGGTCAAGTCGGCGCTTGTATTCTTCAGAACTGCCAAAGTTATACTGCGATTTATAAAATCCAAAAGATTGAACGGATTCTGATTCTTCAACCTCACTGAGTTTTTGCTGGAGGTTTTTAATTTTAGCCTTTAGTTGTTTTTGCTCGCTTGCAAGCTGGTCTACTTCCCCTTGTTTTAGATTGATGTTAGAATCTAATTGCTTTTCAAAGTCTTCTTTGGAAAAAAGCGAATCATATTTACGTAAAAGCTTTTTATGTTTAGTTAGTTTCAGTTGTGTGAATGTCAATGCGGCAGCTAGAACTAATGCGGATAATCCGAGGAGTGTTGACAACATATGACCCTGCATTTCTAAGTGAATACGTCTTAATATAACTGTAAGCTTGTAAATCAGAAAAGTTTCCGAAAATTTAACTTGATCGCCCTTAGCACATATTCATCCGCATCAAGTGTAGTTTGGCACAATCAGCCGATCGCACTTTCCAAAACTTGCATCTTACACCATTTTCAATAACAGGCTTTCCGGCCTGTTCCACAACACATTAAATCAATGCTTTTTCCCTAATTCCGCCAGCCCGCCAGGAGTTTCAACCCCTGGCGGGCTGGCGGCTTTTCGGTTTAAGCGGGAGATGAGATTAAACCTTAAACTTCTCCCCAATCCGTCGCATCGCTTCCTCCACATTTTCCCGACTGTTAAATGCCGAAATGCGGAAATAACCCTCACCCGCCGCGCCGAAACCAGAACCCGGTGTCCCCACCACATTTACAGTTTGCAGCAACTTATCAAAAAACTCCCAACTCGTCAAACCGTGAGGCGTTTTCACCCACACGTAAGGCGCATTTTCGCCACCGTAAACCTCGATTCCGGCCGCTGTCAATTTCTCGCGGATAATTGCAGCATTTTCCATGTAAAAATTGACTAACGCCTGAATTTGTGCTTTTCCCACCTCCGAATAAACCGCCTCTGCACCGCGCTGGACAATGTAAGAAACGCCGTTAAACTTAGTAGATTGGCGGCGATTCCATAACTTCCAAATTTCGACATCGGAACCGTCTGCGGCTTTTCCGGTCAAAGTCTTCGGTACTACTGTAAAGGCGCAGCGAGTACCGGTGAAACCAGCATTTTTGGAAAAAGAACGAAATTCGATCGCACAATCGCGCGCACCTTCTATTTCGTAGATAGAATGCGGTAAACTCGGATCGGTAATATACGCTTCGTAGGCCGCATCGAAGAAAATAATCGAACCGTTCGCCTTAGCATAATTTACCCAAGCTTGCAAGTGTTCCTTCGTTGCAGTTGCGCCCGTCGGATTGTTGGGGAAACACAGGTAAATTAAATCGACTTTTTTGTCTGTCGGAATTTGGGCGGTAAAGTTGTTTTCTGCTGTAATTGGCAGGTAAAC
The DNA here is from genome assembly GCF_036700765.1 of Microcoleus sp. S1D4. Taxonomy (NCBI): domain Bacteria; kingdom Bacillati; phylum Cyanobacteriota; class Cyanophyceae; order Oscillatoriales; family Microcoleaceae; genus Microcoleus; species Microcoleus sp. S1D4. The sequence continues at coordinate 103,696 of NZ_JAUBPP010000003.1, forward strand.
AAAGCCTTCGTACTCGCCTTTGTCGTTGGCATCTCCCGTGTGTCCGGCCATCACGTTTGTGTCTACATACACCGGATACACTGGGTCTGTAACTGCGATCGTATTATCGCTGCCGAAAATATCCAAAATGTTGCCGCAGTCGCACTTAGAACCGTCAGAAATAAAGATTTCCGAAGCATCAATTTCGCATCCCCGCGACTTAAAATCGTGCTGGGCAATTTTCTCCCGCAGCCATTCATAACCTTGTTCCGGGCCGTATCCTTTGAAGGTATCCCGCGAACCCATGTCTGCTACCGCCGCCACCATCGCCTCGCGACAAGCAGCCGGTAGCGGTTCAGTCACGTCGCCAATCCCCAGCCGGATGATGGGCGCTTGGGGATTCGCATCTGCAAAGGCTTTGACTCTGCGCCCAATTTCGGGAAACAGGTAGCCGGCTTTGAGTTTGAGGTAGTTGTCGTTGATAGTTGCCATAGTTCGATCGCTAGTTTGTCGTAAAATAGCTTACTGCTAATTGGCAGTTGAGTGTTGACTGTTGGCTGTTGGCAGATTGACAAAAAAATCAACCACCTTGTATAATTAGATATAGTGTGCAGTGCAGAAGCAATTATGGACGACATCGAGTACGCCAAACTCTATCAAGAACTGGCGGCAATTCTAAATGAGTTTAAATTGGATTGGGTAGTTCAACAAGTAGCGGATACTGTAGAGATAGGTAAAGTAATTCAAGAGCGATCGCTCAAAAGAAAGACACCTCTGCTCAAGATAGAAGATTATACCGCAAAAGAACAACTTTTGCTGTTAATTGATGCTGTCGGACAAGCGACGGTGAACACTTCCGAAATGGAAGACGAAATAGCTTATTTCTTGAAAGTAGAATCGGAAACTTCTCCCCTCGGCACAAAAATTATTTTTGCCAATTCAGGTGCAGAAACAGCCCAAACAATCGAGTTTACCTCCAGCGTGACTGCCCCTCGCCACAAACAGGCGATCGCCCTCAAGCAATTACTCGAAAAACTGCCCTCAGAGCCTAGCAACTACGCCCTCAATTCCGACATTAAAAGCAAATTAAAAAGCTCCATCGACCCCGATTTCAACGGAGCAGCAGAACAAGCAAGAATTTTTGACGCTTACTTATTCACCATCCTGCTAAAAGCAGTTGCTAATGAAGGCGGTAATATTTATTACAACAATGTTTTAGACGACGAAACACCGAAATATTTAACCTTTAGAAAAACAGCCGGAACAATCCACGGCACCGCACATCCATACACTCATGCTGTGGTGGAATTTCCCGACAAACCAGCCCTAGAAATTCACCTCGGAGTAAAAGTCCAAGGTAGAGCCGGAGTTCTGCACAACTGCAACGTTTTAATTTTGTACCAAAAAGAAGCGAATATCTGTCGCTTGCTCAACCGCGAACCCCGACACTCGCAAGTAATTTTAGCGGTCAAAACTGAACACTACACCTCGGAACTTCAACTAGAAACGGCCGGTGCTTTTATCGGATTAGCGTCAGATATTCGTTACGAAGGCGGCAGCTATTTCATTTCTAACAGTTACTCCCAGCCCGTAGCAAAACTACTAACAACTGCGCGCAAAAAATGGGAGCTCAACATTTTTCCGAGGGCGACAAACGATGTCCACCGGTTGATGTACTCGTTTCAAACGATTTTTAAAGACTTTAAGGCGAGAAACTGATTCAATTAATCTGTTGCGGCATTTATATTTGACTTTTCGGAGGCTGTCGGAGCAAAGGCTTACAAAAAGTTTATTATTTACTAGCAGGGAATTTCAAGGTCGATCGGCTTAACTAAAGCAGGAGTTGCGCTCTCAAACCGAGTTTTTTAGAAAAATCCTCGGTTCTTCGCTAGATATTTAGGCAGAAATCCGGTTTGTGCCCTCGGCGCGCGTAAGTTTTGTAAAGTCTTCTTTTCTCGGAGATTTTGCGACTTCACGCTTTACTGCTTCTATTGCTATTCTTGCTTCTTCCGACTTCCGTTTCTGTTTTTCCTTCTTGTTTCAACATTTGCTACATTAGGCAAGGAAATCATCTATCATGTTCCGAGCACCCAAACCTTACGAATAATGTTTAAGAAAGATAAATCTTCCCTGCTGTTTGCGATCGGAGCCGCTACACTTCTGATCGGTTTAGGCTTTCTCGCGTACTACCTCGTCATTTCTCGCGGGTCCGCCAAAGATTTACCGGCGGGAGCAACGGTTGTCCCGCAAGATGCGATGATGGCTCTATCGATCACTACGGATGAATCGCAGTGGAATAAACTGCGAGAGTTTGGTACGCCCGAGTCAAAAGCTTCGTTTGAAAGGTTTTTAAGCGAATTGCGCGATCGCCTCCTGACAACCAACGGTTACGCCTACGCGCAAGACATTCAACCGTGGGTAGGTAACACAGCAATGGTAGCGTTTCTGCGAAACAAAACAGCAATACCAGTCCCCCCACGGACACCCAACTCGCCCCCGCCTCAGCCAATGCAGCAGTCAGTCGCAATTATCTTGCCAATTGCTAACCCGATTAAAGCCAAAGAATTATTAGCAAAACCCAGATCCCTCAACCAAGGAAAAATGGTTGAGCGCAATTATAAAGGCGTGCAAGTTACAGAAACTCAAGGTATACCCGATCGCAGTTTTTCAGTTGCGGTACTCGGCACAAACTATCTAGCAGTCACCACAGATCCCACGGCTACAGACAGAATAATTGACACCTACAAAGGCGAACCATCCCTCGCCAAAACCCCCGGCTATGCAGACGCCATCCAACAAATAAAAGATCCAGCAGCCTTCGGTCAACTCTACGTCAATATGCCCGTTGCAGCAGCCTTTACAGCAGCCAACTCAGCCCGCGAAATTTCGCCAGAAAACCTGGAAAAACTGCAACAAAATCAGGGATTTGCCACCACAGCGACACTAGATTCAGAAGGCATTGGATTCAAATCCATCTCTTGGCTCAAACCAGATTCCACGAGAAAGATAGTGGTAGAAAACAACGCTTTAAAAATGGTTGACCGCCTCCCAAGCAATACAATCATGATGGTATCGGGCGGCAACTTGCAGCGTTTGTGGCAAGACTATGTATTGGGAGCGGATGCTAACCCGCTGTCCCCAATTAATCCCCAAATTTTGCGTACAGGTTTAAAATCCACTACCGGCTTGGATTTAGATAAAGATTTGCTCGACTGGATGGGGGGAGAATTTTCTCTGTCATTAATACCTGCCAGCGCGCCAAATCCCAAAGACAAATATGCTGCTGGATTTGTATTTATGGTGGAAACAAACAACCGCAGCGCAGCTAACAAATCCCTGAAACAGCTTGATGAAACGATGAAAATGAAAGGGTTTAGAGTTGAGGATATTAAAGTCGGCGGTCAACCTGCGACTAAATGGACATCGCAGTTTGGAGGGATTGCGGTAACTCGCGGCTGGATGAATAATGTTGCGTTTATCGCAGTAGGAGCTCCCGTGGTTGAGGCGATCGTTCCTGCGCCGAAAAGTCCGCTTTTAAGCAGCGAAATTTTTCAGAAAACTGTACGATCGCAACTTAAGCCCAACAACGGCAATTTTTTCATCGACACCGAAACTGCGTTTAACCCGAAAAACCTAGCTTTACCGGAGTTTCCTCCCACCCAAAAAATGTGGATAGATGCCACGCGGTCGATCGGCGTTACAGCGGCCGTCATTAGCGATCGTACCACCCGCTACGACGCTTTTGTCAGACTCAAAAAATCCGACCAATCCACTCCTTCTCCAAAGCCCTCGCCGAATCCTAGTGCACCGAGTCCTTCGCCCACCGTCCAAACTTCTCCCAATTAGCTCTTAAATCATGGAACAAATCCGCCATGAAAACTCTTTATATCATGTCGGGTCGATTGCCATAACAAACACGGTTTGTAGTATCCATTTTTTGCTGGCGGAAAGCGGAGTCAAGTCCGCACTACGAACCTGCTTGCGCGTGCAGTTCGTAGTGCGGATATGATATTAAACAGCAACGGCGGGAGGCAAGATTATTTATTATTTTTATAATTTAATTAGGACTTGTGCAGCGGTTGTCACAAACCTGGTTTAATGGACTAAAATCCTCCGCTGCAGTCCCCAGTAATGCAAAGAAACCGGGTTTCTTGGCGGGCGATTGCGTGCTGGACTGTTAATGTTAGGTCATTGTACAGGCTATTTTGGTAGTGCTTTTATGTAAAGGATTGAGAAAATTGAGGGGGGTTGAATCTTCAGCATTGCTAATCGGATTTGGTGATTGTAGTCATGAATAAAATTCCAAGGGGGGATTTCTCCTAAAAGAATTACGCAATTGATTTAGACTAGCCATACAGAAAAATTTAACATCAGTCTGTGGGTACGATCGCCCAAAACATCTTCCACCATCATCAATCCGCTTCTAATCCGCCGGAATCATCCCCGATCGCACCCTTAACATCCTCTCAGCAACGGCGGATGCACTTTCATACGCCCCAGAACCCAGGAAGCAGAGGGGGAGTACGTTTGAGGTATTTGTGCGCGCAAAGGGCGCGATCGCCCCCTCAAATATAATCCCTCACATCGCCTCAATCTTCCTGCGGCAAATTTTCCAGCCAAACCTCTAAATCTGCGATCAACTGAAAATCTAACAATTCCTCTGCTAGAGTTTCAATTTGCTCGATCGACAAATCAGCAATTCTAGAGGTAATAGATTCCGGCAAAGTTCCAACTCGCCGATTTAACAGACGGCGATTTAGCTGACGCAAAATCAAGGCTCTTCCTTCTTGTTCGCGGCCTTGTTCAATGCCTTGTTCAATGCCTTGTTCGATGCCTTCTTCCTTAGCTTCCCGATAAAACCGAGTTTCCTCAAGCGTAATCCCTAACATCGCCTCTGCCTCCCTTCGGTTCAAATTTGTAAACTTGTAAACCAGTATTGTCGTCAGCATCTCTATTATGGCGCGACTCGCGGCTTCCGATTCCTCCCGCTGCGATCGCGCCAGCAACAATCGCGCAGCTTCCGGCGTACTCGCTTCGTCGATAGTCGTCAACGCCATCAGCGCCACTCCCAGCGGCAACTGTTCGATCGCACCCAACTCATCCAAATATACCCGATGTACCTGATTGCTGCTGGTGAGCGATCGATAGGGATGCGTTTCTGATTGTTCAGTCGATCGACTCGGATAAATTACCACCGCTTCCCAATCAGTAAATCGCTGGCGGTTGCGATAAAAATACAAAAACGACTCACCAAACAATCTCTCATAAAGCAATTCATCCCGCTGAAACTGCACCTCACAGAAATATACAACTCCAGGCTCAGCATCCGGCGGCAAAAACACCCCATCAATTTCAAACTTCGGTTCCTTCACCGCCACCGAATCAAATCGATACTGTTCCGCATTTGATGGTGACTCTTCCAATAGCTCAAACAACAGCGTCGGAGCTTCTTGAAATAACTTATAAAAAATTGAATCTCGACGCATTAACTCAACATCTCCTATCGTGTGCGGTCGATTGACTTATCTCGGATTGGTTCGTCGTAGTGCGTATGCAAGTCCGCTCCGGGATTGCGTATGCCAGTCCGCACTACGAACTATTTTTGTTATACTAATCGACTGCACATGATATCATCTAGCCTGTGCAAATTATCCAGCCATCAGTCTATTTTAGATTTTAGATTTTCAATTTTAGAATTGACTTTTCTAGATAAATCACCGGAGCTTGAGCTTTGGTCTAAAATTTGGGGAGTATCCACGACTTGATTCGGGGGATTCCGTTGTTTTGCTGGTTGCAAAAACAGCAAGTGGGTAATCTGCTAAATCTATTTTAAACGATTCGAGATAGCCCAATATCAAAAAATATCCTATATTTTCAGTCCTAGACGCACTCCCGACAAAGAAACCGAGTTTTTTACTTAATCTCTGGGTGAAAACGAAGGATTTTCCTGAAAAAACCCCGTTTCTGCCCCTCTACGTCCAAGACTAAATTTGTTAGCGGGCGATCGAATTTCGACCCTCAGCATTCGGTGTTTCCTTACTTTCAACTCGTCCAACCTCAAGCCGTCAGCCAGAATCAACAAGCCCGACTTGACGGGGTGACAGTCGTCTGGTGGGTCAAGAGTAGCTTGTTTTAGGCGTCCGTGCGATCGCCCCCAGGCACCTCAACCACAGCCAAAAACTCATAATTGCCACAAAAATTCCAAATCTCAAACCCAAAACTCCCGAACCCCAGTACGATCGATCTAGTTAGCAAAAATAAGTAAAAACACTACCGGAGTAAATAATATGGATCTGGTCGTACTTCAGAACTGGCTGGACAACATCTCCTTCGCCATCCTGTTCGCAACAATGCTCATCTACTGGGTAGGCGCAGCCTTCCCCAACATTCCCTACCTGGCCGCCCTAGGCACCGCAGGAATGGCCGTCGCCAACCTCTCCATCGCCGCCTTACTCGGTTCTAGGTGGATAGAAGCCGGCTACTTCCCGCTCAGCAACCTCTACGAATCCCTATTTTTCCTAGTTTGGGGCATCACCGCCATCCATCTAGTCGCCGAAAACATGAGCCGTTCCCGTCTAGTCGGAGTAGCGACAACCCCCGTAGCAATGGCAATAACCGCCTTTGCCGCCCTGACTCTCCCCGACACCATGCAATCGGCAGAGCCCCTAGTACCAGCCCTCAAATCCAACTGGCTGATGATGCACGTTAGCGTCATGATGCTCAGTTACGCCACCTTAATGGTAGGAGCATTGCTGGCGATCGCATTTTTAATCGTCACCCGCGGCCAAAAAATCGAACTCACCGGTAGTTCCTTCGGCACCAGCAGCAACCGCAACGGCAACTACCGCCTCCAACGCCCGCAAAACCCCCAACCCCCAGCCGACGACGACAGCGGACAACCTGTTGGCGAACCCGCTTTCAACAGCAATAACGGTTACAGCACCACCGCAGTGCTAGAACTAGCAACCGTTCAAACCGCATCAACCGCCCCAACTCAAACCGCAGAACTTCTCTCGCCCCAGCGCTTGAATCTAGCAGAAACCCTTGATAACATTAGCTATCGCATCATCGGTTTAGGATTCCCCTTGCTGACAGTTGGAATTATCGCCGGTGCCGTTTGGGCTAACGAAGCTTGGGGATCGTACTGGAGTTGGGACCCGAAAGAAACTTGGGCGCTAATTACTTGGTTAGTATTTGCAGCCTACCTGCACGCCCGCATCACTCGCGGCTGGCAGGGAAGACGCCCAGCAATTTTAGCCGCCACAGGTTTTGTAGTAGTTTGGATTTGCTATTTAGGCGTTAATCTGCTAGGCAAAGGTTTACATTCCTACGGTTGGTTTTTCTAATTTCTCAGCCACCAATGGGCCAAAGAAAAACAGCATAAATCAAAGTGTAGGGATTAATAGCATCTCCGGTTCTCAGGTGGCAACGCCCAATATTAGTGTCAAATTCAGCCTAAAATCCTTTGTATCTCTCGTTTGCATCCGAGTCTGCCTCTTTCTCAATTCCCCTTTAAAAGGGGACTTCCATCGCTTCCACCCCCCCTCTTCTTAAGGGGGAGTAGGGGGCAAGAATTCGGCGGGCTCGGAGCCTAATCGTAAAACAGCAGACCGGTACTGCGTTTGAGGTAAACTTGACATCAATGTAATGCCAGCTTATAAAAGCATCGAGAATCAAAAACTTTCTTCCCTTTTCCTTCTTTTTACCCGCTCGCGTAGCCAAAGGGCTCTCTTCCCTTTTCCGTCTTCCTTCATTAACAGGACAATTGATATGGACGAATCACAAATATTTCTCAAAGAAGACGATGTTTTGTCTGCTCCTGCCAGCGCTTTAATGTATCAGTGTACATTCAAAGTTAGCGAATTTATGACCATTATGCAGTCAAAATTGCTAGAACAACACTTATTTTCAGACGGCATGGATTGCGAAGTTTTAAGTGCCGGAAAAAACTGGACAAAAGGCAAACTTAGGATGCGTCTGGAGTTTTACCCGATCGAATCTGAGGTAACAGAACAAAAAGCCCTTCCAGCCTCCCCAGAAACATCAGACACCACGCAGACCTACGACCAAAATAGCTCATTCCCAACTGATACTAATGATGAACCAACTGTAGCCGATTCAACACAAATAAGTGACAATTATCCTTTGTCTGGGTATCCAGACAGCAACCCTCACAGTAGAGGAATGTGGAGCTAAAAAGCAGAAATTTAGAGAATGGGAAAGTGGCAATTGTGAGTGAAAAAAAGGGGAAATTGCCCTATTACCAATTCCCAATCCCTCCGCTTCGCTCCGCCCAATTCCCAATTCCCTCAACATCCATCTGTTAGGATCATCTCATATTTTTGCAAAAAGCTTTTTTTTCGCTTTGCAAGCTGTCGCGATATAGCACGGGCTTAGTGTCGGCGATGAGCGAGTTTTGTCTAACCGCTCTTCGTGGACAGCACTACCATAGCTTGCAGGCTAGACTGCGAGTACGCTGAACTTCCTTCTTCCATTTCTCTTCGGACGTTGGACATTGGACGGAAAGCTCGGGGAGGACAGCACCAATGACTAATGACTGTTGACTGTTAACTGTTGACTGTTGACTGTTGACTGTTGACTAATGCCCTGTTTGGCCAATGCCCTGTTTGGCCAATGACCAATGACTAATGCCCAATGCCCAATGACTTACTGCATGAAAAACTGCTCTCATGGCTGAATCTTCCAATTGGACGTACCTCCACGCTCAACTGCACCGGACGCTGCTGCTGCGACAAATATTGCCATCAAATCAGCGATTGTTGGTAGCAGTATCCGGCGGCCAAGATTCTCTGTGTTCGCTCAAATTACTGGTGGATTTGCAACCAAAATGGGGTTGGGATTTAGCGATCACCCACTGCGATCACCGCTGGCGTTCTGATTCTCAATTAAATGCAAGTCATGTAGAAAATTTAGCGAAAAATTGGGGCATATCCTATTATTTGCAAACCGCCTTGTTAGTCCCCAAAACCGAAGCGGCGGCAAGACAGTGGCGGTATCAAGCTTTAACCGAAATTGCGATCGCCCACAACTACCCCTACATTGTCACAGGTCACACAGCCAGCGATCGCGCCGAAACACTCCTCTACAACCTGATTCGCGGTAGCGGTGCCGACGGACTTTCTGCCCTCACCTGGACGCGCCCCCTGTTCGATTTTCGATCGCCGATTTTAGATTTTAGATTGGAGAATCAAAATGAAAATTCCCAATCGAAAATCGAAAATCTAAAATCTAAAATCTATTTAGTTCGTCCCTTGCTCGAAATCACCCGATCGCAAACCGGTCAATTTTGTCAAGAGCAAAAACTACCAATTTGGGAAGATTCCACAAATCAAGACTTAAAATATGCCCGCAACCGCATTCGATCGGAATTATTGCCTTATTTAGAAACTCATTTCAACCCAAAAGCCCAACAGGCGATCGCCCAAACAGCCGAACTCCTCCGCGCCGATGTCGAATATCTCGAACTTGCAGCCAGCGACTTGCTACAGCGAGCAATCTGTCCCATTGCAGACAGCGAGCCGGTAAAATTTCAAATCCCCGTCAAGTTAAATCGCCCGATTTTGCGAGAAGCACCCCTAGCGTTGCAGCGACGGGCTATGCGACAGCTACTGCAACAAATATTACCCTCAGCGCCCAGCTTTGACAGCGTAGAAAAACTCACCAGCTTAATCGCAGCGCCCAACCGATCGCAAACCGATCCATTTCCAGGAGGAGCGATCGCCCGAGTTGAAAAACCTTGGATAATTTTAGATATTTAATTTTCAGCCGTCATGAAACCCGAAAGAACTTCTCGCAGATCCGAAGCTACCCGATCTTGCTCCTCCCCAGTCTGCTGCACGCGATCGAGTTCCCCCCCCGCCGCTTCCAGCTTGAGGCGCAGCCCGCTCAAATTATCCTGCATCGGTTGCAACATTTCTTGATAAACATTCACCCGGCCCCATAGTTCCGCCATAGCACCTTTCTGATTGAACAAATTCTGCTCTAACTGCTTGAGTTCGTAACGTTTCGACTCACTTTCTACATTTTGGCGGTTGACATTTTCCTCAATTTGAGATATAAGTTCCCGCACCTGCCTAATTTCATTTTCCAGCCTTTGCAGTTCTTGGCTTTGCTGCTGGCGCACAGAATTGAGCTTTGCAACCATCGGCTCCCAATCAATATCAGCAGGATCTTGTTTTGGAGCATTAGCAGTACCCAATCTTCGCCACAGCACCCCCTGATGCTGCTTCAAAACATCCTCCCGTTCCTGCAAGCGGAGCCGCTGTCCCACCAGAGTTTCGTTCAACATCTGATAACTTTCGAGCTCATCGGCCATTTCATTTTCCAAAGCCATGCGATCGTACTCCGAAGCCGCTTGAATTTTTCCTTGCAGCTCCTCAATAGTCTCCCGTTGGAGAGTCAACTCCTCCTCTTGATCGTTAACAAAGCGGAACACCTTTTCCAAATCCTCTTGCAAGTGTTGCACCAGCCCCTGCAACTCCTCAACCGGCATCTGCTCCAGAGCAGACACATCTACTGCCTGCTCCATACCCCCAGCACCCGCAGCAGATGCGAACCGAGAAAATTGCTCGTACATATCCTCAACAGCCCGCGCCTGCAAAGACATCGACTCAACCTGATCCTGCTTAGCGCTGAGCGTACTTTGATGCCCCTTAAGATCCGCCCGAGCTTGTCCCAAAACATCTTGAGATTGATACCACTCCTGCCAGCGGCTTTGCAGGCTTTGAAGCTGTCGATCAACATCTTCCTGCTGCTGCTGAGCATTGGCCCGTTTTTGCTCCAACTGCTGCCAGTGCAAATCCAAAATTGCTTGCTGAGCCCCCACAACACCAAAAGACTGATTCAATTGTTCCCGAACCCCTTGAGCTGCAGAAATTGCACCTCCCAGCTTGTTCATCAACTCCTGAATCCTCAGTGCCTGCTGCTCGTCGATCGCAGCCCCCTGCGGAATCTGAGACTGCTGAGTCGCCACCTGCTGCTGTTCGCCCCGCAACTGTTCCCAAGCCGTCTCAATTTCCACCCGGCTGCGATCGACCTCATCCCGCAATCGGTTAGCCTCATCGCGAGTATTTTCAATTTCCGAGCGCTGAGCCTCCAGCCGCTCCAACTCCTCCTCCATTTGAGCCAACTGCTCTTCGCGGGCTTGCATTTCCATTTCCCGGCGATTGAGCTCCTGACTCGAAAACGTCAGAGAAGCCTTCCACTGTTCAATTTCCTCTTCCTTATCCTTAAACTTGTCCTGCAAGCGCGAGAAATTTTGCAGAATGCTCACCAACTGGCGGGCAGCCTCCTGAATCCGCTGTACTTGCTTGTTAGCGCTCAACTCAACCAGCACCAGCGTGCCGTCGTTAAACTTATTAGCTTCCTCAACTGGAATCGCATCATCCCCCGGTACGGCACTCCAATTGTGTTCGCCCCGCTGACAAGCTAGCAGTTTCAGTTCAGCCTTACCGCCACCGAGACCAAAGCCGCTTCTCTGTTTTTGTACTTCTGCTAGATACAGCACACTAATAGTCCTCTGCTTCCTAAAACCTATCCAAACATACTTTAAGCTACTTAAAGACCGAAAATATAAGTCGTCTTTAGTGTCGTTTTCCCAATTCGGGGATAGCATCCTTTCCCAACTCTCTCGATCGCTCGCCCACAGCACTATACTCCCCAGCAGTGCATCCAAAAAGCACTGCCGCCGCCAGCTTTCTGGACGAAAGGGAGATCGGTATCAATGTCGCTTGATTAAAGACTAGCAAAACTGCGAGAATTCTCACAGCCCAAAACCGAAAAAGGTCAGTTTTTCGATTTTAGATTAAAGAATTGGATATTGAGAGATTTAAGCTGTTGTGCAAATAAACAGTGTATATTGCTGCAAGAATCCCAAAATCCTGCAATCTTCTCCCCTTCCACCTCTGAAACTCTCTCCCGCTCAATCGCTACCAACAATCTAGATGCAGTACAGCTTGCTTGCAGCATTGCACCTGGGAGCGGGAACTAAAGTCTCAAATTTGGGAATCGCCACTGGGGATAGTCAGCAACTTGTATCCCATTATTTTCGCTAGGTCAATTGGGGCATTGAAAATGTGAGAGTTGAGAGTTGAGATTTGAGATGCACTCCACAGACGAATCTGGGAGGTTGAAGTTTCTTCTAAAATTTGTGGCTCGCCACGACAGGAGTACGCGGCACTGTATCGGTTTTTGGGCGGTGTCAGTCAAAAACTGTCTGTTGATTGTACCAGGCTTTAGTTGCCGATCGAGCGTGATCTCCTCCCGGTTGCCCAAAGCAAGCTTCCAAAGCCGGCGGACTAGGGATTTGAACCGTGCTGTCATAGAATAGTGGAATGACGCGAGCCTGTGACTGAGCTGCGGGCGAGCAAAAAGGTCGATCGAGAGTCTGGATTTTCCTGACAGTTGCCAACAAATGTTCATACTTGACGGCACACAATTTTGGGGTTTAAAAAAGAACTCAAGCAAAAAGATCGACAGCGCAGGGTAAACATCAAAAGTCTTGCACTCCCAGACTTGAACCAGTCGGGAATGCCAGCGTTGCCAGCTCCCCAAGCCCGTACAATTAATTGTGCGATTTGGCTTTTGCGAGTTTAGGCAACAGTTGGCATAGAAGGTGAAACTCTACAGCGGGAGAATGTCGCGAGTTTCGCGGTTTCAGGTTGTGGACTCGTAGCGCTGCCAACTCGCCCGCCGCTTGCCGCGATCCCTTTCGTCAATTCCCAATTGTACGATCGTCAGCATCAGCGCGTGAACGATCGCGGAAACTCAAGTCAATCTTTGGGCCAGCACACAGTCTTTCCGATCTCAGACAACGGTTTTAAAGAGGATAGTTTAGCTGCATGCAGGGAAATTTGAGTGAAATTGACATCCGCAGCATCCTGCAATTGATTGAGTTAGGTCAGCGCACCGGAGAACTGTTCGTAGAAGCCTACAGTTCCACCGCCAGCAACACGGGTACTCAACCCCCCCCGCGCTCCCTTGCAGGACAATCCTGGTATGTCTTCTGCTTCAACGGTCAGATTATTTACGCTACCCAGAGTGCGGGCAGTTTGTTGCGCTTGCGCGACTACCTGCGCCGCTACAAAGCAGACACAGCCCTCGACAAAATCCAAGTTCCTTATATGGCATCTACCAATGCCCCAGAATACGGCTATCTGTGGGCCCTGCTAGAAAACCACATCCTCACCCCAGCTCAAGGGCGCAACATCATCCACAGCATGGTTCACGAAACCCTGTTTGACTTGCTCAGCCTTCATCAAGGTTCCTTCACTTTTGAAATGGGGTCAGCATTAGCTCCTCAACTGACCAGCTTAGAAATTAGCCCCCTCCTAGCGAAGATTGTCAAACAGGTGCAGCAGTGGAAACAGTTTCACCCTCACATTCAGTCGCCAAACCAATGTCCGGTTATTTCAGATCCAACCGAGCTACGAGTCGCCCTCCCAGCCAGTACCTTTAATACTCTCAGGCGCTGGGCCGACGGTCACACTTCGATCCGCCAAATGGCACGCTACCTCAACAGAGATGTGCTGACTGTCGCTAAGGCGATTTACCCCTTCGTGCAGCAGGGATTGGTGCAAGTATTTTACGAGCCATCTGTTGCGCCGGCAAACGACAGAAGAGAATGGCCGCCGCATCCAGAAAACAAGGTTAAGAGAGTTGTCTGCATTGACGATGACAATGTGATTCGCAAAACAGTCGAGTCAATTTTAAACGAACACGGTTACGAAGCTACTGCCATCGGCAATCCCCTGCAAGCCCTGAGTTTGGTTTTTCAACTCAAACCCGATTTAATTCTGTGCGACATCGCCATGCCGGAACTCGACGGCTACGAAGTTTGCGCTATGCTCCGCAATTCTACCGCTTTCCGGCAAACGCCGATCGTCATGCTCACAGGCATCGACGGATTTATCGATCGCGTTAAAGCCCGCATGGCCGGAGCTACAGACTTCTACACCAAACCTTTTGGCGAAAGCGAATTATTAATGTTGGTAGAAAAATATGTGGGCCCGGGCTATCCTTCATCGAATCTATCAACAAGATTATTAGATCGCTCGCTCGAAGATGAACTCAAAGAAAAATAGACGTTGCTGATTTACGGTAAGGGTGCTGTTGGACTCGAAGTCGATGGAAGAAAGCAATAATCTTTTCACAGATCGCCTAAAAAAACCACTTGAATTAAACTGGATGAATCAATTGTCTGACAGGATGTATCAAAACGCTTTGATTAACCTCAAGGATGCTTTGACTCAGTATCGTTTTGGGCGATCGAGCGATTCAACTGTTGCCGATCGGCGAAACGGTCAATCCGGCGCGCTATATTTGTCAAATCGAAAAATTGTGTCCCATCCGAAAAACACAAGAATCGTCTCGCAAAAAGCCTGTAAAAAGCTAGCGAAAAACCTGCCCCACAAGGACGATCGCAGAAGTATAATTAAGATTGCCACACTTGGGACGTTCGACCTTGACGAACCTTTAAACTGTAGTTTGGTTTCCCAGACTTTTACCGTCAAAAAAAAAGCTGGTCGTTGGTTGGTTTCATTCTGCGATGCCGAAAGTTTACCATTCCCCAACCCCAAAAATCGGTAGGTAGGTATTAATGTAAGCGTTAAAACCTTCGTCACCGAAAACGCAATCGAAGAAAGCAAAGCCGAGGGGTCAAATAATGACGCTTTTGATGGAGAAAAATCGCTGTTTCCTTTGAACCAATTTGTCAGCCAATTAAGCCTAAAAAGCCAGATGTTCTCAAGCGGATTATCGCTCAAGCAAAGCATATCCTGAAAAATGCAGCAGCAGTTAATTCAACTCGGTGGGCATTATTTAATCGGCTGAAAGAAACTGGATTGCGTGTTTCAACTGGTTCTGGTGGATTAACCAAGTTTAATCGGACTCGACTGGGATTCCCTAAATCTAACTGGATTGATGCTGCTGGCGTCGGTCAAATAGAGTCTTTAGAAGTGGTGAATAATCGATCGCACCCTAAATTATTATTGAGAGCGCGCATTTATTGCCAAAAACGAGCAGCAGGATAGCCATTCACCCCTTGGCTGTGTCAAGCTTGGCATTGTCAAGTTTTGACCGTCGAAGTTTCCACAGTGCCTTCTCAAGGCGCTAAACGTTAAAAATTTGCTAGAAATGCAGGTGTCAGAATTATGATTAGTGGCAGCTCAGACTTTATATTACCAGGACAAAGCATAGATCAGGCTCCAGAATTCCAAGAACTGGAAACTCCCGAAGGCGAGCTGCACCTGCGGTTCTACGTTCCTTCGGGGAACGAGTTCGCACTGCCGGCGATCGGGATTAGAGAGGTATTATCTCCCTCCCCAGACCGCATGACACCTATCCCTAACGTTTCTTCTCTGCTTTTAGGTACGCTAA
Source organism: Microcoleus sp. S1D4 (assembly GCF_036700765.1). Taxonomy (NCBI): domain Bacteria; kingdom Bacillati; phylum Cyanobacteriota; class Cyanophyceae; order Oscillatoriales; family Microcoleaceae; genus Microcoleus; species Microcoleus sp. S1D4. The sequence goes on from NZ_JAUBPP010000003.1 coordinate 119,071, forward strand.
ACATGAGAGGACGAGTGATTTGGGTGGCGGATCTCGGTCAGTTTTTGGGAGACCAAACACCTCTCAACACAGACAGACCCGAAATTCCCATCGTGGCTGTGGAAGACCAAGACACGATTTTGGGGCTCGCAGTCGATCGCATTGTGGGGATGGACTGGCTCGACGTAGAGCAACTGCACTCCCAAAACAATGCACCAGACGGCATGATTCCATTTCTGAGGGGAGAATGGATGTTAGGCCCACAAGCTCAAACAGTGCTGCGACTGCTAGATCAAGTGAAAATTCTGCGATCGGCGCGGTGGGCAGCGTGAAATCGATTTTAGATTGGCGATTGGCGATAGGGGTCTAATCATTAACAGTCACAGGACTTGAGGCGCGCATCTAAACATTCAAGATAAAAATCTAAAATCTAAAATCTAAAATCTAAAATCAAAAGAGGGCGGCAAATGGCAACAAGTACCAACTTTCAGCAGGACTACCAACGGGCAGAAGCGGCCTACATGGAGGGCAACTATTCAGAAGCTGCGGCCCTAGTTTATCAATTAGTAGAAGATTTTCCCGAAGACCCCAGCGCTCGCCTGCTGTGCGGACACATCTACTGCTACGGACTGCAACAGTACGAGGTAGCACGGGAACAGTACACGGTGGTGTTAGGTCTCAGCGACGACCCCAGTTTGGTCGAACACGCTCACAGCGGAATTACCTACACAGACCAATTTTTATCGGGAGAACTGCACACGGAAAATTTAGAGGCTTTGTCGGCTCAAACAGAATTGGAATTCTACCCAGACTTATCTGTTGATGAAGGCTTAGAAGACCCGGATCTGGGACTTTTTGGTGGAAATTCTGTCGCCGGGGAGCCCTATGTCGGTCAATTGGCAGACGACGACCTAGAAAACCTGGACTTGGCCGACTTGGGCATGAGCGGCTTGGAGTGGGAACCACAAGATGCCACGAGCAGGGACAATCAAGAAGATTTAACCTCGCATTCTCACCCCTTTGGTAGCGATAGCGGCGGGATGGCAGCTTATGCTGATGCGTCGGAGCCGCTAGACATGGATCGGTTTGCCGATTCTGATTTTGAAGACCCTTTTGCCTTGGATGAGGGAGCGTTTGATGCTGGTGACTTGTCTGGGGACAAAGCGTCTGCTAAAAGCGCACCTTATTCAGGAGATGCGTTTTCAGAAGCTCCGACTCAACTCAACGGTCAAGGTTTCGCTTCTTCAGAAATCGAGAATTCTTTTGACTCTAACGACATCGACTCCCGCACCGGGCCGTCGGACAATTTTAGCGAACCTTTTGGTGCGCTAGATTTGCCAGACGAACTCGACGATTTCTCTGACTACGACTACCAAACCCCGCCGACAAGCGGCTCGGATCTCGGTCAAAATCTACCTCCTTCGGCGACAGCGGCAGACCCCTTTGCCGATCCGATACCTTCGGGTTTCGGGTCTTCGGGAGCTCAAAACCAGCCGAATACTAACAACTCGGACTACTCGTCAAACTATTCGCTGGCGGAAGACGAAACGCTGCTGATGGGAGGTGCTGTCCCTAATTCTCACAGTCAAAGATCGAGCCAGGGACAATTTAATTCGGTCGATCGCTCTTCCTCTAACAACAACGGTTACGGCGACTCGGAACCCCCGGCATTTGGTTCGATCGACAGCTTCGAGTTAGACGCTTTTGATGACGACGCTTTCAGCGATGCTTTTTCTTTCGACGACAGCGAGCAAGCGACAGCTTTCGGGGCGGGCAACGCTCCCAACAGCGACTGGTCGTCAAAAACTGGGAATTCTCCAGAAAACAGCGACTTTTTAGACGAATTTGACGAGTTTGACGATTTGGGCAATTTGCCGGACTTTGACATCTCAGAAGATGCCAGCAGTTCGATGCTGACTCGAGGTAACACCAATTTTGGCAACTCGACGAGCGGCATGATCGGCTCGACGGGCAGCCTGGACTTTGACAACAGCGACGGCTCGGCAATTCGAGACGACGAGATGTTTACCATTTCTGGTCCTGTTGGTGCGTCGGTGTCGAGTTTTGCTGCGACAGAATCTGAAGCGCTGGATACTTCGGTGACTGTAGAACAGGGGGGATTGGCTTTCTTGGAAAATGCTCCTTTGTTTACAAAACAGTTGTACACGGCGATCGGGGCCGGACTGGTTTCTCTGGTAGCTGTGGCTTTCGTTACTAACATTGCTTCCTATCAAGCTCTGCGGCAAGACAAGCCGGAGGCGATCGTATACCTGCGACAAACAGGCTGGGTAATGACCGCAGCCGCAGGTATTACCAGCTTTTTAACTTCTTGGGGCATCGGCCAGTTGATCGCCAAGCAGGTGCGTAAATCCTCGGACAATTTGCAAGCTCAGTTCGATGCTGTATCTCAAGGAACTTTGGACGCTCGCGCTACGATTTATTCGGAGGATGAGTTTGGCAGAATGGCTGCTAAATTCAACCACATGGCGAAGGTGATCCAAACCACGATTAGCGATACCAGGCGCAAGTCTGACGAGCAGGAACAGGCAAAGGAAGATTTGCAGCGCCAGGTGATTCGCTTGCTAGATGACGTGGAAGGAGCGGCGCGGGGCGATTTGACTGTGACTGCGGAAGTGACGGCAGACGTTTTGGGCGCTGTTGCTGACTCGTTTAACTTGACGATTCAAAATTTGCGCGAAATTGTCCATCAAGTGAAGCAGGCGGCTCGCGAGGTCAGCAAGGGCGCTACGGATAGTGCCAAGTTTGCGGGCGATTTGTCTTCTGACGCGCTGCGGCAGGCTGAAGAACAGGCGGCGACGCTCAATTCGGTGCAAGTCCTCACCGACGCGATTCAGCGGGTTGCAGAGAGCGCTAGGGAGGCGGAAGAAGTGGCCCGGGGCGCGGCGGCGACGGCTCTCAAAGGTGGCGAGGCTGTAGAACGGACGGTGGCCGGGATTTTGGACATTCGAGAAACGGTTGCAGAAACCACGCGAAAAGTCAAGCGGTTGGCGGAAGCTTCTCAAGAAATTTCTAAGATTGTGGGTTTGATTGCGGCGATCGCCTCTCGGACGAATTTGTTGGCTCTCAACGCTAGTATTGAGGCGGCGAGAGCTGGGGAATCGGGTAGGGGTTTTGCGATCGTGGCGGATGAGGTGCGACAGTTGGCAGATCGATCGGCTAAGTCTTTGAAAGAAATTGAGCAGATCGTGATGCAAATTCAAAGTGAAACCGGCGCGGTAATGACGGCGATGGAAGAAGGGACGCAGCAGGTTATTGAGGGGACAAAGTTGGCCGAGCAGGCGAAGCGATCGCTTGAAGATATCATTCAAGTGACTAATCGAATTGACGTGTTAGTGCGATCGATTACAGCGGACACTGTAGAACAGAATGAAACAGCTCGCTCCGTCGCCAGTGTGATGCAGGCCGTGGAATTAACCGCTCAGGAAACATCCCAGGAAGCGCAGCGAGTTTCCGGTGCTTTGCAAAATTTGGTAGGCGTTGCTCGCGACCTTTTGACATCGGTGGAAAGGTTCCGAGTAGAAACGACAGAAAGACAATAATTGATTGTTTGATGCTTTTTTTACTTGCTAATTTATCAGCAGGTTTCTGCAGAAACAATGAAAGACAAAAAGTAACCTCGCAGCATTAAAAGCGCTGCGGGGATACCTATCCAGCACCTAAATAAACTAGGAGTTGTACAAATGGACGATACATAGTAGAGGTGATTACTGGCATATTTGGTGAAATTCAGCCGATGGGCTGTATTATCTCTACTCTTTCAAAAAATAGCAGGAGTTATACCGACAAAAGATATAAAATTGAGGGTGAAGAGAAACGTTTACAATACACCGTTTAGTATTAGCAAATAGCTTGGATCGTCCGACGATTAAAGCAGAATACTTTTTTCGCCATAGTGGTGATGTCCGTAACTGCATTAATTCTAATCATTTATGGAAAGTTTCTCGATTAGAAAAATCTCAAAATAGGTTTAAAAAAGGAAGGATTAAAGATGTAAGAAGCACATCTGCACCTCAACCTCAAAAACTACCGCGAGGCATAGAAATAATTCCTGGTATTCGGACTCAAATACAGCAAAATGGCTGCATGATTTGTATCTTGGGTGAAGTACCCACACCAACCGCTAGCCGGTATGGTGTATGTGTCCCAAGGGAGCATCTCAGTTTTGCAAAAAGCATTTTTTTTATTGTAGTGCGAGCACATCAAGAGCTCGCGTCTTGTACTCGCGAGCGGGGACGCTCGCACTATAAATGCAAAACTGAGATGCTCCCAGTAACGCTCTCTTGAGAGTTAACCTCTACTGTCGCTGGAGAAATCCTGCCTCAGCAAGTCGGCTCGTAGATTAAAGAATCTCCGTGCGTTTACGCCGGAGAGTGTCAATTAATCTAACAGAATATTTACGCAGTGTGCAGATATTTTCCGGTTGCGAAGCAAAATGGTCAACATCCCAACCTCGATCGACCAGGCTTTCATCCCACCCCAAATTGAAAATTATGAAGTGGGGATTCACGCGCCCGCTAGCTAAAATAGACCCAATACAATAACGATTAAAATCAGGAATAAAACTATGCTGCCAGAACAACAACAGAGGATAATGGGCTATTTTATTGAGGAGGCAAAAGACCATCTCAATACGATCGAACAAGGTTTGCTGAATCTGCAGGCGACGATCGAAGACCCAGAACTGGTTAACGAAGTATTTAGGGCCGCTCACTCTGTTAAGGGAGGTGCGGCAATGCTGGGGCTGACGAGCATTCAGCAAACATCTCACCGATTAGAGGATAGTTTTAAGGTTTTAAAAGAGTGCAGCGTTAAGGTAGACCAACAGCTAGAATCTCTGTTCCTGCGAATTTTTGATACGTTGCAAGGGTTGTTGGAGCAACTTTCGGGGCCTTTTGGGCTGACGGAAGAGATGGGCGAACAGATGGTTCGAGAGTTGGAGCCGGTGTTTGATGAACTCAACGGACATTTGGGGGGACTTGTCGGACACTCGGGACGGGATGTAGATCAGAGCAGTCCGCTGTCGTTACCTCAACCGGTTCTGGCTGGGATGGGGGCGGGGGCGTTTGGCTCAAAGAGGGGTATGGCGGGTTCGGGGGCGGTTTACGACTTTGATTCGACAGAAACAGAAGACAGTGCGCTGCATTTGGTGTTTGACTCGGATGTGCCCGCGAGGATGCGGGAAATGCTGCAGGAGTTCAAACAGCCGGAGGGGAATGAAAGCAGGCGGCAGCTCAAGAATATTTGTCGGAATTTGAGAATGGCGGGGGAGGAATTTGAGCTTCCCGGCTGGATCGAGTTGATGGCTGTGGTATCTGAGGCGATCGCCAATCCAGAAAATACTTACCGGATTTTGGCTCCCACTGTGATTAAGGATATCAAACAAGCGCAGGAGTTGGTGCTTTCGGGATTGTCTGAGTCGATCGCGCCTAGCGAAAAACTTCTGTCGCTGATGCCCGAGGCTCGGGTTCCCGAAACCGATTTTGAGGATTTGCTGGCCTTCGCTCAACCGAGTAGTGCCGGCGGAAATTGGATCTCTGCTGAAGATGCCGCTTGGAAGCGGGCTGGGTTAGGCGATTCTGGTTCGGACGAACAATTACTACCGACGGTTTCTGGGTTGAATATAGATGAGTTGTTCGATCAATTGGATACTACCGAAGGCAATGATGTCAGTGAGGGTCGATCGCTGCAGTTCGATGATTTTCAAGGGTTCCTAGAGTCAGATATAGAGACTGATTCTTTGAGAATTTCTGCTCGCAGCGGCCCTGAAGTGGGGGTGGCGGAACTCAATACTTTGGCTGATTTGTTTAATGGCGAGTCTCCAGATCTTGAGGGTGCTTGGGAAGAAGAAGAAGATTTGGATTACGCGCACTCGAATGGGATCGCAGTAGAGGGACTGCTGGGGTCGGATGATGATGATGATGATGACAATTCGGGCGATTTTACTGATTTGTTGTTTGATGAACAGACTGTGGAAGATTTGGAAGTTGATAGCGAAAATCTGATGGACGATCTTAACAGTTTGTTTGGGGAAGATTTGATGTCGGCCGAGTCTGACGGTTCTGGAGTCGCTGCGGGTGAGGAAAATGCAGATTTGAGGCAGGGGCTGGCTTCCAAGCAGTTTGCCGCAAGTGGAGAAAGCGGTTTGGGTCAGCGGAAGCAGAGGGCCAAGAAAGCTGGGGCGCTGGCAGATGAGGATGCTTTGGGTACGTTTTTGGATGAGGTGGCTGCTCAATCTTCTCTGGATGTTACCGGGGACACTGATTTGGATGATTTGTTTGGTAATTTGGGTGTTTCGGAGGAGGCGGGCTTGGTTGCGATATCGAACAGGGATGCTTTTGATGCTGAGGTTTTTGATGCTGGGTCGATCGAGTCTGCTGTCGGCGGTGACGATGATTCGGGGAATGCTGAAACGTTTGGTCTAGTTTCTTCTCTGGATGATTTTGATGTTCTGGCTTCGGGGGCTTCGGATTCCGATTTGACAGATTTGTTGAGTATCAGTTCTGGTTATTTGGATTCTGAAGGTGAAGGTGGAGACAGTGAGGACGATCGATTTATGAGCAATGCAGCCGTACCGCAAAATGAAAACGTTGAGAGTGTTCTGGATCTAACTTCAAGTTCTGATTTAGATGTTTCTGAGGATGGAAATTGGCTGGAAGATGTTTTCGGTGTGGATGATGAATCTTTGCAGCCGGCAAGCTTAGATATGGGCGATACGGATTTGGATGCGCTGTTTGGTTCGATGGAGGAAGACTTGATTTCTGGGGACGATGATGATGGGCTCGATCGCTCTGCTGGTACGGTTACTTCCCAGGAGGCGGCGGATTTGGCAGATCTTTTTGGTTCGGTACCTACGGGTACTGAGTATGACGGGGAGGCTTCGGGGTTGGTTGGCGAAGAATTGCAGAGTTTAGATGAAGATGCAGAATTGCTGAGTGGGGATGGGGAAGCTTCCTCTAGTAATGGGGCGATCGAGTTTTTCGACGCTGCTGTGGCCCCGGACGATCGGGATTTGGCCGATTTGGCAGAGGTTGATTTTGAGGCGATGTCGGATAATTTCCCTCAAAATGTTTCAAGTTTCGAGCCTGATGGGGATAGCACTTTTGATTTGTTGGAGGATATGTTTGGCGAACAGCTTTTGAGCCCGGCGGATGCTGGTTTGTCCGTCGCAGATGAGGAGGATGCTTTAGATTTACAGGAGTTGTCGGCCGGGCCAGCAGATAGTTTGTTGGATGCTACGGATACAGATTTGTTTGCTCTACCTGAAACTTTCGCAGATGAAGAGTCTGGCGGTGGAGATGATTTGTTTGAGGCTCTGGAAAGGGATTTTGGGGGTACGGATTTTGAGCCTCTGTCGCCAGATTATGTCTCGGCTATGTTTGATGGCGATGATGATTTGCTGGCGGCTTTGGAAACAGGGGCGACTCTGAATACTCAGGAGTTGGAGGGTTTTGATGATTTGTTGGATTCGATCGATGCAGGGCCTTTGGTGACTTCGGAACTGACATCTGGGTTGTGGGATGCTGAGGACGAATCGGATCTTGTGGATGCCTCGGATTTGGAAGAGGGCTCGCTGGCGGACTTTTTTGGCGGCAATGAATCCGACGACGGTGAGGACGATGAAGACAATTTTGATGATTTAGAAGCGCTGTTGATTGCAGGGGGTGCTACGGCTGCAGCTTCAGCATCTGGGGGAAAAAATTTGAGTCCGGTCAACACGGAGGTTTTCTCAGATCTTGAGGAATTGCTCAGCGAGAGTGCAACACTTGCAGAAATTCCCGATTCCTTGGCAAGTTCTGGAAGTGTTGCTGCGTCCAATTCCCATCAAGCCAGCGATGACGAGTTTGGCGATTTGGAAAAATTGCTGCAAGATTCCAAGGACGGGGGCGGCCGCCAAGGGGAAGGCAATATTGTGCCGTCGGCGATTAACAGACCCAGACGTACTGCTCGGGCTGGTGGGTTCGGCGACCACACGATGCGGGTGCCGGTGAAGCAACTGGACAACCTCAGCAATTTGATGGGGGAACTGGTGGTCAACCGCAACAGTTTGGAGCAGGATCAAGAACGGATGCGGCAGTTTTTGGACAATTTGCTGCACCAGGTGACGCTGCTGAGCGATGTGAGCCAGCGGACTCAGGATTTCTACGAGCGGAGTCTTTTGGAGATTGCTTTGCTAGCAAACCGTCAGGGACACCGAGCTTCCTCGTCGCCTTGGCGCTCGGAGGAGGTTACTAACCACCGGGAAGGTGCCTGGAAACCGGAGGAAATGGACAGGTTTACTCCTTTCCACAGTTTGGCTCAGGAGATTATTGAGCTGATCGTGCGGGTGCGGGAGTCGGCGGCGGATATTGAGTTTTTGGTGGATGAGGCGGATCAGGTGACTCGCCAATTGCGACAAGTCACGACTCAGTTGCAAGAAGGTTTGACTCGGGCCCGGATGAAGCCGTTTGCTGAGACGACGGACAGGTTGTTCCGGGCGGTGCGGGAAATTGCGATTAAGTGCGGTAAGCAAGCTCAGTTGCAGGTTGAGGGTAAGGATATTTTGATCGACAAGATGATTGTAGATCAGCTTTATGACCCGATGACTCATTTGGTGAACAATGCGATTACTCACGGGATTGAGCCGCCGGAGGTGCGTTTGGCGGCGGGGAAACCGGGGATGGGCAGGATTACGATTCGGGCTTTTCACCAAGGAAATCAAACGGTGATTTCGGTTTCTGATGATGGGGCGGGAATTGACCCGCAAAAGGTGAAGGCTAAGGCGATTAAGCAGGGTTTGTTGACGGCTGCTCAGGCTCAGAGAATGTCGCGCTCGGAGGTGTACGATTTGCTGTTTATGCCTGGTTTTAGCACTCAGGAACAGGCGACGGAGTATGCCGGCCGCGGGGTTGGGATGGATGTGGTGCGGACTTCTTTGCAGGAGATTCGAGGGGTTGTGGCGATCGATTCGACGATCGGCAAGGGAACTGTATTCACCATCCGTTTACCTCTGGTGTTGAGTATTTCTAAGGCTCTGACTTGCATTAGCGATCGGGCTCGGATTGCTTTTCCGATGGATGGGGTGGAGGACATGATCGATGTGCCTCGGGATCAGGTGACGACGGGGGCGGATGGTTTACCCTGCATTGAGTGGCGGGGTTCGATTTTGCCGTTCCGGCCGCTGCGGGATTTGCTAGCTTACAACCGCCATTTGGGCCGGGGCAGTGTTTACGGGTTTAATACTGACGATGACATGATTTCGGTGATCGTGCTGCGGTCGGGTGGCAATTTCTTGGCGGTGCAGGTGGATCAGGTTTCAACTGAACAGGAAATTGTGATCAAGCAGTTGGAGGGGCCTGTGCCGAAGCCGATCGGGATTGCGGGTGCTACGGTACTTGGTGATGGTCGGATTGTGGCAATTGCCGATGTTCTGGAGCTGATCGATTTGGCTACCGGCAGGCTGCAGAAGGAAGCTGGCGGTACGCTTTGGGATGAGAGCGATCGGGCGGCTGCGGAGGCGGAGGTTGAGAAGACTGAGCCTACTGTGCTGATTGTGGATGATTCGATTACGGTGCGATCGCTCTTGTCGATTACTTTTGAGAAAGCCGGCTACCGGGTTGAGGAGGCTCGCGACGGTAAGGAGGCTTGGGAAAAGATGAAGTCTGGCCTGCCTTGCGATATCGTGTTTTGCGATATTGAGATGCCGCGCATGGACGGTTTGGAGCTGCTTTCTCGGATGCAGAAGGATACGGTTTTGTGCGAATTGCCGATCGCGATGTTAACTTCTCGCGGTGCTGACAGACACCGCCAAATGGCTTACGGTTTGGGCGCGAAGGGCTATTTCACCAAGCCTTATTTGGAGGAACAGTTGCTTGATGCTGCTTCTCGGATGTTGAAGGGTGAGGTTGTTGGTGCTCCGGCTATGGCTTAGGCGGTTGATGTTTGAAAATATATGAGTCCTGTGGGGGCTAAACTCTCACAGGACTTATATTACATCCGGTCAATTACCAGCAATCAAACCAATTTTATTGTTGATCGCCCGCGATCTCGATCGCACTGCACAATGCTACGACGATCAATGTGCCAGTTTTGTAGAAATCCTCGAAGTTATCACAGTTTTGGGCAGAGAATTTGAAACTGCTGTAAATAGAGCTGCTACGCATTTAAATTGAATCTAGAGACTGGCATCCTGCCCGTTCCACAATAATTGTAGAAAAATCGACTGTCAAATTAGATGCACAACAGCTTAGACATTAGTTATGGCTAGATTTCTTTAATATCAAGCTTATTAGTTTATAAAGTTCCCGTCATTACCATAGGCCCCGCAGGATTTTTAAGTAAGGGCGATGCTTCAACCGTAACAACTAATGGTGTTACTTCCGCATTAGCCGGCAGAGAAAGTTTGACAAAAACTGTTCCTGCTTCATTAGTATTAAATTGCTCCCAAGCTATTTTATTATTATTATTAACTGACCATAACTGATAAAACTGACCCTTTGGTAAAACCGGAAGGTTCCTTAAGATTAAAACAGCTTTGGGTTCACCCGGTGTGATCACAATATTTCCAGAAGCAGCAGATGCGTCAGCCATCCCTTTGAGGGAAACTAGACGAGTATTAGGCTGTTGCAGCATTGCAATCACATCTTTTTGTCGCATTACCTGAGCTTCAAGCGTTGTGATTTCTTGCCTGAGTCGGTAGTTTTCCACACCAACGGCCAACGCCAATAATGCCGCTATGCTACCAAGAACGCGACTCCATTGTAGAGGTGAGTGCTTCAGTTTTTTCTGGGGTAATGAGTTAGGAGATCCAGAAACATGAGGATTTGGTACTGCAATGCTAGCCGCCGAGGCAGCTTCCAAAATGGCGGAATAAATGTGTGGTGGCGGTGCGATATCAGGTAGGGCGTAGGGAATAACTTCCAGGACTTCCTGCAGGCTAGCTACCTCTGTAGCTAGTTCAGGATTTTCTTTCATCACTCGCCTTAATTCCTCAGCTTCTGAGGAGCTGAGGTTGCCAAGTACATAACCTGCCATCAATTCTTCTGAGCGATCGGGAAATAAAGGCTCTGTCATAGGTGCAACTAGCCAATTAAATTTTTTAAGTTTTTTCTTAAGTTCAATAAACCTTGCCGAGACCAAGTTTTAATTGTTCCCAGCGGTATACTAAGTTTAGCTGCAATTTCTGATTGACTCAGACCCTCATAGTAAGCCATTTCTAACACCTGTCGCTGTTGTTCTGGAAGTTGAGTTAAGGCATCGCGAACACAGTGGGAGCGGTCACTTAAAGAAGCTGACTCGAAAGGGGTGAGAGGGGGAATTTCAGTAGCCATCATCTGACTCCATCGCTGGAGAAATTTTAAGTTAGTGCTGCGAGAACGAAGTTTATCAATTGCCCGCGAGCGAGTCATAGTTGTCAAAAAGCTGCTCATAGAGCCGCGATTCGGATTGTATGCGCCCCTATTCCAGAGAGTTAGAAATATCTCTTGGGTTAAGTCTTCTGCCTCTTGAGGATTGCTGAGAATTCTCAGCGCCAATCTGTAGACTAAGCTGCCATAGCGGTTATAGAGAATGCCCAAAGCAGAGGGTTGACCAACACTCATCAACTGAAATAACTCAGCGTCAGTCTGTTTGTCAGGGTTGTCCGCGCTTGTTTCGGCAGAGTTCAAATCCATAGGTGTTTTGTAGAACAGACCTAAACCGATAATTTTAAGTTGACTCTGGTTATTGCAGCAAGCGCGTCTCTAAAAATAATCGGGCATCATCTTCTTAAATACGACCACCAGAGCTGATTGGATGTATACAAGCTGAGTATCTTGACCTCCCTCACAACAAATTTAGGATATTGACAATCCAATCACAGGAGTAATCCGTACTATAAGAGGAACCACGGCTAGCTATTACCTGCTGACTGCTCAAATCAAAATTCATCAGATTTGGAAGAAAAATATGAACCGGAAAGTGCTTTATTTGATTGTTGGTCTGACTCTAACGGCTAGTCTGTATGCCTGCTCTTCTACTCCTAGCGCTTCCCCTGATGCTATGAAGAGTCCTGATGCTATGAAGAGTCCCGATGCCATGAAGAGTCCTGATGCTATGAAGAGTCCCGATGCTATGAAGAGTCCCGATGCCATGAAGAGTCCCGATGCCATGAAGAGTCCCGATGCTATGAAAAAATAGCCTCCACCAAAGACATCACCGACTTTTACCTTCAACTGCCATTCATCTCTCGCCATAACTCTACCCAATTTGGCGGCGAGATGAATGGCGGACTGTATCTCAACAATAATTAATAGTTTATTCCGATCGCACTTCACAGTGGCAGAGTTGGAAAAAACGGAGCTAACCAAAGCTGTATCTTGACATCCCAACCCAAAAGAATCGCGATCGCACTTCCCACAACAATTACGCCGCCGATTCTTTGTAAAGCTTCACTGTGGGGGCGCAAACGTAATAAGTGCTGGCTGAAATAGCGTCCTCCATAGGCGATCGCCAGTAGCGGCAACCCAGCGCCCAAACCGTACAAAATCAGTAAAACAAACGCAGTTACAGGCTGAGGATTGACAACAGCTATGACCAGAATACTGCCAAGAACAGGCCCCGCACAAGGTGTCCAAAGCAAGCCGAGTTGGGTTCCCAGCCAAAATTCGCCAACCAATCCTACTCGTGCGGGTGCTTTGGGCCAATTTTCAAAGTGTAAATATTTAAACAGGAGTTGATAACTCTGCGGAAAAATGGCACTTATCCCAGCAATCAAAAGAAAGGCAAGTGCTCCAGTTCGGAGGATAGTAGCAAAGCTGACAAACCACCCTGATGTCACTCCCAACAAGCTCCCAATTGCCGCAAAACCAGCGATCAATCCTGATACCAAAGCAATGGGCCCATAGCGATGAGATTGCAGGCTGCGTCCTAATAATATGGGTAGGATTGGTAAGACGCAGGGCGAGAGAATTGTTAAAAATCCTGCTAGTAAAGCCACACCAGCCGAAGTGAGTGAAATTGCCATCTGACTAACCTAATAACTTGCGAATTGTCTGTTCGGTTTCCTCATAGGCTCCTTCGCCAATACGATCGTAGCGCTGAATGCCTTGTCGATCGGCTAAAAATAAATGAGGCCAGTATTCATTCTGGTAAGCCGCCCAAGTTTTAAATTCGTTATCCAGCGGCACTGGATAGGTAATTTGGTGTTCCTTCAAAGCTTTTTTGACATTGTTTGCATCCCGCTCAAATGGAAATTCAGGGGTGTGTATGCCTACAATCTTCAATCCGCGATCGGCATATTGCTGGTTCCAGCGGACGATGTAGGGCAGAGTGCGCTGACAGTTAATGCAGGCAAATGTCCAAAATTGCACCAACACCACTTTGCCTTTAAGGTCAGCTATTTTCAGCGGCGCAGAATTTAGCCACTGGCTGATGCCTTGAAACTCTGGTAAAGACTTTCCACTTGGTGAGGCAGCAACGTTCTCGGCTGTGGGAAAATTAGGAATTTTAGCAGGATCGGGTATGGGGATATTGTCAGAGCTAGAAGTTACGATACCAGTTGGGATAATATCTTTCTTAAGCCCACAACCCAGAGCAGTCCCACCAACTCCCAGCCCTAAATACCAAAGTAATTGGCGTCGCCCCAGCCAGCGATTGTTCATAAAGTAATTTCCTTCCTTATTTACTTTATATACGGAGATGACCGGAAATTGGATGTTTTATGCAAACAGGAAAAATTTTAAATCCAAAATAGACTTAGCATCGTATTAAGTTAGAGACTACTAAAAACCCAGTCTCTTCTGGACTTATGCAAAAAGTAGTTTTACGTGCTATTTATAACGATCAGGTGCGGTGTGCATCGCCCTACATATAGAGGTTTTGCATAAATCCTGTTCTTGTCACCCTTACGCACTATGGATTCATCTGCTCCTTCTAAAAAATCTCGGTCTAAACCTTTACCGAGTCAGACTACTTTGGCGAAGTTATTTCACTGGTTAAATATCATTAGTCTAGTTATGATGATTGGCAGTGGATTGCAAATTTACAACTCGAATCCGGTTTTTGGTGGGCGGGGAGGATGGCAGTTCCCACCCATATTTTTGCTAGGCGGTTGGCTGGCTGGTGGCAGGCATTGGCATTTCGCGGCCATGTGGTTATTCGCACTCAATCTATTTTGGTACGGTCTCTATATTTTGTTCACCCGCCGCTGGCAGCATCGTTTTCTCGGCTATAATGACCTGAAAGCTTTGCAGAATTCTCAGAACCAGAAGCGCAAAAATTATTCATGGCACCGCCTAGCTTACACAGCAATTATTCCGGTTTTGCTACTAGCTTTATTTAGCGGAATGGGAATGTATAAACCTGCTCAATTCCACTGGATTGTTGATTTATTCGGCAGTTGGCAGGCGCTGAGAGTAGTTCACTTTATATCGGTTCCTACCGTCATCATCTTTGCACTAATTCACTCTTTGCTGGGCCTCAAGGTAGGGGGTTGGCGCTTGGTTCAGTCAATTTTTAAGTAGAGGTTTCCTTATGTTTCCAGACTCTCCTCGTTTGTGGCAGCGCCGCCAATTTCTCCAATTATCTGGACTTTCTAGTATCGGTTTGGTTTTAGGTGGTTGTGGGTTGATTCCATTTGATGAGGTGGTGGGTAAGACTTTTGAACCTCTCAACCAAAGTGTTGAAGCTTTGTTGTTGAATCCTCAAAAACCAGTACCGGAATTTCCTGCTAGTGCGATCGAGCCGAATGCCTTAATTATCAATACCTTTGATATTACTCCAGATATTGATGTAAAAGCTTTCCGTCTGATAATTGATGGTGAGGTAAATCGTCCTCTAAATCTCAGCCTGGAACAACTTCAGATTATGCCTTTGAGTGTGATGACAATTCGCCATGTTTGTGTGGAGGGTTGGGCTGCTATCGTGCAGTGGGGCGGAGTGCGGCTGCGGGATTTGGTAGCACTTGCCCAACCAAAGGCAAATGCTCGCTACATTTACTTTAAGTCTGCTGATGGCTACTACGAGAGTTGGGATATGCCTTCAGCGTTGCACCCTCAGACTTTGATGGTTTATCAGAAAAATGGTAATCCTCTGAGTGTTGAGAATGGTGCGCCTTTACGCCTCGCATCTCCAATTAAGCTGGGTTACAAACAGAGTAAGTGGGTGACTCGAATTACATTAGTTTCTGAATTGCTGCCTGAAAAGGGTTACTGGGAGGATCAAGGTTACGAGTGGTTTGGAGGGCTATAATTAATAATGTGTTTGAGAAGCCTGAATTAGGCAGTCTCCTTAGTTTTGAGAATTGGTATTAATTAACAAGTGGATGATGTACAATGAAAAAACGATTATTTTTGAAAGCGGGTCTGGCAACAGCAAGCATGGCATGGTTATCGTCCTGTTTGCCTGGAAAATCTGATGTTATGGCGGCTTCTAAGGGGGTTTTTGAAATTACTAAAACCGAGGAAGAGTGGCGCAAGATTTTGACACCGGCACAGTTTGATGTGTTGCGAAAACACGGCACAGAACGCTCTCACACTAGCATTCTCGACAAGCAATACGGGAAGGGAATTTATGCCTGTGCTGCGTGCAGTTTGCCAGTTTTTTCGTCGAAAACCAAATTTGATAGCGGTACTGGCTGGCCAAGTTTTTATGAACCGATCAAAGGGGCGATCGGCACATCGGTAGATAATTCGCTGTTTGGGACTAGAATTGAGGTGCATTGTCATCGCTGCGGCGGGCATTTGGGTCACGTATTTGATGATGGCCCTGCACCTACTGGGAAACGCTACTGCATGAATGGTGTTGCTATGAAATTTATTGCTGGCTGACATTCTTTCACGGGTACTCCTGTGGTATGGAATCCGATAATCATCCATCCGCAAAACCGCTAGTGCAGGCGGATTCGCGCGGATGGTATAGTGATTTTTGGGACGTGAGGACAGGGAGGTTATTTATGAATGCTGAAGACAACACTTCGGACTGTTTTTGATTGCCGATCATATAATAAGAGTTTCATGGCGATCGAGTACGGGAGGGGTTTGAGCAAGAGCATTCGGAATTTGGATCGGCAAGCGGATGCTTATACGCGGACGCATTTAGAGGAAACGCGCGATCGAATTTCTAAGGTTTTGAATGCTCAGATTCAGTCGAATTGAGGGTTTTCAAAATTTAGTTCTACGGCTGAAATTGCAATGTTAGATCGCTTTTGTAGTTGAGGGCGATCGGGTTGTCGAACTCATGTTAAAATAGCAAAACTCAGGCTCGTTCAATAATTGTATAAACTCTTTGAAATCCTGGTTCAGCATGGTATTTCCAGTGATGAAATTCTCGACGAATGGTTTCTAAAGCAGCAAGTCACACAGCATAAGGCTGACTCCGCCAATAAGCTACGTCTGACTTTGAATTTTTTCAGTTTGTTTTAGTGACTGCGATCGAATGTTTTTCAAACACGGGTTCTGAAGTAGTTATTCTCGATCGAGGTTGAATCTGTGAATTATATCAATATAAGGATGCAGTGGCAAGGGAAGAACAAAAATGGGTCAAAAATCCATAATAACCTTACGGTTTAATAACATCTATTATTTCCTGCAAGGTGAAATAAATATAATAAAAAATGGGTTTTCCGTTAATATCGATTGTTCCATATCTATAGTGAGTTTTTTTATTGTTATGGTAATCATCATCGAATGGTTTGAATTGAGGGTGAGATGTTGGAGAAACCGTATAATTATGGGGTAAATGGCTTACTTCAATAGGCGCGCATTTTTGATCGAAGGTAATTCCCCATTTAGGAGACACATCTAATTTGCCAGCGTGATCGCGTTTACCTAAGTCAACAAAAATATTTTCATAAAAATAGCTAATAGGCTTTTCAGTAAAGTCTTTTTCTGTAATTGTATTGGAATAGTTTATCTGAGATTTTTTGACATCAAATTCAATTTTAATTATGCGTTTAAAGAAAAAAGTAACTTTATTCAAGATATATTGCTCAACAGCATTTTTTTGCTTTTCACTTTTAAATGCTATCAACGGCAGGTAATCACTTTCAAAGTTTAAATTTTCGTTATAAACATCAACATTTTTTATGTCTCGATTCATAATAAGTTCTCCTTAAGATATTCACTTTGGATTAAAAAGAAGTTAGCTTTAAAGACACGAATTCCTTTTATATCTAGTGATGGGTCAACCTCGCCTAAATCATTAATAGGTGGTGATTCGTAGTAGTACGGGAGAAAAAATAAATTTTCTGAAACTGTATGTGTTTGTTGAAGTGCTAATTCATAAGTAAGCTGCTTAATAATATCATGTTTATACTTGTTCTGTTCTTTAGGAGATAGATTAGAAGGATTAAGATAGAACTCAAGTGGAACATCTTTATAATCAATTATTCTTAGGTTAAAATCCCTGTTGGTTAAAACCAAATCAGGACGTAAAAATTTACGCCTTAAACTGATTGAATTTTCTGTATCATAACCATAATCCTCTTGATAATCTGGATGTGCTACGGCTCCATTTGTTAAAACTAGATGTCTAGGATTTAAGTTAAATTCAATAACAAGTAACTGATGCCATTTCAGTTCTTGAATGTCATCTTCAGCTTTATCTGATTCAGTAGAATAAATCCATTGCTGCCAGAAAATAGAGCCATTTGAGACTTTGATTGCGCAGTTACCAACTCTATTTTTTTCTTCCCTTCTTTGAGGAAGAGGATTATCATGATCCTTCAAAGGTATATCTGTATCTGCATAGCAAATTTCAGCTTTATGCTTTCTGAAAAAATATGTATTACACATATCTTCCCAAATCAACGAAAATCCTTTGATTCCCCAGTAATCGCCATCATCAAGCCCTGGATTAAGTTCACCATATAAAAATATCTCAATAGCTTCATAAAGACCCCAATAATCAGTATCCTTGTAGTAAGTATTTTTATCTATAGTATCTAGTGCTTCTTTTAGAATACTTGTGGTTTCTAAAAAAGTATCTTGATCAAAAATTGATTGTTCACTACTTAAATAATCATCTTTAAAACGTTGAGCGAGAAAACGAATATCTTGAGTACGAGCTTTAATATTATCGGGTATATCTTCTTTTAATTGTTGAATAATTTCATCAAGAATATAACAATAAAGATTAACAATATCTGTATTTTCATAAAGCAAGACTGGACGGGGTAAATCCATTGTTTCCACATAAATTACATCATTCTCTAGATAGATAGCCCTATCTAAGTATTTATAAATTTGGGAATAATCAATATCTTCAGTCCGTTTGATTTTTCTTTGAATTGAGTTAATAGCCAAGTCATCGTAAGTTTCGAGTACACACTCAATCATTTTGAGTTTGCTATATAGCTGACAAGGTTCTCCTTCCTCTGTTTGCAGAGAAATTCCACCAGAAGAAACAGTCGTCTGATCTTGATCTGTTTGATAATGAAGTCTGTTATAATTAACTCGATTTTTATTATCATTTTCAAATTTGCGAAAGGTACGATACATTTTAAAGAATAAATCTCGCACCTTATCGAAATCTCCTTCAGGAAAGTCATTAAATCCATTCGGTAGCCAGAATTCGTAAGTATCTCCTGATTGTGATTTACGAATTCCTACAAAATTCTCATTAGGGTCTTTGACCAGCTTAATTTCTGAAAAGTTAATCATTGGTTAATTTAACTTTGATTTAATTACTTAATATTCATAATTTTTTCAACAAACATATTATGTAACTTGGTGAAGTCACCAAAAGTGACAAGTTCATCTCTTTGTTTACCTAAAAGCTCTAACAAGGGTTTTTTATCCCGGGTAAAGACACTATCCCACAAGAAAAACATTAGCTTGTTTTGAATTTGCTCTGCCGTGATAGGCCGTTCTTTAATGAAATATTTACCAATCTGCTTATCTTCAATTCCACGAATGGAAGCATGATGGCTTTTGATAAAATTATTAATTTTTTTAATAAAAACTAGCCATTCTTTCTCGTCAAAAGCTCCTTGTTTCGCTTTTCCGTATGTTCCACATGGAGGGATACTATCATCCCAATTGACAAACTCCCAATTCCAACGCCGTTTAAAGGCACTATCCATAAAATAAATCGAGTTGTCAGATGTATTCATAGTAGCAAGTATGGATAAATTGGGGGGAATCCGAATAGAACTACCAATTACTTTACTTTTTTCAACTTTAATATTAATCTTAGATAGAATCTCAAAATATTCTTCAAGAAGTTTACCACTTTTTACCTTTCCGTATTTATACAAGGGGCTACCATCATCAGATTTTCCACCTTCCTGAAATCCTATTAATTTCACTATTGTTCTTAGTTCTAAATCAGAAACATTAATGCCATAATCTGACCAGCCATCTTCATGTCGATCCAAGAGTTGAAAAACTGTACCGAAAATTGCTGAGGAATTACCTCTATTTATTTCGTCGATAACCAGAGCAACATTTTTCAGCACTTCATCTTCTTTTTTAGAAAGTATATTTTTATAAGCTTGTGCAAGTGCTTTTAAAAAATGACCTTCATAAAATTTGTACTCTACTTTTCCATCAGTTGTAGTTAGTGGCATCAGTTTTCCCATAAAATCACCATAGGTATACTCAGGATGAAAAACTGTTTTTATGACATTTTCCGGGTCACTTTCTTTGTCAATTCCTAAAAGTTTAGGAATTATTTCATTGTCAATTCTGTAGCTTTTTCCAGTTCCAGGGCTGCCAAAAAAAATTTTCTGAATGGGAGTCTTCACCACTATTAACCTTTAATGCTACAGGGAGTTATGATTATGATTATGATTATGATTATACTGAATATTCCCCCCAAATTCCTTTCTATTTGCTACCTGAGTAGTAAATTTTTGTAAAGTTTTTAGCTGGCGATCGATCAATTCAAAGAAGAAGGTGGGAAATTCCTGAAACAGGCTGTAGAAAATTGTGTCTGTTTTCATGAGTTTTAGATGCGAATCTATAGACACCACTCTATATATTAATCGAATAATCGAAATACAGACTTAACAGGTGCTATAATGCCCGATGGAGAAATCCACCAGCCAGAAATCTCCGACAAATCAGCCCAAAAAGTGACTTATATGACGCGCAAAATTATTCGTACTGACAAAGCACCCGCACCCGTGGGCCCTTACAATCAAGCGATCGCCGCTACGGGCACTATGCTGTTTGTAGCTGGTCAAATTGCGATCGACATTCGACTCAACGATATCGTCTACACCGACGACGTGGCAAAGCAAACCGAACAAGTTATGGCAAATCTCGAAGCGATTCTCACAGAAGCCGGCGCTACTTGGTTGGATGTGGTAAAAACTACGGTTTTTCTCAAGGATATGAATGATTTTGCCGCCGTGAATGCGGTTTATGCGAAATATTTTGATGCGGAAACTGCACCGGCGCGCGCTTGTGTGGAAGTTGCTCGCTTACCGAAAGATGTTTTGGTGGAGATTGATTGTATTGCTGTTATTTAAACTCAGGGAATCGGCGGTTGAAACCGCGTCTACACAAACGATGTCCGCCTCCGCGGACTAAGAGTAAAAGCGATCGCCATTCGTCAATATCTGTCAAAATCTTAGCACCAATATCCTAGAAATCGAAGGGTAAAGTGCGCGACTGTCTTAACTCCCACAGCCGATCGCACAAAGTCGATCTGTCGCTGTCGCGCACTCCACACCCAAATCAACCCGCAACAACCGGATTGAATCTTAACCAAGCAATTAGCAATTACCTCCTAGCAATTACTAATTACCGCCCAGAAATTAGCAATTAGCAATTACTTTTGAGCAATTACCAATTACCAACCATAAACTACTTATTCAGCGCTTCGCGGGCGGCTACCGCTTCATCAGGATGAATGTTCAAACGGGTCAAATTAATTCGACCTTTATTGTCAATTTCTCGCACTTTGACAATCACTTCATCATTCACAGCTAACTCGTCTTCCACTTTCCCAACACGGTAATCCGCTAACTGGGAAATGTGAATCATTCCTTCTTTTCCTGGCAGAATTTCGACAAAAGCGCCGATCGGAATAATTCGAGTTACGCGGCCGACATACACGTCTCCAGCATTCAACTTCCGCGTCATGCCTTGGACAATATTGTAAGCCCGCTGAGCTTTCTCGCTGTCGTTACCGGCAATTGTCACGGTTCCGTCGTCTTCGATGTCAATCTTGACACCGGTTTCTTCGGTGATGGCTTTGATTGTTTTGCCACCTGGCCCAATTACCAAACCGATAAATTCTGGATCGATTTTCAGGGTTAACAAACGCGGTGCAAACGGCGACATTTCCTTGCGGGGAGCGTCGATGGTTGCTAGCATTCTTTCTAAAATGTGCAGTCTGGCGGGTTTTGCTTGGCGGATGGCGGTGGCTATGACATCTAAGGGCAAACCTTTGATTTTCATGTCCATTTGCAAAGCAGTAATTCCGGTGTCGGTACCGGCTACTTTGAAGTCCATGTCGCCTAAGAAGTCTTCAATTGCTTGAATGTCTGTCAAAATTCGGACTTCATCGCCTTCTTTGATTAATCCCATTGCCGCGCCGCTGACGGGTTGGGAAAGGGGAACGCCTGCATCCATTAATGCTAGTGTCGATCCGCACACTGAACCCATTGATGTTGAACCGTCGGAAGAAAGGATTTCGGAGACTACGCGAATTACGTAGGGGAAATCTTCTTTTGATGGCAAAACTGGGACTAGGGCGCGTTCTGCGAGGGCTCCGTGACCGATTTCTCGGCGTCCGGGCGATCGCATCGGTTTAGTTTCTCCGACGGAAAACGGCGGGAAATTGTAGTGATGCAAGTAGCGTTTGTCTTGCTGTGGGTGCAAGTCGTCTCCTAAGTCTTGGGCGTCGCCGGGGGTTCCCAGGGTAGCTGTGGACAAGACTTGGGTTAACCCGCGATTGAACAACGCACAGCCGTGTACTCGCGACGGCAGCACCCCTACGCGACAAGAAACGGAACGCACCTCGTCTAGCTTGCGGCCGTCTACACGAACGCCATCTTCGATGATTTGCTTCCGCATCATTTTTTTGGTAACGTCTTTGAAAACGTTGCCAATTGTCTTGCTGTTGGCACCTGCAGCTACTTTGATCGGATCGTCTTCGGCGAGTTCGGCGATCGCAGCTTCGACTTCATTGGCTTTCACTTCATCTAAAGCCGCATTCCGTACTGTTTTGTCTTTTTCAAATCTTGACAAAATGATGCGGATTGGTTCTTGGGCGCGATCGCGAATAAAGTTTTCCAAGGCCATATCTGGCGATGGTCTTTCCTCTACCACCAAATCGATGCCCAATTCTGCCATAATTTCGCGCTGGGCTTGAATCAAGTCGCAGGCTGCTTCGTAGCCGAAGTCGATCGCCTCGATGATATCCTGTTCCGGCAATTGGTTGGCGCTGGCTTCCACCATGATTACTCCGTCTGGAGAACCGGCTACCACGAGATCCAACTCGCCTTCTTTGATTTCGCTGTAGGTTGGGTTGATGATGAAATCGTCCCCTACCAAACCAACTCGCACCGCAGCCATCGGCCCGTAAAACGGCATTTTCGCCAGCAGTATCGCTACTGAAGCGCCCGTTACCGCCAAAACGTCCGGCGGTACTTGTTCGTCCATCGACAGGGTTGTGGCTACGACTTGGATGTCATCTCGCAGCCAGCTTGGGAATAGCGGGCGCAGCGGGCGATCGATCAAACGCCCAGTCAAAGTCACTTTTTCTGGGGGACGCCCTTCCCGGCGCAAAAATCCACCGGGAATTTTACCGCCTGCGTAGAGTCTCTCTTCGTAATCCACCAACAAAGGCAGGAAATCAATTCCTTCTCTCCCCTGCGATCGAGTGGCCGTTACTAAAACGGCCGTGTCACCCGACTGAATCAAAACTGCACCGCCTGCTTGAGGCGCCAGTAAACCAATCTTCAGTCTAATATCCCTTCCATCGAAGGATATTGACTTGTCTATCTCTACCATGTAGGACTGCTTCCTTATCTACCACATTCTTTCTCTGTCGGGATCGTAACACTACCACAGGATGTTTGAGAGTCCAATGCCAAAAGAGAGAGATTATTTGGTGCGGTCGATCGAGTCATGGCGCTGGATGTGTAAGCATTTATACTCTCAATCTTGGAGATTCTGGAGTCTGTTCGCCCGGTCGATCGCCCCCCCCAAACGCCTGCTCTAGATGGTAGGATGAGTTTTCGATTGGGACTTGGGAGCGATCGGGTCAACCATCCGGGATGGGGCATTGGGGATGGGGCATTGGGGATGGGGCATTGGGCATTGGGCATACCTCACCGCGCTTGAGAACCACTATATTTCTGATATTTCGTATTTTTGTATGGCCACAGTTCTCTTATTCACAATTCAGACAAAACTGAGGCAGCAAGTCTCGGAATTAAATAAAAATATTAGGATTTAAAAATGGCTATTTTACACGGCAGTTGGCTACTAAATAACGAAAAAAGCGGCTTATTTATTTGGGGCGAAACTTGGCGGAAGATTGGGGTGATCGATATTGTTGAATCTGAGATAATTCCGCATAATCCTTTGGCAATGACTGAGGCGGAGTTGAATACTTTTCTAAATTCTTTGCAGCAGTCGGGGAAACTCAACTGGCAATTACCCAAAACCGCAGAAATTAAGCAGAAAACTACGAAAACTCGGAGTTCGTCCAAAACGACGGCGGCAGCCCTTCCCACGGAAATTTTATCGATTCAGAGGCAAGTTCGGGCGATCGCGCTGCCGACCAAAATCTCGGAATCCAACGCAACTATTATGCCGCAGCACTCAGCCGCAGCATTAGAGGAACCAGCCCAAATCGATGAAATTTATCTTTATCCCTGGCAAGTTGAGGGTTATTTGCTCAACCCTCAAGCCACTTTTGTTTTTTTGCAATCGCTGCCGCTAAACAGCACAGAAGCAGATTCTTTTGTCGGCTCGGATTTGCGTTTTTGGTCGCATCTTTCTAGGTGGAGTTTGGATTTGTTGGCTAGGTGCAAATTCTTGCCAGCATTGGAGAGGCAATCTGATGGTTCGGCTATTGCTAAATGGCAACCTTTGTTAGACAGTTCGACAGATATTCTCCGTCTCGCTACTTTTTCTAAGCAAATGCCGACGGCTTGTCGAACTTATCAGAAGGAAGAAGGTTCGGCAGCGGATTTTGTAGCGGATGTAACGGATGTAATAAAAGAAGGTTCGCCAGAAAGTAAGGTACGGGATGTTGCGGTGGATTTGCCTGTGGGGGCGCAGGAGTTGGTTTTGGGGTTTTTGAGTAGTATTGTAGATGGTGAAGTGCGATCGTCTTCGAGGGCTGCGCTAACGGCTGCTGGCTCAAATTTAGACATCAAAACACTTTCTCCAACCCGCGAATGGCTGCAAGCTTTGCAACAAGAATCTGGAGTCGTGCAAGCAGAATCAGCCGCTTTAGAAAAGTTGGCAAACAAGCTTGTTGCTTGGACTTCGCCGCTGCAAAACCAACTGTCTGAACAAAGTCAGTTTCGCACTTGTTTTCAACTTATTCCGCCGTCTCCGGGTAAAGTTAATTGGAGTTTAAATTATTGTTTGCAAGCAGTAGATGAAACGGATTTTTTGGTAGATGCTACAACTGTTTGGAACAATTCTGTTGAACGTTTGGCCTATGCGGGGCGGACAATTGAATTGCCACAAGAAACTTTGCTGGGAGGTTTGGGTTTAGCATCGAAACTTTATCCGTTAATTGAACCGAGTTTGCAAGCACAACGACCTCAATCTTGTCAATTAAATCCGCTGCAAGCTTACGAGTTTATTAAGTCTGTGGCTTGGCGATTTGCTGATAGCGGGTTGGGCGTTGTTTTGCCGCCTAGTTTGACAAAGGCTGATGGTTGGGCGAGTCGTTTGGGTTTGAGCATTCAGGCGGAAACTCCGAAAGCAAATCCGGCGAAGGGTGGGTTGGGATTGCAAAGTCTGCTAAGTTTTAAGTGGGAATTGACGATCGGCGGACAGCGCATTTCTAAGGCAGAATTCGATCGGCTGGTAGAGCTGAATTCGCCTTTGGTGGAAATTAACGGTGAGTGGGTGGAGTTGCGCGCCACCGATGTGAAGGCTGCTAAAACTTTTTTTGCTAGTCGCAAGGAGCAAATGACTCTTTCTTTGGAGGATGCTTTGCGTTTGGCTTCGGGCGATTCTCAGACTATTGAAAAGTTGCCTGTGGTGAATTTTGAAGCTACGGGTCAACTTCAGGAATTGTTGAATACTTTAAGCGATAATCAGGCCGTAAGTGCGATCGCGACTCCGGCTAGTTTCCGAGGACAATTGCGGCCTTATCAAGCGCTAGGGGCGGGCTGGTTGGCATTCTTAGAGCGCTGGGGTTTAGGTGCTTGTCTCGCGGACGATATGGGATTGGGAAAATCCATTGAGCTAATTGCTTTCCTCCTGCACTTGCAAGAACAAAATTCTCTAGAAGCGCCGACATTATTGGTTTGTCCGACATCGGTATTGGGCAATTGGGAGCGGGAAGTCAAGAAATTTGGGCCGACGCTGAAAGTATTGCTACACCACGGAGACAAACGCGCTAAAGGCAAAGCATTTGCGGCTGCAATTAAGGGAAAGCATTTAATAATTACCAGTTACGCGCTGGTGTTTCGCGATGCGAAGGAAATTCAAAGCACTAAATGGCAAGGATTGGTTTTGGATGAAGCCCAAAATATTAAGAATTCCGAGGCTAAGCAGTCGCAGGCGGTGCGGCAAATCGAGGCAGATTTTAGAATTGCGCTGACGGGAACTCCGGTGGAAAATAGACTGCAAGAATTGTGGTCAATTTTGGAGTTTCTGAATCCTGGCTATTTGGGGCCGCGCAATTTCTTTCAGCGCCGATTTGCTATTCCGATCGAGAAATATGGAGATAGAGAATCATTGCAGAGTTTGCGATCGCTCGTTCGGCCTTTTATCCTCCGCCGCCTGAAAACTGACAAGGAAATCATCCAAGATTTGCCGGAAAAACAGGAGATGACTGTATTTTGCAGTCTGGCTGCTGGGCAGGCAGCATTATATCAGAAAATAGTCGAAGAGTCAATCGCTAATTTAGAGTCAGCCGAAGGTATTCAGCGCCGGGGCATGATTCTGGCTTTGCTGGTAAAACTCAAGCAACTTTGCAACCATCCCGCTCTTGTGAACGCAGCAGCTAAGCCCAAAGAATTGAGCATTAACAGCCAAGAATCGGGAAAATTGCAGCGGTTGGTGGAAATGTTAGAAGAAGTTGTCGCTGAGGGCGATCGGGCTTTGATTTTCACTCAATTTGCTGAATGGGGAAAACTCCTAAAACCGCATCTAGAAAAGCATTTAGGGCGAGAAGTTTTGTTTTTGTACGGCGGCATTAAGCAACAGCAGCGGGAAGAAATGATCGATCGCTTCCAACACGATCCGCAAGGCCCGCCGATTATGATATTATCTTTAAAAGCTGGCGGCACCGGTTTGAATTTAACCAGGGCTACCCACGTTTTCCACTATGACAGGTGGTGGAATCCCGCAGTTGAAAATCAGGCAACTGACCGCGTATTTCGCATCGGTCAAACTCGCAACGTGCAAGTCCACAAATTTGTCTGCACGGGTACGTTAGAGGAGAAAATACACGATATGATCGAAAGTAAAAAAGCTCTCGCCGAGCAAGTAGTCAGCGCCGGCGAAAACTGGCTCACCGAACTCGACACAGACCAACTTCGCAATTTACTAATTCTCGATCGCGATGCTATTATAGAAACCGAAGAAGAATAATATTTATTGGTTTGTCGCCGGGGCGGGGCGGGTTTACTATATCCATCGTTTGTATCATATATATTGGTGAACACGCTCCTACAATAATTAGGGTTGATTTATTGGACATAATCTAATATATACCTCCTTCCCTCTTCCTTCTTCCTTCTTCCTTACATCCGTTACATCCGTTACAAAATCCGTTGCCGAACTTCCTTCTTACATCCGTTACATCCGTTACAAAATCCGTTGCCGAACTTCCTTCGCCTTATGATTGACAGAGAATGGTGGACACAACAGTGGCTCGATTTAATCAATACTTACCGCTTCAAAAAGCGTTTAGAACGCGGCTGGCAATATGCGCGGGAAGGTAAAGTTCTCAGCATTAAGTTTCCAAACCAAGAAGTAATTGCCGTAGTTCAAGGAACTGATCCCAAACCCTATCAAGTTTCTTTAGGGCTTGATACATTGAGCGATGAAGATTGGGATTATGTGATTGAAAATATGTCGCAAAGAGCGGTTTTTTCGGCTAAATTATTAGCAGGAGAAATGCCGCACAATATTGAGGATGTATTTGCAGCGGCCGGAAAAACGCTATTTCCGTTAAGTTTATCTGATATTCGATCGCGCTGCACCTGTCCAGACCCCAAAAATCCTTGCAAGCACATCAGTGCAGTATACTACTTATTGGGCGATCGCTTCGGAGAAGACCCCTTTGTACTCTTTCAACTGCGGGGAAGAACCAAAGAGCAAATCTTGACAGCTCTGCGTCAGACACGGGGCACCCAAGGAGAGGAAAATTCTCAACTCAACTCCGGCAAAAATTCCCCGACTGCGAATTCTAAATTGCCGAAGGTCGATCGCTTTTGGGAATACAACCAGCAGCTAGAATCATCTTTAGTCGTAATTGTGCCGCCGCCCAGCAGCGAAACAGTCTTAGATATTTTAGGCCCGATTCCCCTCGCAACCAACCCAACAGCAACCAGTAGCAAATCTTCCCCCGCCTCTGACGCACTCAAGCAGCATTTTAGTAAAATTTACCAAGCAGTTAGCCAGCAAGCCGTTTTAGCCGCACTGAAACTGGGCGAAGGAGACTAACAAATTATTGTTTCTTTCGGGAAATGACGCAAAGTCTCAGAAACCCGGTTTCTGGGAAAATATCTGCTGGATGGCAAAAAAAATCGAGAGAAACCGGGTTTCTGCAAAATCTAAGAAACCCGGTTTCTGGGAAAATATCTATGGGATGGCAAAACATTTGCAGAGAAACGGGGTTTTGGCGAATTATCCATCACGTTAAAAAACCCGATTTCTCATACCAACTTCAAAAAATAATCCAATTAATTGCGTTTAACAGAAGGCGGATAGGTGAAACGCAACCAAGTTGCCAAAGTAGCTACCGCGCAAGTGGAAGCCAAGCTAAAAGTCAAGAAGGTTTCAAATGCTGACATAATACTGTTCCTCTTTATTTGAGCGATCGAGTAAATCTTTATCCTTCACATTTATATCAGCCTCAATTCATTTTTTCAATCGGTTCTGACATAAAGTTTTTACTACTTTAAATTTTGAAATATTTATTTACAATACTTTACACTCTTCCCAGATTACTCATAATCTCGATCAATTGCTGGGGTCGTTCAATCAAAAAATCGGGATGGTGTAGGGCCAAAACCTCCTGAGAATTAAAACCCCAACCTACAGCAATTATTTTAATTCCAGTTTTTCTAGCAGCGTCTATATCTCTAATCTCATCTCCCACATAAAAGACTTCTTGAGGATTGATTTTTTCTTTTTTGAGCCATTTGTTAATAACTTTATGTTTCCCGAAAGTTGAACCTGAGTAAATAAACGTAAAAATATCTTGCAAACTGTTATTTTCCAGGGAGTCTAAGACATTTTCTCGGGAATTAGATGTGATAATACCCAGTTGAAAATCTCGTTTTTTTAACTCCAGCAAAACTTCTTTAATTCCCGGAAATAATTGAACGTCTGAAATTTCACTGCGTAACTCAGATCTCAATTTTCTAATCAGCATCGGGAATTTGAAGAGGGAAATGCCAGAATAACGAAGAATTTCCCAAGAATTTAAGTTGCTCAGTTGAGCGAGTTCCTCTTTTGTCGCAGACTTAAAGCCGAATTCTGCTGACAAACGGTTGGTGATGCTCAGAAGAATATCGATTGTATCTGCTAAAGTACCGTCAAAATCAAAAATAATTACTTTGGTCATTGGACAACAGCAAATAAGGAATAGAGAATCATACTATTTTATATTTTATATTGGGATGATTTACTGCATTCTAGAATATAACAGACAAGATTGCATAAATCGTTCATTGATACATAAATCGCAGATGTAAGCCGGATAAACAGAGATAAACGCAGAGGTATTTCAAGATAATTGGGAAATGAGTACAATCTTGTCTAATATATTAGCTCTAATGACCACTGACTAAGGACTAATGACTATTAATTTGATTGGCTTTGGCATTTCTACGTAGCATTTCCGGTTTAATTCGCCGCAGCGCCGAAGCTGTAAATCTGCGGTTCCATTCTTCGTCGGAAATGTCGGCTAATTCTGCAAGTGTCGGCGCTATATTTTCAGGATAAGGCTCAAATTCTGTAACATCTGTTGGTTGAGCAAATCGCTGATTCCAAGGACAAACATCTTGACAAATATCGCAACCGGCAACCCAACCTTGTAAATTAGATGCTATTTCGTCGGGGAGTTTTTCGGCTCGATTCTCGATCGTATGATATGCTATGCACCGATCGGCATTCACCACAAAAGGCTCAGTAATCGCCCCCGTCGGACACGCATCAATGCAGCGAGTGCAACTACCGCAATGTTCGGTGTGAGGAGTATCGGGCGCTAACTCCAAATCAGTCAAGATTTCGCCCAAAAACACCCAAGAACCGTATTCTCGCGAAATTAAATTACCATTTTTGGCAATCCAGCCAATTCCTGCACGCTGCGCCCACATTTTATCCTGAACCGGCCCGGTATCAGCATAATAGCGCGCTTCAATTCCCTCGCTTTGCGATCGCACCCAATTTGCCAAAACCTTGAGTTTTTTGTGCAAAATTCTGTGGTAATCCCGCCCCCAACCGTAGCGAGAAATCTTAGCATATTCGACCGCTGCACCGCCCCCCCCCGCCAACAGGGAATTTTCGGGGCGCTGGTGGGGCGTGTAGTAGTTAATGGCAACACATATTAATGACTTGACTTCTGGCATGAGCGATCGAATATCGGAGCGTTTCGGGTTGGTCATCCATGCCATATCCGCCTGATAACCCTTGTCCAGCCAAGCTTGCAATCTTTGTTTTTCTATATCGACATCCGCGTCTGCTGAGGCGATTCCCACTTTGTGAAATCCCAACTCTAGGGCTTTTTGCTGAATGCGATCGCGATTAATTGATATTTTCATAGAATTAGCAACCGCAGCATAAAATGTGCAATAAGTCTAGTAATTTTAAAAGGATCTTTTGGAAAAGAATCGATAATACTTTCACAATCTTTATATTTATAAATTTAAACTCAAAAAGCTCAAAAACGTTACATAATGTAATCAAAGGAGAAATGGGTTCGTCTATTCAAGTCGGCAAGTAAAACCAACAGCGAATCCCACAGCATACACATGGCAGTTAGTATTCAATCAGCTCAATCAATTTTCTCAAACACCGAGATTGCGAGCGCTGTTCCCGCTACCACGGAAGCATTCTACAAACTCAGCGTCGAAGACCAACTCGCACTCCTCTGGTATGCCTACACTGAAATGGGCATCTCCATCACCGCAGCAGCTCCCGGAGTAGCCAGCATGGCGCTAGTCGAAGGCGTTCTCAGCGAAATCAAGCAAATGTCGCCTGCCGATCAAAGCAAAACCATGTTTGACCTGGCCAGCAACGCCGACACCACAATCGGCCGGATTTACACATCCTTGCGCGTCAACACCAAACTCGGTTTCTGGTACGAATTGGGACAAATGATGAAACAGGGCCTTGTCGCCCCCATCCCCGCAGGCTATCAAATGTCTCCCGAAGCCACCGCAGTTCTCGAAACCATCAAGAAACTCGATCCGGGTCAACAAATTACCGTACTTCGCAACACGGTAGTTCACATGGGCTACGATCCAGATTTCAGCCAAGAGTACGGCAAACGAGCTGCCCCCCGCAGCACTCCCACCGCAGTAGCAGAGCGGGTGAAAACTGAGATTAAGGGTATCACCGAGCAGACAGTGCTCAACTACATCGACTACATGAATGCCTTCGACTTCACCCCAGCCGTCGGTTTATTTGCCGAAGAAGGCGCTCTGCAACCTCCTTTCCAAAAGCCGATCGTCGGTCGCGAAGCTATCCTCAACTATATGCGGGAAGAGTGCATCGGACTGAAAATGATGCCCCAAGAAGGTATGTCCGAGCCTGCAGAAGATGGCTACCGCCAAGTGAAAGTTACGGGTAAAGTCGAAACTCCTTGGTTCGGATCGAATGTGGGTATGAACATTGCGTGGCGGTTTTTGCTCGATCCCCAAGGTCAAATTTTCTTTGTGGCGATCGACTTGTTGGCCTCTCCTAAAGAATTGCTCAACCTGATCCGCAAATAGAATATTCTGTTTGGCGTTTGTCAAACAGACTTGCACAGAAACCCAGATACTTTAAAAGTGTCTGGGTTTAGTTGATTTTAGATTTTAGATTTTAATGACTACTCGTTTACTCGTTACCAGTAGTGGCTGGTAACGCAGATCGATCGGCTCTGTCTCCTTTTTTTTGCAACAAGCGAGGCAGACCCTCTAGATCTCTGTTCCCAGACCCAGCCAGGGAACAAGTTAAGTGTGTGGGTGTATACAATTTGAGATTTGAGATTGCTGGATGTTACTCTTTTTCTTCAGAGAATTTATCCCTAGCCCTACCTATATCTTTTGAGGGATTTGCTGCGACAAACATAATGATTAAAGTATATTCATTCCTTTCAAATCATTTATTTTATGACTGCCACAACTAGACCTATTTTAACTCGCTCTATCGAGATTGCTGGCATCACAAAGCCAGTGGTACTGCAATATTTTGAAACTTTAAATTCAGGCAACTTTGAAGAGACTGCTAATTTGTTTGCTGAGGATGGAGTTCTGCACGCGCCCTTTGAAGAGCCAATTATCGGTAAAAGCTCGATCGCCACTTATCTAAAAACAGAAGCGCGAGGAATGCAGCTCGAACCGCAGCAAGGTATCAGCCAAATTTTAGAAGATGATCGAGTTGAAGTTCATGTCAGCGGCTGGGTGAAAACTTCCGTATTTGGTGTTAATGTCGGATGGCTGTTCGTGCTCAATTCTGACCGAGAAATCTTTTCTGTCACCGTCAAGCTGTTAGCTTCAGCCCAAGAATTGCTAAATCTGCGACCCCATAAAAAATTCAACGTTTAATAAGTTTCATATTTAAATTGAATATTGGGGTTTCATCTGTCGATCGCGCGTCATATCAATTCCGGTTGTACGGTCAGGTGATTGTGGACTGTGGACTGTTGACTTTTGACTGTTAAGTTAAGAGGGCGGGTCGAAAAACTGAATGGTTGAGTGTTAACTGTTGACTCGATTTTATTATTCCGATGCAACCGGAAACGATATCATAGCTCGATCGATATTTGTGCGTCACTGAGGCAGAAACCTGGTTTTTCGCCAAATCTCCGCTGAAGCGCTGCCAACTCTCGAAAAACCCCGTTTCTTCGGCAGACAAAATGGTCAAAATAGCTAGAACGCCACCCGTCAATTACCATAACAAAAACAGTTCGTAGTGCGGACTAAAGTCCGCACTACGAACTGTTTTTATTGCAGTTAATCGACCATCGGACACAATCTAACGGCCAATTAAGATTTTTCTGGCAAACTCGCTTCCAACTTCAGACAATTGCGGCCGTCTAGTTGCAAACTGTAATCCACGCGATCCATCAGTCTGCTCATAATCAGCCAGCCATAGCCGCTTTCCTGCTTCGCTTCCGGCCTCGGGGGACTGTAAGTGTCCATTTCGTAACCTTTACCATAATCCCAAATTTCTAAACCAATATCCCGATTTTTTAAATTCAAGCGAATTAACACCGGCAAATTGGGTTGATCTTTGTGAGCGTGGCGGATCACGTTAGAATAGGCTTCTGCTAACACCAAGCGCAAACGATTCGACTGACGTGGCCAATCGATATGCTCTCCTAGCTCAACTTCCAAACTGCTCAGCAACCAATTTTCAACAATTGTTAAAAACCGCAAGTCGCTTGGTACCTGAAGCTCAGTATTCATAAAAAAATCCTGTAAGTTTGGAAACCCGTGTCTTCTGACCAGGGATGAAATACAACACGCCGAATAAATTTGGCGTTAATACTTGTCGCTACATGAAGGATACTCAATACTGGGCGATCGAGGCAATAGACTTTCGCCGAAAGCATTCACCAAGAAGCATGAATTAAGAGTTAGCCACTGACGCGCTAGTTCTGTAACTTTTGCCTGTCGCCCGCGTTCTCTGTGTTAATCTGTAGCCTGTCAACCGAGGGCTGGAGTTTTTAAGACCCAAAGCCCCCGACTATGATTGTCGGGATAGCTGACAGATTCAGAGAACTTCCAGAGAAAGTATGGTTTGGTCATCTTCCTGAATGGGATTGTCAGCTCGGATGTAGGCCAACAAATTGTCCAAGTTGATGGAACCAGGCTCCTCAATCAAGAGTTGCCAAAGCCCTTCTTGTTGTAGCATAGAACGGGTTGCTTCGCCCCCTGCGATCGCCGGAGTGGTCACGCTAGCTTCAGTAATCCCGTCACTCGTCAGCAGAAATACATCTCCTGACTTTAATTCGATCGCACCGGCTTTACCTTTCCAAACTGGCAGAATCCCCAAGGGAATGCCGCGAGCTTTCAAGAAATTCGGCTCTGCTGGCGTTAAACCGCTAGCAGTCTGGGCTTTCACGTCAGAATTCGACCAAACAATCGGGTAAATGTGACCAGCATTAGCAAAAGCCAAGTGTCCCGTTGACGGAGTGTAACGAGCTACAACCATTGTAATAAAATGGTTGTTGCCGATCAGGTCGTCAGCCATACTACTATTCATATTCTGCATCACTCGATCGGGCTCGGGAGAAATTTCTTGAGAAAGTTCGCGCCGCATCACCGAAATCGCGCTAGCCATAAATAGAGCAGCCGGAACACCTTTACCGGAAACATCACCCACCGCTATCCAAATATCCCCTTGCGAGTGGACGTAGACCTCAAAAAAGTCACCGCCAACTTCCCGCGCCGGATAGCAACAAGCTTGCACCCTTACGGTTTCAAAATCAGGCCAACTTTGGCGCAACAAGTTTGTTTGGATTTGGCGGGCCACTTCCAACTCATTCTGCATCTGGTTAGCTAAATCCAGAGTGCGCTGATAGAGCTTAGCTTGAGAAAGGGCCAGAGCAGCTTGAGCTGCTACACCTTCTATTAACTCTATATCTTCTGCCGACCAAGGGTTAGTGCCACCTTGCTGACACAGGGCCAGTACCGCCAGCAAGTCTTGCTGATAAGTCAGGGGCACAGCAATCTCAACCGAGTTACCCTCACCGCCACTGTTGTTGACTTGAGTTTGGCGGGTGGCTACGGCTTGAACCAGCAAATTTTCATCAAAAGAAAAGCTGCTGGATTCCGTCGCTTGGGCTTGGTAGGGGAAGGTACTAGGTAATAGTCTCTCGCCCTCTATCGGCCGCAGCATACAATAGTTGGCCTCAAAAGTTTGGCCTACGGTTTGAACAATAGTTTGTACCATACTAGAGTAATCTAGCGACCCGCGAATCACGCTCATCACCTCATTGAACAGAGATTCCTTGCGTAAAGCGCGGCGCAGTGCAACACTGCGCTGCTTGTAGTATTTGTAAGTTTCGGACGCTTGATTGATAACTAATTTCAGTTCTTCTGGATTCCATGGTTTGGTGATGTATTTGAAAACTTGACCTGCGTTGATTGCTTCTACCAAGTCTTCAACATCTGTGTATCCAGTCAGCAGAATCCGAATCGTATCAGGAAAGCGATCGACTGTTTTCCCCAAAAACTCGGTGCCATTCATTTCTGGCATCCGCTGGTCGGATATGATCACCGCCATCTCCCCTTGTTCGTCTAGAACGGACAGGGCGCTGAGGGCGCTATCTGCTTTGTAAACCTGAAATTCGCGTCGAAACGTCCGGTACAGCAAATCCAAGTTGTCGGGTTCGTCATCGACCACCATTAGTTTCAGTTTGCTTCCATCTCCCCGACTCATGCTATCCCTTACTCCTAGGCGAATTGATCGGGTCTAAAACGGGCTTGTCAAGTACCCTTGGCTGATTCAGCGGAGCCAAATCAGCATCAGGACTTCGGGTTTTATAGGTTAGTGCCATATTAGTGATACCGCAAGGATACTGGGAACTGGCATCCGGGATCGGTCTTACCAGACCCCGCCTTGGTTTGGAACTCGTGCTTTACTCGCCTTAGTGTCGAATCAAGTTAATTTTTCTGCCAGTCTGAGCTTAGCAGAACGAGAGCGGGGATTTCTAGCTACTTCTTCCGATTGTGGCACGATCGGCTTTTTTGTCAGTACCTGCAAACAGTCTGTTCCTCTGAGTTGGTGCTTGACCGGTCTGTCTTCGAGGCTGTGAAAAGTAATAATTCCAATTCTCCCACCGGGTTTTAGCCACTTTGGCGCTTCCTTGAGAAAAGTGTCTAAAGAAGCGAGTTCGGAGTTGACGGCTATCCTCAAAGCTTGGAAAGTGCGGGTGGCGGGATGGATTCTACCGTTGCGCTGCTTGGGTGGGAAGCTGCTGGCGATCGCCCCTGCAAGTTCTGTAGTAGTTTCAAAAGGACGTTGTGCGACAATCCGCCTCGCAATGCGCCGCGACAATCGCTCCTCGCCGTATCTGTAAATAATATCTGCTAGTTTAACTTCTTCCCAATGATTGATAATCTCTTGGGCCGTCAAAGATTGCTGCTGGTTCATACGCATATCTAACTTAGCAGGGTGGCGAAAACTAAAGCCGCGTTCCGGTGTATCGAACTGAGCCGAGCTAACGCCCAAGTCTGCTATGATACCATCAAATGTGGCCTCTTGAGACTGATATTCAGCAAAATTGCCGTGCCAAAACTCGACGGGATCGTTAGCAAATCGGGCCGCGCAAAAACGGATGGCTTCTTCGTCGCGATCGATCGCCACCACACTCACATCAGCCGCCGCCGCTAAAATCAAACTCGTGTGTCCGCCGCCCCCAAGCGTCGCATCCAAATAGCGCCCGCCCGGACGCACAGCTAAACCAGCAATTAATTCACTAGCCAAAACAGAAACGTGATAAGCCTCAATACTCACATCTGATGCAGGAGTCTCCTTCTCAGACGGCTCGATATCCTTCATAATCTATACAAGCGAAACAAAAATCAACAGTAGTCAGTAGTCAGTTGTCAGTTGTCAGTTGTCCTCAGTCAGTAGTCAGTAGTCAGTTGTCAGTTAGAGAGTTTTTTGCTAATGACCAATAACCAATAACCAATAACCAATGACTAATGACCAATGACTAATGACCACTAACCACTGACCACTAACCACTAACCACTAACCACTGACCAATTACCAATTACCAATTACCAATTACCAATTATTATGTCAAGAATTGAGACAAGAACCGAACCAATGGTGCTCAACATGGGGCCGCACCACCCATCCATGCACGGGGTACTGCGGTTAATTGTCACCCTGGACGGCGAAGATGTAGTGGACTGCGAGCCTGTTTTAGGCTATCTACACCGCGGCATGGAAAAAATTGCCGAAAACCGCACTAACGTGATGTACGTGCCCTACGTGAGCCGCTGGGACTATGCTGCGGGGATGTTTAACGAAGCGGTGACAGTCAATGCACCGGAAAAGTTAGCCAATATTGCTGTCCCCAAGCGGGCGAGTTACATTCGGGTAATCATGCTGGAGTTGAACCGGATTGCCAACCACTTGATGTGGGTAGGGCCGTTTTTGGCCGACGTGGGCGCGCAAACTCCATTTTTC
Source organism: Microcoleus sp. S1D4 (assembly GCF_036700765.1). NCBI lineage: Bacteria > Bacillati > Cyanobacteriota > Cyanophyceae > Oscillatoriales > Microcoleaceae > Microcoleus > Microcoleus sp. S1D4. The sequence continues at coordinate 155,760 of NZ_JAUBPP010000003.1, forward strand.
TACACTATGCGCGATCGCGAACCAATTCTCGATTTGTGGGAAGCAGCCACCGGCTACCGCATGGTAAACAACAACTATTTCCGCATCGGCGGAGTAGCAGCAGATTTACCCTACGGCTGGGTAGATAAGTGCGAAGACTTCTGCGATTACTTCCTGCCAAAAATTGACGAATACGAACGTTTAATCACCAACAATCCTATCTTCCGCCGCCGGATTGAAGGACTGGGTACAATCTCCCGCGAAGAAGCGATTAACTGGGGACTATCCGGCCCCATGCTGCGCGGTTCCGGCGTGAATTGGGATTTGCGGAAAGTTGACCATTACGAATGTTACGACGACTTCGAGTGGGATGTTTGTACCGAAGCAGCGGGCGATTGTTTGGCCAGGTACTTAGTCCGAATTCGCGAGATGCGCGAGTCAGTTAAAATCCTCTATCAAGCCTTGAAAGGACTCCCCGGCGGCCCTTACGAAAACTTGGAAGCCAAGCGCTTAGAAAGCGGGCCAAAATCTGAGTGGAACAGTTTCGACTATCAGTTTATTGGCAAAAAAGTAGCCCCAACTTTCAAAATTCCCAAGGGCGAACATTACGTGCGGGTTGAAAGCGGCAAGGGTGAGTTGGGTATTTATATTATCGGCGATGACAGCGTGTTTCCTTGGCGCTGGAAGATTCGGGCTGCGGATTTCAACAATTTGCAGATTTTGCCCCACATCGTGCGCGGTGTAAAGATTGCGGACTTGGTGGCGATCCTGGGTAGTATCGATATTATCATGGGTTCGGTCGATCGGTAAAGCCACTGTTAGCATTAAGGGCTTTAGTTATTAAACGAGTAGAACTAAAGCCCTTACTGTTAATAATGAATGATATTAGAAAATTTCAAGAACAAAGAGGTTGCAGGATGAATGTCGGCAAGCGAGAGTTCTACGTCATTATTGAACGAGATGAAGATGGCTATTATGTCGGGGAAGTTCCACAGCTAAAAGCCTGTTACAGTCAAGGAGAAACTATTGATGAGTTAATTGCCAATATCAAAGAAGTTATTGCACTTTGTTTAAAAGAAGAGAGTGATGAAAAATTACCTAAGTTTGTAGGCATTCAAAAAGTGATGATTTAATAATATACAAAAGTTCTGCGTAAGTCATGTAGAGCAACCCCAAATTTCCGAACATCAATCAAAACCTCTGTCTTTTCTCTTCCTCTGTGTCCTCTGCGCCCTCTGCGGTTAAAAAAATCTTTATTTCATAAACAAATTAACATCAACTTTGATTCCATAAACTATGACATCCCAGCAATTAGATATCAATGACAGCAACCCCGAACTCTGTGCTTTAATCTGCGAAAGAATTGCAGCGACTCCACAGGGGCGCATTACCTTTGCGGAATATATGGATTTGGTACTATATCACCCGCAGTATGGTTATTATAATGGCGATCGCCCGTCGATCGGCAAACAAGGCGATTTTATCACGTCGTCTCATTGGGGTGCTGATTTTGCGGAGGTTTTGGCGGATCAGTTTGTAGAAATGTGGGAAATTCTCGATCGCCCTTTCAATTTCGCGATCGTAGAAATGGGCGCTGGGCGGGGAAATTTTGCCGAAAATGTGCTGCAATATCTGCAGATACAATATCCCGATTTATTTCATATTTTAGAATACATTATTATTGAACTTTCTCCTGTACTCCAAGCGGAACAGCGGCAAAGGTTAGCCGATATCAAGTGCGTTAAGTGGTGCAATTGGGATGAGATAGTTAATAATTCAATTCTCGGTTGTTTTTTTTCTAACGAGTTAGTGGATGCTTTGCCCGTGCATCAATTCATTTTGGAAGAAGGGAAAGTTAGGGAGATTTACGTTGCCGCCGAAACCCCAAAAAATGAACAAGAAAAGATAAATTTTGTTGAAGTAGTTGGCGAAGTTTCCACGCCTAAAATTGCCGAATTTTTGGATTTGGTAAGCATCGATTTGTCTGCGAGTGTTTACGGGGATGGTTATCGCAGTGAGGTGAATTTGGCGGCTTTGGACTGGATGAGTACAGTTGCTCAAAAGTTGCAGCGGGGATATTTGTTAACTATTGATTACGGCTATCCGGCGCACCGCTATTACAATCCGAGGCGCAGGGAGGGGACGCTACAGTGTTATTATCTGCACCGATATCACAATAATCCTTATATTAATGTGGGGCGGCAGGATTTAACGGCTCATGTTAATTTTACGGCGCTGGAAAGGCAGGGTGAATTGTGCGGTTTGGATGTGGTAGGGTTTACTCAGCAGGCTTTGTTTTTGATGGCGTTGGGTTTGGGCGATCGTATTGCTTCTCTGTCTACAAATGATGCCGAAGTATTGGAGGTGGCAACGTTTTTGCAGCGCCGGGAGGCTTTGCATCAGTTAATCGATCCGATGGGTTTGGGGGGTTTTGGGGTTTTGGTGCAGTGTAAGGGGTTGAAGCAGGAGGAAAAAGTGCGTGAAGCGAAGCTATCCCGTAGGGAATCGCTCAAAGGTTTCACAGTGCCTTAAGTTAATTTAAATCAGCAAGACGCACTCTTTTCCAATTACTTTGGTCATCACTTAAGCGCACTGACTCAGTGGCGGAAATTCCCATTTTCCAGAATATAAAGTAGATGGCAGCTTTAAACAATAGGCAGCAGGAATCACCTCAATTAACCACCAATTAAACATATCTCGTTGGGCCGCAGCAAAACCAGAAATAGCATCTCCGGTAATGGCATTGTACAGAATATCTAAGATGGCATTATAGGCTGTTTTCGTGTTGAGTGTTTGCAGCAAGCCGTAGAAAATATTATAAGCTTCGTCGGTAGCTTGATATTTTCCAATTTTGTTGATATTAGGAAACAAGGTATCTGCCCAAGTTTCTGGAATTTCACAACTATCCTTCAGCCAACAAGATACAATTCCTTCAACGATATCAGCTTTGTGTTCTTCAGGAAAGTAATGTTTAATCGTCGGTTTAGCTGCTAATGCTATTCCATAAGCCATATAGACGTATCGCTGATGGGATATTGGATCATTAGGCATCCCAAAGGCTGTCATTACTTCTACAAAGGCTTCTTCTACATTGCACTTTCCACCTGTTTCGTATAAATCACGATACTTTCTGTCCCAAACCGTGTGAATTGTTTGCTGTAATTGGTCTGGAAGATCTGAGTTGCTGGGCAACTTAAAATCGGTGTAATGACCTATATCAAACTTGATCATTGACTTTCCCTCCTTATGTATTTTCCTTAATCATAAACCAAGATTCAGTTAATTTTAAACTTCATATCACCTCAATTTTACCTTGGGTACAGAAGCCAGTAAAGCTCTGATAGGCTCTACTGGCTGTCTATCCTGTATGTCTACGGATAGGGACGTTCGTAGAAGATAATTACTTTAATATTCGGGAACCTCATGTTAAAGTCCTCATCACAAGTAATGTTGCAGCCAGAACACATCTCTCTCTCAGTGTAGAGGTAAAGTATTCCTTCTACCTCCAAAGAAACATCATCTCTTTCCAAGGCTCCTGCAAGTGCATTGAAAATCTTGTACTCAGCGTGGTGCTCATTCAACAAGGATTTTTGTCTATCAATCCTTGCCTCAAAAAACAACTTTGGTCCATCCTCTTTACCAGGAATATTTAGAGGGTCTGGCTTGCTGGTAGCTTTTTCGCTATAAACTCGGCCAGTTTCTAGTTCTAGTATGGCAGTCGCAGAATTACCAAGACTGGGTTTTTTAATATAGAACGCTCGAACCTCTTGAGCCTTAGTCCGCAGTTCCTCTACCATATCCCGATGGCAATCAGGTATGTCTTGGGGATACTCGTAATGAGGTGTGTTTCTATAGGGGTTGCCTGTAGTTAAGTTTTGTTTCACGCGATTAATTTTATTTTTATAGAGTATTTTATATCTAACCTATCTAACCTGACTTAGACATAAGCTTAAAGCCTCCTCTGACTCAGTTATTTTAACTATAGCACATTTCCGATTAACTGCAAACTCTGCTCGAATCCCTCGGATTCAGCCCATTTTAATCGTTGTTGAATTGACATCCCCTGCAACTTTTTACTCATTTCATATAAATCAACTTGGGGATAATCCCCCTTAAATAACGGAATCAAAGACTCCACAACAGCAGCGATTCCCTGCGGCGGCACTGCATTGCCAATCTGCCGCCGCACTTCAGTCGTAGAACCTTCAAAAACAAAATCATCGGGGAATGTTTGCAATCTTGCCCTTTCACGATTTGTCAAAGAACGCGGTTCTAAATAATGATAACCCCAAGTTCCGCCACCGCCCCCCGCAATGATTGTCGATGATGGTTTATCTGGATGAATTCGCCGATAAACGTGACTGATCATGCCTTTGACATAGTATGGACTATCTTTGGGAATATCAGAGAAATTGCCTCCCGGTTTAATTCGATTTAAAATTTCAACGGTGCGGGCTTGAATTTTATGATGTTGGTTATTGTCAAGAACTGCTTCCACATTTTTGAGTGCTTCGCCTGCTGTTCGATAAGGATTTTTGCGATTTTGACCGTATTCTGGCTGAGGATGCACAAAGTTAAATCCTGTATCCATCCGAATGCCAATTAATAAGACTCTTTGGCGAAATTGGGGAACTCCGTAATCAGCAAAGTTGTAGAGTTTAGGTTTAACTAAGTAGCCCGGTGCGATACTTTCAAAGTCAGAAATTATTTGTTTTATTGCTTGATAATTATTGGCACTTAATAAGCCTTTGACATTTTCTGCTACAAAAGCTTTGGGCTGTTTTTTGTTGACAAAATCGAGAAAGTATGTATATAAATTGCCTCTGGTTCCTTCAAGTCCGGGGCGCTTCCAAATTAGGGAGAAATCTTGACAGGGGAAGCCTCCTATACATATTTCAGCTTCGGGAACTTGTGCAATGTCTATATTTTCTATGCTGTCGTTGATGATGACATCAGCAATGTTTCTGCTGAATGTTTTACAGGCGTATTTATTGGAGTCGATCGCCCAAACTACCTCAAATCCGGCTTGGTGGAATGGCAAATCCATGCCCCCGCAACCAGAAAATAAGGATATGAGTCGCGGTTTTTTTGTCCAGGCGATCGGCTGGAGACGTTTGATTAACATAGGAGTGTAAAGTTAGCCAAGGGCGGGCTGGATGCCCGCACCACAAGAGTGTCATCATACCAAAACACGATCGAACTCGGCTCATCAATTGATATTTCACTCTTCATCATCTAACTCGATCCCCGCTTGACGCAGTTTTTCGGCCAATTTTTCCGCGCGGAGTCTTTCGCGATCGCCCCGTTGGCGTTCTTTTTCTACTCTTTCTTCCGACCAAAGCAACAACTCGCCTTCTGCATTCCACCACCTCAACCAACAGCCTGTCCTTCCTTCGTGCGTTCCTTCCCAAATACCTAAAAACAAGTCTAATCCCGGTATCCAATAACGTCCGTTTTCATCATGTTTTTGCAAGTTGTAACGCTCTGATTCTAAAGCGTAAACTTCTAAATGAGCTGTTTTGGCTCGGAATATGACGTATCGGGGGACTTTGATTACTTGCTCGTAAAAAAACCACTTTCCCACCCGCGAGGTAAACTCTACAGAGTATTCTTCTCCATAGGTTTCTGAAAGAAATTCCATCACGATTTGGGGGATGGTTCCTTCTGTGTGTGGCGTGTAACTACGGCGGACTTGCGAGACATTTTTTGGATTGACGGGTTTCACGTACATCCAATCTGGTGCTTTGCAGATAATACGCTGTTCGTCGTTGCTTGAACCTGGGAAACTTATGCCGGCACACAAGGCAAAGTTGGAAACAATTAAGGCATCCTGCATTAATTCAGGAAATCCTGTTAGCGGCTGGCGCAAAGCGGCGGCTAATAATGGTTGGCTTTCGTCTTCCACGGGGTCGTCTGGTAGTTGGAAATCTTCTGGTAGTAGCGGCCAGGTGATTGTGAGTTTTGTTTCATAATTTTTAGTTGCTACAGACATAGTTTATCAGAGGTTAAATGTTTTAATGTTTAAATTATATCTCTTGGTTTTTGGGATTACTGTTAATGGCTTAATGACGAGGCAGAGCCTCTGGATATGCGTTACCGGGCAGAGCCTGGTAACGAGAGGATTGCAATTCAAAGTCCCCCTTATTAAGGGGGATTTAGGGGGATCTAGACTCGGCTACAAGCGATGGTTCTAAGGATTATTAATCTTCTGCTGTAGTTCGGTGGTCATTGCTAGTAGTTCCGATTGCCCGATCGCACTTTGTTCGCCACTCGCCAACCACTTCAATTGTACCGTCTCATTTTCAGCTTCCGCATCACCCAAAACCAAACACCCAACAGCACCGCTTCTATCAGCTCTTTTAAACTGTTTCCCGAACGCACTGCCGCTCAAATCTATCTCAACACTAAACCCAGCACCCCGCAATTTTTGCGCTAACAAGATTGATTGCTGTTCGGCTTTATCGCCCCTAGATACCAAATAGAAATCTAACTTCGGCGCGGGCAAAGGTTGCAACTTTTGCAGCAGGATAATCAACCTTTCGATTCCCATTGCCCAACCGACAGCAGCCGTATCTGGGCCGCCCAATTCCTTGACTAAACCGTCGTAGCGGCCACCACCACAGACTGTTGCTTGCGCTCCCAAATCGTCGGAAATGATTTCAAAGGCGGTGTAAGTATAGTAATCTAAACCGCGCACTAATCGGGGATTTAATTGATAGCTAATTCCTAAATTTGTGAGCATTTGCTGCACTTGCTCGAAGTGATCTCGCGATTCGTCACCCAAATATTCTAAAATACTCGGCGCGCCCTTAACAATTTCTTGAGTGCGCTGATTTTTGCTGTCCAAAATCCGCAGCGGATTGCGAGTCAAACGGTCTTGGGAATCCGCGTCTAATTCCTCTTTGTACGGTGTAAAATAATCGATCAATGCTTGGCGATAATTTTGTCTGTCTTGCTTGTTTCCGACAGAGTTAATATCGAGGCGCAAATTGGTTAAACCGATCGCTTGCAGGATGTCGCAGGCGATCGCAATTACCTCCACATCCGCCCGTGGATTCGCACTCCCCAAGACTTCCACGCCAATTTGATTGAACTGCCGCTGTCTTCCCTCTTGGGCGCGTTCGTAGCGAAACATCGGCCCCGCATACCACAGACGCTGCACGTCTCCTGCCGCGTACAAACTGTTTTGAATAAAAGCTCGGACTACTCCGGCGGTGCCTTCTGGACGCAAAGTAGTCGATCGATCGCCCTTATCTTTAAAAGTGTACATTTCTTTGCCTACAACATCGGTAGCTTCGCCGATGCCACGTTCAAATAAAGATGTCTGTTCAAAAATAGGCGTGCGAATTTCTCGATAAGCTGCTTTTTGCAATATTGTTCTAGCGACTGCTTCTATGTTTTGCCAATATTGAATTTCTGCGGGCAAAATATCCCGCGTTCCCGGTAAAGTTTTAATTGCACTCATTTTTTTAGTCAGTTTTCAGTTTTCAGTTGGCAGTTGGCAGTTGGCAGTTGGCAGTTGTCAGTTGTTAGTTGTCATTAGTCATTCGTCATTAGTCGTTGGTCGTTGGTCATTGCTCGTAGGAAATTTACAAAACTGACGCATCCAAATCTAAGAAATCTGGTTTCTAACATTCTATGGTTCAGGATTGTTCCATTTAGATTGGAATGATATTGTAGTATTGTTCCCGCTCTATTTGTACAAGCTATTGGAGCTTTATACAGCACTACTAATACAATATTTAAACTGAGATGCTCCCGTTAATAACTTCTATATTCGTTAGTTGTATGTCCTTAACTTTTAGCTAGTGACTAATGACTAATGACTAATGACTAATGACTACTGACTACTGACTACTGACTTAATAATTCCCAAGCTCCGTAACGATCGCCATAATAAGCCAAAATGCGATCGACCCGCTGGCGATCGACCAAATCGAAGCCTTCAGGATACTGTATCCACAAACCTCCTATTTGGCTGTCGCCGTAATTAAACCGCTGCGACTGCTGCGGAATTAAACCGATTTCCACGCCTTCAACTTGACGCAAATGGGCTGCTACTTCGCGATATACCGTCAGTGGCAATCCCGGCGATTGAATTTGATAGCGGAGTTGTTTTTCTTGTGCCGTTTGCATCATTACTTTGCCTGTCCCCAACCAAAATCCCTATTTAAGATACTTCTTTATCGATCGGCCCCGGTAGAGGGCAGCAGTTAATATTGTCCATACATACCTTCCCCCACTGCAAGGCCCAGCGTACCAGTGTAACTCGATTGTCAGCGCGAGTCTTGTTCAAGATATTGCTAATGTGGTTGTCAACAGTACGCTTGCTAATTTCTAACTTTTCAGCGATTTTCTCATTGGTCAATCCCGCCGCTACTAACTCTACCACTTGCAATTCTCTGTCCGAAAGGGTGACAGGGGTGCTGGAGACGCTCCCGTTCATAAATTTTTCCTATGTGTGCATATTTACCTATATACAATTCTAGAGGATGAGCGATCGAGTATGAAGAGAAAATTAAATCTGCTGCGGCTGCTTTTTAGCAGTGCAAGCACCAACTCGCTTGTATAATCGCGGCTTCGTGGAAAAGAAGGCGCGATTATGCAAGACGCACCAGCAGCCCAGCAGGCGCGTGGGGTGGCGGATGCTAGCTTTACCTGAATGCACCTGAAATCTGGGCCCAAAAACCCGGAGATGTTGGTACGTAAAACTGCTGATACGCCCGCACTGCACTTGTGCGTTGAGCGTGTAACTGCCGGTATCAGCAAGTCTGATATTATAGGGAGCAGCGATTAAAAAAATAGCTGGCCATTTTTTTCGGATGGGCTAAAAATAATTATTGAGTTGTCTGCTGCTGTGACATCAAAAATCCAAAATCAAAAATAAATATGACTTATCCTCGCGTTTTGTGTCTGGGTGAAATTTTATTTGATTGTTTAGCAGACAAACCAGGAGCATCTCTCGAAGAGGTAGAATCTTGGACGGCATATCCTGGCGGCGCTCCTGCTAATGTTGCCTGTGCTTTGGTTAAATTGGGCACTGAGGCGGCATTTATCGGTGCTGTGGGTGGGGATGAGTTGGGGAATTCCCTAGTGCAGGTATTGCAAGAAGTAGGGGTTGATACCGCTGGAGTGCAGCGGCATCCGAGTGCGCCGACGCGGCAAGTTTATGTGTTGCGGAATGAAGCGGGCGATCGAGCTTTTGCCGGTTTTGGTAAATTGGATACTGCGGATTTTGCCGACACCCGCCTCCTGGCCGCCCAAATACCCGATGTGCTGTTTGAAAATGCTGATTTTTTAGTGCTAGGCACTTTAGAATTAGCTTATCCTGAAAGTCGAAAGGCGATCGCAAGAGCGATCGAACTAGCAGAACGTTACGACGTTAAAATTATACTTGACATCAATTGGCGTCCGGTATTTTGGTCAAATCCCGACGAAGCAAAAGCGCGCATTATAGAACTCTTAAAAAAAGTAGATTTTCTCAAATTATCTGACGAAGAAGCCGAATGGTTGTTTGCAACTACCGATGCTGGAGCTATTACCTACCGCCTCGATTCTGTAGAAGGCGTTTTGGTGACAGCGGGCGATAAAGGTTGCTCCTATTGTTTGTCGGAAAATGAAGGAAAAATCCCCGTCTTTGCAGTAGATGTTGAGGATACAACAGGTGCGGGTGACGGATTTGTCGCTGGTTTTGTGCAACAGTTGTGCAAGCAGGGAATTAAGAATTTAGCAGATTCAGAAATAGCAAAACAAATTGTCACCTATGCAAGCGCGGTGGGTGCGATGACAGCGATGAAGTCGGGAGCAATTGCAGCTCAACCAACCGCCGCTGAAGTAGAAGCTTTCTTGTATTTGTACAAAAAACATCCCGCCAAACATTAATAGGTTCGATCCTTCGGACTTTAGTCTTTCTTTATGCAGACTAAAGTCCGAACGGTCGAACCTGTTTTTTGTAGGAAATTAACTGCAAACTAGATAATTTTCAATCTGGCGCACCATTACCTCTAGCGGCTGCGAAGCATCTATAATAATTGCAGTTTCTGGTTCTTCGAGAGTAGCGCACTGACTTGACAGCAAGTCTAGTTTCATGTAGTGATTTTCGCGAGTTTTTAATCGAGATGCTAATAGCTGAAAAGAAGCTTTGAGATAAACTATTTTCATTTGCTGCTGGTTTCGGCAGAGCATTTCGCGGTAAGATGCTTTTAAGGCGGAACAAGCTAACACAACATTTTTATTTTCTAATAACCAGGTGTCTATTTGACTTTGCAGTTGCAAAAGCCACGGAATGCGATCGGCATCTTCTAAAGGAATGCCCAAACTCATTTTTTCGATGTTGGCTGGCGAGTGAAAATCGTCGGCATCGCTGAAATCCCAATTGAGAGATTGCGCCAGCAACTTGCCAACAGTAGTTTTTCCCGAACCGGAGACTCCCATCACGATCGCAATCATCGCTATGATTTACCAAATATTTGTAATTATATCGAGTTGGGCGATCGACAAACCGAGTTTCTTAAATTTTCTCATAAATCCTACAACGCATAAAAAGTTCAAGAAACCCAGTCTGTTTCTAATTCTAGATCAAATTTCTTCCCTCGTGTTTTTAATTAAATTATAAGCCAAAACCCCGATAATTCCACCAATCACCGGGAACACAATAAACGCCCACAACTGTTGAATTGCCCATCCGCCTTGAAAAAGTGCCACACCGATACTTCTAGCCGGGTTGACTGAAGTATTGGTTACGGGAATTCCGACTAAGTGAATCAACACCAGCACCAAGCCGATGGGAATTCCGCCCAAACCCACGGGATAATGGGGATCGGTAGTACCCATGATGGTAAATAACAGAAAAGCCGTCAGTACAATTTCCGTCAAAGCTGCTGCTAAAAGCCCGTAACCTGTGGGAGAATGTTCTCCAAAACCGTTGGAAGCAAATCCCGAAGCAGCCGCATCAAAACCTGGTTTTCCTGATGCTATCACATACAAAACAAGACCGCCTAAAATTCCGCCTACAATCTGACCTCCTATATAATAAGGAAGCAAAACAGCATCGATCAGTTTGGCAACTACTAAACCGATGCTTACCGCTGGATTGATGTGGCATCCAGAGATAGGCCCGATCGTATAAACCATGACTAAGAGGGACAAACCAAAAGCGATCGCCACTCCCAAAAAGCCGATTTTGTCTCCGGCTAAAACTGCACTGCCGCATCCACCTAATACCAGTACAAAGGTACCGAAGGCTTCAGCAACTCCTATTTTTATTTTTTTGTTCATGCTCACACTCTCTATTTTTGATAGGTTAATTATGCACCCTGTTATAATCTGACATTCTCAAAATTGAAGCTACATTTTTCCTGCCAGCACTACAATACCAAGGAAAACCTTACAAGAATGTGTAACTTTCATTTCTAGAACCTGTATTGGCTCAACTGAAATTGTGGAATTTGAATTCAACAAATCAGCTCTGAGCTTACTCTTTTGTAAAAAAAATGTCAAGCATTAGCGATTTTTTTGTATAAATTGTGCGAATCAATCACAAATACTTAACTAATTTTTATATAACTATGGGATTAAATTCTCAATAGTCAGCCTATTTTTTGTATAGATTGGGCAAGCTATTAGGAATTTATTTCAGAATAATTAATTTGGGTTTTTGGCTAACTTGGCGATCGCAATTTTACTGCTTGTTGCTGTGAAAGCCGATCGCCCTTGCAGCTAAAACATCACTGCTAAACGGCTGGTACCTCCAACCTTGGAAGGGGCGAAAGTCTCGCCAATCGGCGGTCATCTTGCACAGCAAGCGGAACTGTAGCGGGGTTGGGGGTTGGTTGAGGCGATCGACTTCTACGCGAACCAATTCTTGATGCTGCGAGATAATTTGAAAAAGATCCTCAAAAAGATAGCGCGGACAATAGCCTACAATCCCGCGATCTTTAGTACACAGAAGCAAAGCAGAGGAATCGTGCGGATTTGGAAATTCGTGGGCTAAATACAAAAGTTCGCCCACTTGAAGCCCATTAATCCGTTCAATTGCCGGCTTGGGAAGGTGTCGCAGTCCCTGTGCAAAAAAATGGATGCGGTAACGTCCATTTTCATCCGGTTCGGGACAGGGGAATACCTCAAAATTATCAGTTACCCGTTTCCCTCCGCTGCGGGCCAATAAAGTAATTGGGTCATCTTCGTGTTGAGGGATATTCAACCACTGTACAAATTCAGGGTAGTCAGGGCGCGATCGCGGCCGCACTCGATTGGAAAACAAGGGAAACAGTTTCTGTGAAGTGTAAACCTTACTGAAATCAGGGAAAGATGGCAAGGGTTCAAACCTGCACTTATGTTGAGCTTCTAGAACACCATTTGTATAATTGAACTGGTATTCTTTACCGTTAAATGTCAATTTTGCGATCGAAAACCAAGAACTGCTGCCCGGGTCTTGCCAAGCCAAAAATAGTGTTTTCAAGGTAAGTTTCCTCCTATTCAATTAGGGTACGCAGTGCGCACCTTACCGCTATTTATAGCGCGTCAAACCAATTTTTACGTAAGTCCTGTGAATTTATTCTCCTAGTCTATAGGAAATGGCATCAAAATTTAGTATTTTTGGCTTTCTGCCATTACAACTACAGCACCAATCAACTGAATAAACATCTTTTTTAACCCATAAGCTAAAGCTGGAATAAGACCACAAATGCGGACAAGAACTTAAATTGTGCTTAACAGGGTTGTAGTGAATATAGTTTAAATGCTGTTCAAAATCATCTTCATCGCAGATAGTATGTTCCCAAAAGCGCCGATGCCAAACATCACTTTCTCGACGCTTACGACGCGAAAAGGAGACATTTTGAGGCAAAGTTCCTTGACCGCGCAAAGATTGTGTAAATAAAACTTTTATCCGTCCAAGACGTTTGGGATAGGCAGTATCATTAGGAGGTAATTTCCACAAAAAATGGATATGGTCGGGCAATACAACTGCCCCAAGAATTTCAAAAGGTTGTTCTGATTTAATCGCCGCTACAGCGTTGCGGAGTCGCGAGACATTTTCTGACTCTGAAAATAGCGGTGTGCGATTGTAGGTAACAAGCGTTAGGAAGAAAGTTCCACCAGGAAGGTAAAATCGGCGATAGTTTGGCATTAATATCGTCCTCTTACTTTTTTATAGGGCATCTTACACTCATCTCTGCGGGTGCGCAGTGCGCACCTTACATTCATCTCGTAGGGTGCGCATTGCGCACCTTCCAGGGGTCTGGGGGTGCGCAGTGCGCACCTTACATTCATCTCGTAGGGTGCGCATTGCGCACCTTCCAGGGGTCTGGGGGTGCGCAGTGCGCACCTTACATTCATCTCGTAGGGTGCGCATTGCGCACCTTCCAGGGGCTACTACATTCATCTCGTAGGGTGCGGCGCACCTTCCAGGGGCCTCCTACATTCATCTCGTAGGGTGCGGCGCACCTTCCAGGGGTCTCCCGGTGCGCACTGCGCACCTTACATTCATCTCGTAGGGTGCGGCGCACCTTCCAGGGGTCTCCGGGTGCGCAGTGCGCACCTTACATTCATCTCGTAGGGTGCGCATTGCGCACCTTCCAGGGGCTACTATCTAACGCAGGAATTCGCGCGGATCCGTGACGTACCCAGTCAGCGCCGAAGCCGCCGCCGTGTAAGGCGAAGCGAGATAAACTTGCGCTTCTTTGTTACCCATCCGGCCGGGGAAATTGCGGTTAGTTGTAGACACGCAAATTTCGGGTTTGTTCATCCGCCCAAATGTATCTTTCGGGCCACCCAAACAAGCGGCGCAAGAAGGGGCTGCGGGTTCGATGCAGCCTGCTGCTAAGAAGATTTCTGACAGGGTTTGACCGTCGTATTTTGTGACAAACAAATCTTCGTAAACTTTCTGAGTTGCCGGTACTAAATATGTCGGAACTTTGACTTGATTTCCTTTGAGAATGCGGGCTGCATTCAAAAAGTCGGAGGTTTTGCCGCCGGTGCAGGAACCGATGTAAACTCGATCGATCTTGACATCGCGGCAGTTGCGGGCCAATTCGCGGTTGTCGGGGGAGTGCGGTTTGGCGACGACTGGTTCTAATTTGCTGACATCGTAGGTGCGATCGCTATAAAAACTAGCATCAGCATCAGTGTAAAAGGCCTCAAAGGGCACATTAGTACGAGGATTAACGTAATCAAACGTGGTTTTGTCCGCAGCCACCGTGCCGTTTTTGCCGCCAGCTTCGATTACCATATTGCACAGCGTCATCCGTTCTTCCATCGTCAAACGTTCGACTGTATCGCCGGCAAATTCCATTGTCCGGTAGTTAGCCCCGGCCACGCTGATATCGCCAATAATTTGCAAAATCAAATCTTTTGCTAACAAATAATCGGGCAATTCGCCGTTGAGTATAAAGCGCATCGTCGCCGGCACTTTGATCAACAATTTGCCGGTTCCCATAATAAATGCCGCGTCCGTATTGCCGATACCCGTGGCAAATTGTCCGAAAGCGCCGGCATTGCAGGTGTGGGAATCTGTGCCGAAGAGCACTTCGCCGGGCCGCGTGTGGCCTTCTTGGGCGAGGGCGATGTGGCAAACTCCTTTGTAGTCGGGATTTGCTTTGAAGTCCGATCGATCCGTGATGTCGTAAAAGTATTTTATCCCTTGTTCCTTGGCAAAATCGCGGAGAATATCGACGTTGCGGTTAGCGCGTTCGTCGTTGGTGAAAATGTAGTGGTCGGGAATTAGGACGATTTTGTCTGGATTCCAGACTTTAGCATTTTCGCCGAATTCTCGTTTGAAAACGCCGATGGTGCCCGGCCCGCAGACATCGTGGGTCATCAACACGTCTGTTTCTACCCAAATGTTTTCTCCGGGCTCTACTTTGGTGCGGCCTGATGCTTTGGCTAAGATTTTTTCGGTCAGGGTCATTCCCATAGTTCGATCGCTCTTTTTGGTAAGATGCTACATAACTGTATTGTACGAAACATCGCCTGATACTGACAGGTAATTTATTAAGCAAACATTATAACAAAAATCAATTTCCCTATTTTCCACCAACTATAGCGGCAGTTAGATTTTTTTTAAAGTCATAATAACTTCGTGCAAAAGCAGCAATACACTGTCTCTGCAAATTTCCATAAATCAGTAATTTATCAATACAAAAATACCAGTGTTCCTCCATAATATCAATTCCGGTTGCACTCATACATGATGTTAACAGTTAACTGTTAACTGTTAACAGTTAACTGTTAACAGTTAACATCCTTCCTATGCAACCGGATACGATATAACTCGGAGACGGTGGCTGATTAGAATTCTCGTTTTGTGCTGTAAACCAGCAGTCTATCCAGCACTTCAGTTTTCGTTAGCGGTTAGTAAATCCATTTTTGCTAAGCCCAAATAGCGCACACCTTCCGGCGTCACGTCAAACCGGCAAGGCAAAACTTCCACACCTTCAGCCACAGCCTGTCTGAACAATTGTCCGTAAAGGCGATCGGCACTATCTCCCGGAGCAAAATCCGTACAATCTCCCCGATTAATAAAATACAGCATTACAGCCCTCGAACCCTGCCGCACCACATCGATCAACTCTCTCAAATGTTTCTGTCCCCGCTCCGTCACTGTATCAGGAAATAAAGCTAATGTATCTTTGACCCAAGTTGTATTTTTCACTTCCAGAAAAATCGGTTTTTCCTCACCAGTCAGCCAAAAATCAACACGACTTTTTTTATCGATACCGTAAACAACCTCCGGCTGAATTAAACTGTAATTGCCCAACTCAGGAAACAATCGCAACTCCAAAGCTAATTTAATCGCTCGATTTGGCAGCCCAGTATTAACTCCCACCCAAACAGGTACAGTATCGCAAACCTTAATTAATTCCCAAGTATAAGCTAACTTGCGTTTGGGATTATCGCTGGCAGATACTAGGACAGGATTACCCGGAATCAAAACACCAGTCATCGGGCCGGTATTCGGACAGTGCGCGGTGATAATTTCTCCCGAATCTAGTTCGATTTCGGCAAAAAATCGCTTGTACCGCTTGATTAAAATGCCTGGTAATAAAGCGGGATATTTGTAAATAAAGTCACTCATTATATTTTGATATTTTAGTAGGTTTGTAGTTGCGCTTCAGCGCTGAAGCGCAACTACAAACCTGTTTCAATCTGCTACTTGCGTAAGTTTTGTCGTGAGTTAACTTTTTTCTTTGTTCGCATCATTTATTTGATCGTTCAAAGGTTGCTTGTGCCTGCCTTTCATCAACTGTTTCATTTGCGCTTTAAAAGCTTCTACCAATTCGGGACTAGCTTGAGTTTTTTGCCAAGAATCGCGGGAATTTAAGCGTTCCGACCAAGCATTTAAATTGGGATATTCGTCCAAAGATATGCCCAAACTAGGCAGCCACGGCACGGAAACTCCAGCAACAATATCGGCTAGAGTAATACGATCGCCCTTGCCAAAAAAAGAGCGATCGCCCAACAAACCCTCAAAAAACCTCAGTACCGCAGCTACTTGCTGCTGTGATTGCTCCAACTTTTCCGGGTCGCCTTCGCCGCCGAAAGTCTGGCGTACAAAAGGACTCATCGCCGGCGTCAACTCGTTCACTGTCACCATTTCCACCATCCGCACGATCGCCCTTTCTCCTTCATCCTCCGGTAGCAGTGCAGGCGCGGGATACTTAGCTTCCAGATAATCGAGAATTGCCAGCGTTTCTATTATATTAAAATCCCCATCAGCTAAAACAGGAACGTGGTGAAAAGGGCTAATTGCCAAAAAATCTGGCTGAAATTGATCGCCATTTAATTTCATCGACACCAATTCAAACGGAATGTCCTTTTCGAGCAAGGCGATCCAAACCCGGCGGCTGTTAGTCGAAAGCGGATTGTGATAAAGTTTCAGCACGGTAATTCGATTTTAGATTTTAGATTTTAGATTGAGGCATCATAGCACGAAACGACGGTTTGTAGTTTAGGTAGGCTTACTGGGAGCATCTCAATGAAAGCAGCCCAGCTAGAAATTGGAGGTAGGAGGCCCGAGACTGCGGGACAGGAGGAAAGAGTCAGAAATCAGGAGTCAAAAGAAGTATTTTTACAAATATGAGATGCTCCCGGCTTATTGATTCATTCTTTGTTTCATATCCTTTGCAGCTAAAGTATAACCTCCATCAGCACCGTCTATAAAATGTACTTGGCGGCCGTTGCGTTCAAACACCAAACAAGTCATCAACGCTCTGTCAGCAACGTGCAAACCGTAAACCAGCTTGCCTTCTCGGTAATTCTTTTCCAAGTACACCGTCAATTTTTTTCGCTGCCACCCATTGCCCGAAATTACCATTCGCAACATATCATCAAATTTTCGGTAATCCGTAGCTGCGATCGCAATATCTTTATAAACTCCCCAATCTAACTCTTCTGTCTTAACTTTCAAATTCATTAGCAGCGAACCAAGCGCCGTCTCTAACTGTATTTTTGATAAATCTATCTGGCGGTCTAGCCAACTAGCATTGCTCGCCCTAACTTGAATTTCTTTAATTAGCTTTTTGCTATTCAATGTCAAATTAAGATTTTTACCATTAATAGGATTTAAACAATCTTCCTTGCCGTAAATGTATTCAATTTTTTCTAAAATATTTCTATAAAATAGATGACTTTGCCGATCGAAATCCGATCGCACCATTACCAGCAGCGTTACTATTTCCCCGTACTTGCTGGGAATATCCTGCCACCGGCACTCCAATCCTGAAAAATCGGCTGTTTCTGAAACGCCCTGATTTTTAATACTGTAAATATTACCAGCAGCAGGGTCTTTAATAAGTTCAGTCGCACGGGTTAAGCCGCCCCCGATAAAAACAGCTTGGCTGTAATTTTCGGAAACTTTAAACTTAGCTATTTTAACCGGGTAATTAGCTGCTACCACAACTTTAACCGGCACAGCCCCAACTCGCAAATCCATGTCAAATTCAGTCTTAGCCATTTGTTGAGTGGCAAGCAAAGCAATCTTAGCAGCGGGTAAAAGCGATGGCCCCATTAACAGAGAAGCGCCGTCGCCACCAAAGATAAAGGGAATTTCTATTTTGCCTGCTACATTCAAAACAGCAGCGATCGAACAAGCTCCCAATAAGTTAACTTCTTTGTATTTTCCAGCTTCAATCGCTTTGGTAGAACCGCGAATATCTGTGACAACAATGTACCAATCATCAGGTACGTCAACAAAATTACCCAGATCGGTAATCTTGAGAAAATTGTCCAGTAAAGGTAATGCGGAATAGAAATTTTCTGAATTCATGTTATGATTTTCCCGATTTGCTATTAAACTTAGTGAAGCCTTTTAGCACTAGCATTTGTAACTATTTGTGTCTGAACCGCAGAAGCCCTCTCGTTCCCTGGCGGGGATTGCCGGCATTGTCGCAGTCGCCACTCTGATTAGCAAAGTCTTCGGGTTGGTGCGCCAAATTGCGATCGCCGCAGCCTTTGGAGTCGGTGTCGCCGTCGATGCCTACAACTACGCCTACGTCATCCCCGGTTTCTTATTTATTTTGCTCGGAGGAATCAACGGGCCATTTCACAGCGCCATAGTCAGCGTTTTAGCCCGCCGCGACAAAAAAGAAGCTGCACCCTTAGTCGAGACTATCACCACCTTAGTCGGCGGCATACTTTTGTTAGTAACAGTCGCTTTAATTATTTTCGCCGATCCGCTGATCGATTTGGTAGCACCGGGATTAAATAGAACAGCAGAAGGCTTAGCAATCAAAGCAATTGCTGTCCAACAATTTCGGATCATGGCACCGATGGCATTACTTTCAGGCTTAATCGGTATTGGTTTCGGCACTCTCAACGCCGCCGATATGTACTGGTTGCCTTCGATTAGTCCTTTATTTTCTAGTGTTGCACTTGTCGGCGGTTTGGCGATTCTCGCCCTGCAACTCGGAGAAAAAATTACTCAGCCTGGGTACGCACTAATGGGCGGTTTAGTGTTAGCTTGGGGAACTTTAGCGGGAGCAGTTTTGCAGTGGTTGGTGCAACTAGCGGCGCAGTGGCGCGCAGGCTTGGGAACATTGCGTTTGCGGTTCAATTTTAAACGTCCCGGAGTACAAGAAGTAGTTAAGGTGATGGTTCCTGCTACTTTATCATCGGGAATGCTGCAAATTAATGTCTATACTGACCTATTTTTTGCATCCTACATCCCTCAAGCTGCATCTGCGATGGGTTACAGCGGCTTGTTGGTCATGACTCCTTTAGGCATTATTTCTAATGTAATTTTAGTACCTTTTTTGCCAATTTTTTCTCGCCTTGCCGAACCCAAAGACTGGCCGGAATTAAAAGATAGAATTCGTCAAGCTTTAGTTTTGACTGGGCTGACGATGCTGCCGCTGAGCGCTTTAATGGTGACGCTGGCTACACCCATCGTCCGCGTTGTTTACGAACGCTATGCTTTTAATCAGTCAGCATCGCAGTTTGTCGCGCCCTTGTTGATGGCTTACAGTATTGGGATGTTTGTGTATTTGGGACGCGACGTTTTGGTACGGGTATTTTACGCTTTGGGAGACGGAGAAACCCCTTTTCGCGTCAGTATTATCAATATCTTTTTTAACGGACTGCTGGATTATTTGTTAGTAGGAGCTTTTGGCGCGCCCGGATTAGTTTTGGCGACGGTGGGAGTGAATCTTGTTTCGATGCTGATGCTTTTGTACTTATTAGATAAAAAGCTGGGCGGCTTGCCTTGGCGGAAGTGGAGTTTGCCATTTTTGGGATTAGCTTCTGGCAGTTCTTTAACTGCTTTCGTGTCTTTGGCTACTCTGCAAGGCTGTCAAAGAGTTTTGGGTACTGAAGGTTTGATAGTTCAATTAGTACAGTTGAGTGTGGCAAGTTTCGCGGGGTTGGGAGTTTTTATAATTTTTGTGAGTCAGATGAAGTTGCCGGAAGTTGATATGTTTGTCGATCGCATTCGGGGACGTTTTCGCAAATAAATATCATAAATTTGCTGCATATTCCAGGAAATTGAGACAAAGGGCGATCGCCCTTAAACCCCAATCAACAATTATCCGCGTCCATCCGCGTCCATCCGCCCGCATCAGCGGTTAAAAATTCCCCAATAATTAACAACGGCGATGTCTAGATTGTAAAGATATCGTCAACCTTAATGCTGTCTGGCAAAACAGCCAATAAAATTCTTACAAAAAAAATACGCCCTCATACCCACAGCCTCTGAGGGAGGTCTAAATTATGTCCACATGGAAAAGATCCGACTTTTCCGACTTTAAGATCCGACTTTTCCGACTTTACAGAGGCAGAGGCAGGAAGCAATGATAGAGACAGGGAAAGTAAACCCGCGATGTCTAGATTGTAAAGATATCGTAAACCAGCAGAGTTGTGTTGCGGAGTATAAATAAAAATATGCTATAAAAAATATGTCTTTAGTATGATACATTTGGATTGCATCTATGTTATATGCATTCCTACGCGAAGCCAGTGAGATCCCACTTCATATCAGGACTACCACGCTCAGGGTCTACTTTGCTGGCTGCACTACTACGACAAAATCCCCGGTTTCACAGCGGTATGACTTCCCGTGTTGGGAGTTTAGCTGAGCGAATGTTGTGCGCCATGAGCGACAACAATCAGTGTTCCGTGTTCATTTCCCCTGAACAAAAACTGGCGCTAATTTGAAGCAATAAGACTAATAAATTATTCAGTCTTCATAGCGAGGACTTAAGCTTTGATGCGGGGATTCAACCCCTGCCGGACTTGTATGTAAACAATAGATATAAAGGATTTCCGCAATTATGAACGTACCAACCGCGAACAAGCAAATTATTTTCGTAGACTCTTCTGTACAAGATTATCAGAGCCTGCTCCAAGGCATCGATCCTGCTCAAATTGTGATTTTAAATGAAAATTTCAGCGCGATCGACCAAATTACTAACGCCTTGGCCGATCAAAAAGATATTGAAGCAGTTCATATAGTTTCTCACGGCAGCGAAGGCACCCTATTTCTGGGTAACTCACCCCTGGACAAAACAACCCTAGAAACCCATGCAGCCACCCTAAAAAAATGGGGCAAAGCCTTAAAACTAAATGCAGATATTCTCCTCTACGGCTGTAATGTTGCCCAAACTGAGCAAGGAAAAGCCTTCGTTAAACGCCTCAGTCAATTAACGAAAGCGAATGTTGCCGCATCCACTACTCTCACAGGCAATGCCAAATTAGGAGGTGACTGGAACCTGGATTTTATCATAGGTAAAATTCAAGCCGCCTTAACATTTTCCCCAGAAGCGATGCGGGATTATAGCTTTGTCCTGACTCAGTTGGTGAACCAAACTTTTACCGGAGCAAGCGTTACTGGTCCTTGGATTTATGCTCAGTCTGGAGCTGGTGTTGTTGGTTTGACCACATCTGGTACTAACACTCCTCTGCCAAATTTGAACTTGGGTGACACTGCTGGCAATGGAGCCTTGAGGTTAACTTCTGCTACAGGAAATCAATCAGGGTTTGTTCTCTACAATACCCCCATATCTTCTACATCCGGGGTAAATGTTACCTTTGACTTCTTTGCCTATGGTGGAAATGGCGCAGATGGTACTAGCTTCTTCCTGGTTGATGGTACAGCTAACCCGACTACACCTGGAGGTGTCGGTGCCGGTCTTGGCTATGCCCACACAACCAATACTACCAATGGTACCAATTTTCCTGGTTTGGTAGGAGGCTATATAGGAATCGGATTTGATGAGTATGGTTCTTTCGCTTCCAAAGCTGAGCAGACAACCGGAATCGGAACAGGCCTATATCCGAATAGTGTGACAGTTCGAGGCAAAGCATTAAACGATTACCAATATATAGCCTCTGGAAGTGTCACGGGTGGCATCAGTGCTGGTAATGTGACTAGGAACGTCGCCTTAAGACGAGCCCAGATCATTTTAACGCCCAGCACCGCCGCCCTCCCGAATCGCCTATCGGTAGCGATGGATTTGAATAACAACGGCAGCTTTACTGATGCGGGTGAAACCATTATTGCCCCCTTCGATATCACAACAACTAACGGAGCAGTACCGACAACTTTTAAATTTGGCTTTGCCAGTTCCACGGGAGGATCTACAAATATTCACGAAATCCGCAATGTCATTTACGAGACGCTTACTGCCCCCGTCCTTAATAATACCCCGGTTGTCACCCTCAGCAACATCCTCGAAGACCCCGGTGCTCCCACTGGTCCAGTCGGCACTCTCATCTCCCAACTCGCAGACTTAACAGGAGGCGGCGGTCTAAATAACATCACCGACCCCGACACTGGCGCAGTAGCAGGCGTGGCCATCACCGCCGCCGACACCACCAACGGCAGTTGGTTCTACACCATCAACGGCGGCACAACTTGGACGGCCTTGGGCACAGTATCCAATACCAATGCTCGCCTACTCGCCGCCAATGCCAATACCCGTATTTACTTCCAACCAAGCACCAACTACAACGGCACCGTTAACAACGCCCTCACTTTCCGCGCTTGGGATCAAGTAAGTGGGACAAATGGTGGCACCGCTGACACCAGCAATAACGGCGGCAACAATCCCTTCAGCATCGCCACCGACACCGCAGACATCACCGTTACTTCTGTCAACGACCAACCGAGCTTCATTGCCACCAACCAAACCGTCAACGAAGACGCTGGGGCCCAAACAGTAGCAGGTTGGGCAACTTTCAACGCCGGCGCACCCAACGAAGTCGGCCAAACTGCCACCTACACCGTCAGCAGCATCGGCACCCCCAGCTTATTTGCGACATTACCTGCCGTAAATGCCAGTGGCAACCTCACTTACACACCCGCCCCTAACGCCTTCGGCACCTCCACCTTCGGTGTAAGAGTCCAAGACAGCGGCGGCACCCCCGGCGTCGATACCTCGACTACCCAAACCTTCACCATCACCGTTAACCCCGTCAATGATAAACCCAGTTTCAGTAACTTAGGAAATCAAACCCTAACAGCTTGGACAAACACAGTTCAAGCAGTTAGCAACTGGGCAAATACTGTTATCTTCGGCCCCAATGAAGCCCTTCAAGCAGTTAGCAACTACATCGTTACTAACAACGACAACACCTTATTTACAACTCAACCAAGTGTAGCAACCAATGGCACGCTGACCTACACTCCCAGTGGCAAACCCGGTACTGCCACTGTTAGCGTGCAACTGCGAGATAACGGTGGTATCGCGAATAGTGGTGTTGACCTTTCCGACATAGCCACCTTTAATATCACCATTCCCGTACCGAAAGTTAACCTCACTGCCAGCACAACTACTGCCAGTGAAGCCGGGCCAACAGCTATTACCTTTACCGCTACTGCCGAAGGTAATGTCGTCGGCGCTCAAACCATTAATTTAGCATTAACGGGTACTGCGAGTGCGGCTGATTTTACTGGTACTATTCCCGCTCAAATAACCATCCCAAATGGCAGTAATACGGGGCAAGTAACCATTACAGTTAATGATGATTTTCTGGTCGAAGGTACGGAAACAGCTACTTTAACAATTAGCACCCCGTCAACAGGGATCGCATTAGGAACTACTACCAACCAAAGTGTGACAATTACCGACAACGATACTGCGGGAATCACTATTACACCCACGACAGGATTAACTACCACAGAAGCCGGTGGAACTGCTACATTTACAGTCAAGTTAAATACGCAACCAACAGCCGATGT
>NZ_JAUBPP010000003.1:179509-179679 GCF_036700765.1 Microcoleus sp. S1D4
GATACAACTACCACAGATACCAACTACAAAAATCTCAAACCTGCTGATGTAGCTGTCATCAACACCGACAACGAAACCACAGCATCCACAGCCCCCACGATCACAACTTCTGGGAGTACCAAAGGCGCGATCGCGGGTAAGGCAGAACCGAACAGTACCGTGAACATCTT
>NZ_JAUBPP010000003.1:179779-226220 GCF_036700765.1 Microcoleus sp. S1D4
ACAACAGCTTTAGCCGATGGCACTTATGCCTTCACTGCTACAGCTAAGGATGCTGCGGGTAATATTTCTGGGGCTTCAACTCCAGTTAATTTGACAATCGATGCCACAGCATCCAGCGTACCCACGATCACAACTTCTGGGAGTACCAAAGGCGCGATCGCGGGTAAGGCAGAACCGAACAGTACCGTGAACATCTTACAAGGCACAACGCCTTTGGGTACTGCCACAGCGGATGCTTCGGGTAACTGGACATTTACCCCCACAACAGCTTTAGCCGATGGCACTTATGCCTTCACTGCTACAGCTAAGGATGCTGCGGGTAATATTTCTGGGGCTTCTACTCCAGTTAATCTGACTGTAAATACTGCACCAATTCCGCCGGTAACACCGCAACCGACACCAACACCATCGGGAACACCGACGCCATCGGGAACACCAACGGGAACACCGACGCCATCGGGAACACCATCGGTAACACCGACGCCATTGGGAACACCGACTCCATCGGGAACACCGACGCCATCGGTAACACCAACGGGAACACCGACGCCATCGGTAACACCGACGCCATTGGGAACACCGACTCCATCGGGAACACCGACGCCATCGGTAACGCCATCGGTAACACCGACGCCATCGGGAACACCGACGCCATCGGGAACACCGACTCCATCGGGAACACCGACGCCATCGGTAACGCCATCGGTAACACCGACGCCATCGGGAACACCGACGCCATCGGGAACACCGACGCCATTGGGAACACCGACTCCATCGGGAACACCAACAACCAACAACATCCCCAACGATGACTGCATCTGCGATGACATTGACTATCCCAATTTAAACCAACCGAATTCAGTTGAAAACACCATACTCGGTGTACCGGGCATTCAAATAGGGACTGCCAAAAATGATGAATTACTGGGTAGCAACACGGGCAATATATTCGATGCCAAATCCGGGGATGACAACTTGTATGGTGGCGATAGCAGCGACATTCTCAACGGTAACAAAGGCAATGATTTTATCAGCGGCGGCACAGGTGATGACATCTTATTTGGAGATGAAAATAATGACATTATTCTGGGCGAATTGGGCAACGATTTAATCTTTGGAGGCAAAGGCAATGACTCTATCAACGGCCGCGAAGGTGACGACATCGTTTATGGGAACAGAAATGATGATTTCATCGACGGCGGTAAGGGTAATGACAGCTTATTTGGAGGCAAAGGTGATGACATAATCCTTGGCAGTGAGGGAGATGATTATTTGTTAGGAAATGAGGGCTCAGATACCATCTGTGGCGGTGAAGGTAACGATTTAATCAACGGTGACACAGGAGCAGATATCCTGGGAGGCTGTGCGGGAAATGATACTCTTTTTGGAGGTGCAGATAACGATACTCTTACTGGTGGAAAAGGCGACGATTTCATTGATGGAGGTATGGGAAGTGACAGTTTGATTGGCGGTAGCGGCAATGATATCTTTGTCTTAAATGCAGCTCAAGGATTTGACATTATTGCTGATTTTACCGCTGGTCAAGATTTGATTGGATTGAGCGGTGGTTTGAGTTTTGGACAGTTGGAAATAACTCAAAATACTCAGGGTACAATCATCAAAAACCTCTTGACAGGGGAACAGTTAGGTGTTATGGTCGGAGTAAAGGCGGATGCAATTACAGTGGCTAACTTCATGCTGGTTTAGGAAATTAAGAAAAGTGCGATCGCCCATTAAATCCACAAAGGGCGATCGCACTTAAATCCAAATCAACAATTGATATCACATCTGACGCTGAAATTCCTCCAAAACATCCATCAACTTAACTTGACACTGCATCGGAATCAAATCGGCCAGCGGCACTTCTCGCTTGCCGCCGCCCAACTTGATTGAAATTCCTTGCAAAACTCCTTCAACTTTGTCAGTATCTAAATTGCCCTTTTCCAGCATTGAATAAAGTTGTTGGGCAACCACCGTATGCAGGTGGGCATCGCGGAGATACAAATGCCACTTGGCAATGTCAATGTAGACATTTTCGCCGATTTCGGCTGCTAAGGATTCGATCGCCTGAGTAGTATTAGCCATATAAAAAGCAGAACGTTATTGGTGATCCGTCAAAAAAAGTTAACCAATCGCCGACAACTGCCTTCAGCCAGAATCTTTGGTGAGGGGCGAATAATCGGCGATCGCAAAAATGAAAATCGCGTGGGCCAAAACTACTAGAGCCCATACACCCGTTACCGAAACTGCCCAAGGCCAATCAGCCTTTTGCAAATTTTGAACAAACCACAAACCAGAATTTGTAGCAGAAAAAAGACCGACGTGGATGGCAAAATTCATCCGGTCATCTAAGCGGCGGTACTCTGGATCGTTGCGATCGGGTTTGCGGGGCCAACGAGGAGGCATAGTTTTTCACATGATATTAGTAGTTCTGTGCCTATTTTAATCTTAAGCGCAGCTTTTTGAATTCTGCATCCCTCTCAAGACAGGAAATTTATTCCTCTAAATTTTGATAATCCCCCGATTTGCCGCCGCTTTTGCTTACCAGACGAATCGATTCAATGGCGATCGACTTTTCCAAAGCCTTCGCCATATCGTACAAAGTCAGCGCCGCCACCGAAACCGCCGTCAGCGCCTCCATTTCCACCCCAGTTTCCGCCTTGATCTTCACCGTCGCCCGAATTTGATATCCCGGCAACCCAGCATCCGGTATCACCTGCACCTTCACGCTACTCAGCTGCAGAGGGTGACACAGAGGAATCAAATTAGCCGTCTGCTTAGCCGCCATAATCCCAGCCAGCCTCGCAGTGCCCAACACATCCCCTTTCGGCGCATTCCCCGCTTCGATCGCAGCAAACGTATCCGCCGACATCCGCACCCGCCCCGCGGCCACAGCTTGCCGTACAGTTGCCACTTTTGCCGAAACATCCACCATTTGGGCTTCCCCGCTGTTGTCGAGGTGAGTTAGCTGCGGGCGATCGGGCAATTTAGAAATATTTTGAGAAAGGTCTTGCATTATTTTGAGAATGGTGTTACTGTTAGATTCTGTGCGGAACAGAGATTGTTCAATTTTAGATTAAATCTAAAATTTCAACTCTCCAAGCAACAGGGGCTTGTAGCTTAGTTGGATAGAGTGCATGGCTACGAACCATGAGGTCGGGGGTTCGAATCCCTCCAAGCCCATTAAACAGATAATAAGTTGGTAGTGAGGACTTCAGTCCTCTTTTTTATTGGGAGTTAAGAAGGACTAAAGTCCTCACTACTAACCAAAACCTCAGTCGTCTTTTTTACTGGGAGTTAAGCAGCACTAAAGTCCGAACGATCAAACCGATTGTCACCTATTCAAAGCATAGACATCTTTGCCGCGCCCGATCGCAAATTGCAGCGAATGAGACAAACTCTTGCTAGACAAAGTAACAAAAATCAGGAAAGCTAACACACTGACAGCAGCCGCCAAACCAAACATATTTCTGTAGCCGACTTGTTCAGCAGCAAAGCCTAAAATCGGGCCAGCCAGCGCAATTCCCAAATCAAACCCGCCAATACAAAGCGAAAACAATCGGCCCCTTTCTTGAGGTTCGCACCTGTCCGACATCAGCGTCACCATCATCGGCATAACAGTACCGCCCGCCGCACCTTCAAACAAAGCTGCTAGCAAAAAAGCATTGCTGTTGTTAGCAAAATACAACAATAACATCGACACGGAATAACAGATCAAGCCGGCAGAAATAAACAAACCGCGCCCGTATTTGTCCGAAGCTCGCCCCGTCAACAACCGCACACCGAAACTAGCCACAGCCGCTGTAGAATAAAATAATCCCGGATTCAAATTAACCTTAGTTTCTTGGAGAAACAAAGGCATGAAAGTGCTCAAAGTTCCGAAGACCAAACCAACCAGCAATAACACCAAAGCCGGAATCCGCACCCTGGGATTCCACAACATTTGCCAGTATTTTTGGCGTTTTTTTTCCTCAAATAGCGAATCGGATTTTGTTAACTCAGCAAAATTAGGTTCGGCAATTTTGGTAGTGAGAAATACACCAATTGTGGCTAAAGCCGCCGACATCGCAAACAAAAAAGGATAGCCGAGCCCAGCTTGCACAAAGCCGCCAATCGCCGGGCCAAAGGCCAAACCGATAGGAGTTACCAAACTCATATAACCGATTAATTCGCCCCGCTTTCCTGGGGGCGACAAATCTGTCACCAAAGCGCTGTAAGCTGTGGTAAAAGCGGCGATGCTAATGCCATGAAAAGCCCTGATACATAACAGTAAGGGGATAGATTTAGCGAACAGGTAGGTTATGGGGGCAAGGGCAGCCACTGACACCCCTAGCAGCAAAACTTGTTTTCGCCCCCTGCTGTCGGCTATTTTACCCAACTGCGGCCTCGACAGCAAAAGCCCGATCGCAAATGCACCCATCACAAAGCCAATTTGCTGTTTTGTACCGCCTACAGATTGAACGTACAACGGCAAAGTTGGCAGCAGCGAAGCCAAACTCGACCAAAATAACAAGCCTGCGGCAAACAAAGTCAGCAAGCCGCGTTTGCGTTGGGGCTCGATGTCCCTAAAAATATTCAAGATGCGAATTCCCTTTAAATTTTCTGAGTGCGCTCAAGCTGAGGTCAAGTGTATCTATCATTGTGTTGCAATTTCTTAATATTTGCAACTAAAAAAGTTAATATTCTACTCACAGTCAACCGCAAACAGTTAACAGTCAGCAGTCAGTAGGGGCGGTGCCCCCGTGCCCGCCCTCTTAACTTAACAGTCAACCGCAAACAGTCAGCAGTCAACAGCCAACAGTCAACAATCAACAATCAACAGTCTTACCAATTAACCTCTGCGCTTTCCTCTATCACCCGCTGATAAACCCACTCGGTTTCCATCGCCAACTTCGGCCAACTAAACCGGCGTTCCAAATCCTCATAAGCATTGTCAACCAACCACCGCCCATAACCCTGATTTTTCAGCACTTCCAAAATTCCCCAAGCCAAAGAATCCCGATTATTTGCTTTAGTAACAACGCCAGTTTTAGTATGCTGCACAACTTCCGGTAAGCCGCCCGTATCGGAAACTACCACCGGCACCCGGGCTGCAAAACTTTCTAACGCTACAATCCCAAAAGGTTCGTAAAGACTGGGGAAAACCGCGCAGTCAGCCACCGTCTGGAATTTGTCGAGATGTTCCTCAAACATGAAGCCGGTAAAATAACACTTATGCCAAATTCCTAAATCCCAAGCCTGATGTTTTAGATAGTCTGTATTGCCACCGCCAATAATTACAATTTTAGCTTTTCCCCCCATTTCCCAAATTACTTTAGGTGCAGCATTCAAAAATACAGAAATACCTTTTTCATAGCTAATTCTTCCTACATAATAAACAATTTTTTCATCGTCTGCTGCAAATTGACGGCGGAAGTTTATCGCGTCAGATTCGGGCAGCCTGGGTTTTTTTTCGGCTCTAATTCCGTTGTAAATTACCTCTATTTTGTTCCACGGAGTCGATAGTACCCGTTCGACTTCCCGCCGCATATAGTCGCTGCAAACAATTACCCGCCAAGCGTTGTAAGCGAGGTTGTTTTCCTTGGTGTTAATGTAGCGCTGTCCGTCATTGTGGATGCCGTTGAAGCGCCCGTATTCGGTGGCGTGGATGGTGGCAATTAGGGGGATTTTAAAGGTATGCTTGAGGGCGATCGCAGCATCTCCCACTAACCAGTCGTGAGCGTGGATCAGATCGAAGGAGCCTTCTTCTAGTATCAGTTTGCCACCAAGGTGGCCCATGCTTTGGTTGAGGTTGGCCACCCAGTGAAAAAAGTCCGTGGCGTGTCCCACTACCACCCGATGCACCTGTATTCCTTCTACCACTTCATACATCGGCGCGTGTCCGAACTCTACAGTAATTAGGTGAATCGAGTGGCCTAGCTTCACCAATTCTGGATACAGTTCCGATACGTGGCGAGCGATGCCGCCTACTATTCTGGGAGGAAATTCCCAGGCTAATACCAAAATTTTCATATTTCTGTGCTCCCAAGAATTTATATATCTTAATGTTGATTGTTAACTATTTTATTGTATAATCGCATACCTTATTTTTTAGTAAAGGCAAATTTATGCCCGAAGGCTGACAGCATGGAAAATTATGCAGAAACCGGGTGTTGGCAGGAATTGCTCGATCGCCCGCTTGTTGCCTCCAAAACCCGGTTTCTGCAATAGTTGGGCTGCGCCAGTTTCGGGCGATCGGGCTTACCCTTGCTTCAAAATCGGTTCTAATTCGCGGCGAAAACTCATCCAAGCAGCCGCCGATGCAGAGTTAGAAGCAGCACCCTTACGCATCAAAATCGCGCCGTCTTCAAAGCCAACTATTCCGTATTCTCCTGATTTGGACATTCGATCGATCTGCGGGACGATCGCCTGCAACTGTCCCCGTTCCCGCCGAAACGCAGCCTGATACTGCTGTAACTGCCACATATCGGCAATTACGTATTCCATCTTCACCGCTTTCCCCGCATCATTACGCAGTTCAAACATCGGAAACCTGAGAATTTCGCGGCGGCTTGACAAAATCGGCACAATACTATTCGTTGCGGCCACGCTAGCATCCGCAGGAATTTGAGCCAAAAGTGGCCGGACTTGAGAAACGTGCTGCCACTGTCGGATCAAAGGAACCTGCACCCAAGGGGCGATCGCATCGGGTAAAATCCAAGAAAAAGTCCGGTTTGGGTTAGACGTGAAGGTAAAAAATAGCGACAAGCAGATGCAAAACCCCCAAAAGCGGCGAAACTTTGAAGACGAAGAGAAAGGCAAAACTGCTGAAGGAAAACGCAAAATTGTTTGTTCTCCCCTCTTAATTTTATCCTCTTCCTTTTGGCGATCGGCCCACCACAAAATCGCCCCGTAAAACAGCCCTGGAACCACAGTCATCGCATAGCGAATATTAATCGCCA
This sequence comes from Microcoleus sp. S1D4, assembly GCF_036700765.1. NCBI lineage: Bacteria > Bacillati > Cyanobacteriota > Cyanophyceae > Oscillatoriales > Microcoleaceae > Microcoleus > Microcoleus sp. S1D4. Next base: position 186,721 of record NZ_JAUBPP010000003.1, read on the forward strand.
GCACAGACTCTCCTTTCGCTAAAAATAGCTTCAGCAGCGGAAATCCAGCGATCGTCCAAGACGCAGGCGCGAAGGCAGGAACCAAAGCTAACGGCAACCACTGACCGAGCAAGTATTTGATTTTACCAAAGAACGGCGTAAATAACGCAGCCGCCAACCGGCCGGGATTGCTAACCATTCCCCAAAGAATTTCCAGCGTCGAAGCTTCATCTCCATCGGCATATTGACCGAAGCGTTCGATCATAAACCGCTGGGAGATGTCCGCAGAAAACAAAGGCATAATCAGATTCGTCAGGACGATCATATAACCAAAACTGAGCGCGCAGACAGCTAAACCAGTCCGAGGATAGCGTCGGCTCAAAATTAGATAAACTCCCACCCCAAATAAAACAACTCCCCCATCTTCTCGCACAGCCAAAATTAAAGTGGCCAGAACCCCAAACAATGGCCACCAGCGCTTCTCCATCGCCAGCAGCAAGCTAAAAACATAAAGCGGAATTTGACAAACATCATGAAAATTGCCCAAAGTCGGGCCGATCACCGCGTTAGCGCAATAATAGCTCAACACAATTGCCGCCGACAGCCGCGGTTCTAGATAGTGTCTGGCGAGAACCCAGAGCACTAAACCAGCCGCCGTAACTAAAGTCACCTGCAACACCGTCAAAGTGACAGGCGAGGGAAACAAGGAGTAAATAGGCAGCCACAGCATCAGTGCCGGGGTGAAATGCTGCCCCAATCGGTAATAGGATACCGACGGGAGCTCATTTTGGTGAACCACATTAGTGGACAAAGCCGAAGACAGGGAACTCTCAAACAAGTGACCCCGAGTGCCGTTCCAAAAAAGTTGATTGAAAATGCCTTGGTCGTAAGTAGCGTAAAAGTTGTAGTAGCGGTGCAGCGTCAGCAGCAGGCACAGCACAAAAAAGGCGACAGCCACTTTTACCACCACCTGCAGCGACTCATTTTTCTTCCATCTCAAAAATGTCATTGGCCCGCCGTAATGAAATCATCGGACATTAGCATAAATCTAAAGCAAGTATTAAATTAAAGTAGAAGTGAAATAACTCGGCTCGGCAATGGTCAATTATTTTCACCCGATCGAAAAAGTCAACAGCGTCAATCCCGCACCAGGCACCGGCGACACCGACAGTTCTCCCGAACTGCCGGCCAATCCCGCACCGCTTTTACAGCTTTTGCTGTTCGTAGACAAGCGTTCCTCTTCTAGGGAACAGACCAGACACATCCGCAAGTTTCTACAGGATTTGAAGGCAGAGTGCGATTTCGATCTTCAAATCGTCGATGTAGGAGAACAGCCGGATTTAGCCGAACACTTTAAACTTGTAGCTAGTCCCTCCCTGCTCAAAATTCATCCAGAGCCCCGACAAACTCTCGCCGGCACCAATCTGATCGCCCAACTCAAACAGTGCTGGCCCCGCTGGAAGCGTGCTGTAGAAGAATATGCCGCCCAGCAGCAGTCTGCCCCAGCTCTGACGGCATCAGCTCTGGCAGACCCAAAACCAATTTATTCGGTTGCTTGCGCTACTGAGCTCGTGCAACTTGCGGATGAAGTTTTTCGGCTAAAACAGGAAAAAGAACACCTGCAAGAGCAGTTGCAGTTGAAAGATCGGATTATTGCGATGCTGGCTCACGACTTGCGGAATCCTTTGACGGCGGCATCTTTGGCTTTGGAGACTTTGGAGTCAACTCAGAAGGTGAAAGAGGGGGAAAAGTCGCGTTTGACACCCGCTCTGGCGGCTTATTTGATGAAACAAGCCCGCAACCAAATCCGAATTGTTGATCGAATGATTACAGATATCCTCGAAGCGGCCAGGGGCACAAACGCTCAACTTCACATCCAAACAAAAAAAATTGAACTGGGAGCGATTTGTCAAGATGTAATCCTGGAATTTCAAGATAAATTTCAGGCGAAAAGTCTGAAATTAGAAATAGACATTCCCGCAGATTTGCCCTTGGTTTATGCCGATCCCGATCGCATGAAACAAGTGATTGCTAACCTGCTAGACAACGCCAGCAAGTACACCCCAGAGGAAGGAACTGTTAGTATTTCTATGCTCCACCGCACTGCTTACAAGGTTCAAGTGAGCATTTGTAACAGCGGCCCTGGTATTCCTCAAGAAGATTGTGCAAGCATTTTTGAAGACAGCTTTCGCTTGCAGCGAGATAAATCAAAATACGGTTACGGCATTGGGCTGTCTCTTTGTCAAGGCATTATCCGCGCCCATTACGGTCAAATTTGGGTGGACTCTGTACCCGATCGAGGCACTTGTTTTCACTTTACTTTGCCTCTTCAAAAATAGTTGATGGTTGACTGTTCACTGTTGACTGTTGACTGTTCAACTCGATCGCAGTGCAGCGATAATCTGTTCGTTGGCTTTGGGGAAAGTAAACTGGTCAATTTCGTCGAGTGACACCCAGCGAATTTCATCGCACTCGATCGTTTGCGGTTCCCCGCTGACGTGGCGGCAGTGGTGTACGTAGAGTCTAACTGTAAATTTAGTGTAGTCGTGGTCAATTGTAATCAGGCGATCGCCCACTTCGACGACAATTCCCAACTCTTCCATAATTTCCCGTTGTATGCAAGCTTCGATCGTTTCCCCAGGCTCTATTTTACCGCCCGGAAACTCCCAAAAACCCCCGTGTAGTCCGTGTTGTCGGCGCTTGTCAATCAAAATTTGTTGTCGGTCATTCCAGATCGCAGCAACGCCGATAACTTTGTGGGGCACAGGAGAAAGAGACATATTATATTAATTGGGAATTGGGAATTGGTCATTGGGAATTGGTCATTGGGAATTGGGAATTGGGAATTGGGAATTGGGAATTGGGAATTGGTCATTGGTCATTGGTCATCGGTAATTTAGTAATAATATCAATAATTATTCAATTATTTAATCTAAAATCTAAAATCTAAAATCTAAAATATTAAGCCCCCATCTTCCGAGGGGGGCTTGACATTTGCAGAGCTTAAATGTTAGTAACCGACTAATCTTCCGAGCCGTGTCTCTCACTGGCTTGTATCGACTTTTCAAAAGTCATGCGCTGTTCGGCATTTTTGAGAAAATAACCGCTAATCATGGCCGAGGCGAGCAATCTACCCAAATGTTCGCGACTGGTAGTCACTGTCACCCCGAAGTGTTCCGAAGGCAAATTTCCCAAGAGTCCGACAATATTTCGCTCCATTACTTGAAACACTTCATGAGAAGTCGGTTTAGACAACTGAGAAACAGTGTCGGGAGCCATTGACTGCACGTATTGCCATAATAAATTGGCATTTTCTCCGTCTTCTTCAAAAAATTCTGGGGACTTATTAGATGAATTACTCACGAGTACCTCCGTTTCAGAGACAGCTTATTATTTGAGATGCGGGCAGTTAAATTAAATAACCCTTACCTTATCCGATCGCTGTTGATCTTTATTACTAAGTAATTACTAATGTAGCAGGACAGTCGGCACAACCAAGTGGGCACAACCGAATTAAAGGCGACGGTTTTTACTATTTTAGATTGGGAATTCGCGCTCGGGTGTGTGCGGGCGCAATCCCCAATCTAGCTAGCTGGCGAGATAATCGTTGATATCTTGCTTGCGCTTGCGGAGTTTGGTCAAGGCTTCCCGTTCGATTTGCCGCACCCGTTCCCGACTGATGTTGAGACGATCGCCTATTTTTGCCAAAGTTAAGGTTTGACCGTCTTCTAAACCGAACCGCAAGGCGAGGACTTCTCGCTGTTGCTGAGTCAGTTCCGCCATCAGGTGATCTAGGTCAGTCCGCAGGGAAGATTGCAGGGCAAAATCTTCTGGGGTAGTACCGGTATCTTCCAACAAATCGCCCAACTCTGTATCTTGATTGTCTCCCACGCGCAAGTCTAGGGAAAGCGGGAGGCGCGCGCGATCGAGATATTCGCGAATTTGCTTGGGAGTCAAATCTAACTCAGCAGCCAATTCAGCAGGAGTAGCCGCGCGGCCGAGCTGTTGAGCTAGCTGGCGCTGAGCTTTTTTAATTTTGTTGAGTTTTTCGGTAATGTGGATCGGCAGGCGAATGGTGCGACCTTTTTCGGCGATCGCCCGCGTAATTGCCTGACGAATCCACCAATAAGCATAAGTTGAAAATCTGTAGCCCTTTGTCGGGTCAAATTTTTCTACTCCCCGCTGCATCCCGATCGTCCCTTCCTGAATGAGGTCGAGTAAATCTACGTTGCGCTTGATATATTTTTTGGCGACAGACACTACCAGGCGGAGATTTGCTTCCACCATTTGGCGTTTGGCCCTTTCGCCGTGGTCGATCGTCCGCTGCAACTGTGCCTCAGACAGCCCGACTGCCTGTGCCCATTCAGCCGCCGTCGGGTCGCGGCCTAACTCTTCGGCTAAAATCTTTTTCTCCTGATGCAGTGCGGCAGATCGCTGTACCTGTTTCCCGTAGAGTATTTCTTGCTCATGGGTCAACAGGGGAACGCGGCCGATTTCCCGCAAGTAAGCACGAACAGAATCTGTATCTGAGGACTTAAGAGTTTTCATGAGCTTTTCCCGCTGAGGATCTTTGCCTATAAAGGTTTGCGGTAGTCGCAAACCTTTAGTTTTAGTTGAGAAGGAAAGCGGGCGGGGATTTGCGCTTTCCTTCCATTTAAAGAGGCTTCGTTTTATGGTAGCTAGCTGCTACTCCCACTCAGCACCATCTCAGGTTAGGTTTTGGTTGGGGGGTGCAAAATACTACTTGTGTTAAGAATCTTAACATTTGTGAGAGCGGTTAGCTACATTTCTTTACATTTATTTCATGCAAGGCTGCACTGTATAGGTTTGAGAGTACCCGCAAACTAATTTTAGAGTTGCATCGTGTTAAACAAAATCAGCCAAATCTCAGAGGGGGAGATGGGGAGGGGGAGATGGGGAGAGGGGGAGAGGGGGAGAGGGAAAGAGGGAGAGAGGGAGAGGGGGAGAGGGAGAATTAGAAAAATCTTCCTTGATGCTCCCAAAAACGGACAACGGACAACGGACAACGGACAACTGACAACGGACAACTGACAACAGTCAACTGACTAATGACTTCTTTGTCGTTGAGCTTCGTACAGGATGAGGGCAGAGGCGATGGACACATTTAATGATTCTACGTTGCGGCTTAGGGGGATTTGGATTTGTCGATCGGCCAAACTTCTCAATTCGGCTGACAATCCAGCACCTTCGTTACCCAAAACGATCAGAGTCGGTACTCGCAAATCTACTTCCCAATAAGTTAAACTCGCACCGGCAACGGTTGCTAATATTTGCATTCCCCGATTTTTGTACCCGGAGACTTCGGCGGTTAAATCTGGAGTGACTGCTACGGGCAGCTTAAACCAAGCTCCTGCTGAGGCGCGCAGCACTTTGGGATGGTCAAAATCGGCGCTGTCGGCGCTCAGCAGCAAACCGTCGGCATTAGCAGCCGCAGCCGTGCGGACGATCGCCCCCAAGTTGCCTGGATCTTGGATGGTTTCGAGGGCTATTCCTAAAGTTGAAATTTCTGCAGGCGCGATGGCGGTGCGGGGTGCGGTGGCGATAATGCCGTCTGGTTGAACTGTGGTGGCGATCGACTCTAATACTTTTTCACTGACTAATTCTGTGCGATCGGCCAAACTACCAATTTGCTCCCACAATTTCCCGTGGCGATCCAACCATTCGGGAGTGCAGCAAACTGTTTCTAGCGGGTGTTTAGCGGCGCAAGCTTCTTCGAGCAAATGCGTCCCTTCTAGTAAAAATAATTGTTGTTCCCTGCGTCCCTTCGAGCTGTGCAGCTTGCGGATTTCTTTGACTAGGGGGTTTTGAATACTTGTCAGCATTTTCTTAATTCAGCAGAGCGAATGGGGTTATTTCCTGTATCGGGTTAACCCCAAACTTTTTTCTGCCTTGAGAATGCGGAACCCGGGACTTGAACCCGGAAGGCTTGCACCACATGAACCTGAATCATGCGCGTCTACCAATTCCGCCAGTTCCGCATCGGTCACGAATTAATACTATGCACTATGTTCCCGAATTTGTCAACTGTTTTTGGCAATTAAATTTTTATGGGGGAATGCAAGTGTTGACTAAACTTCATTACACGGCATAAATGTTCGATCGCCCTGTCAACCGCAAATTTAAGGCAGATTGACACAGATTGACGGAGATAATTTCGATTTTTTAGCGATCGAATGAAGCGAATTCAAGTTGAATGCTGACATTGGTGGAAAAACTTAATATTGCCTGAGTCCCTTGGCTGATGATGTTAAAATTGTATGGGCAGATAGTTCTCATCTCGGCTACCTATGTCTGAGCCATTAATCCTCGATCCGAGTCAGTTGCCAGATATTAGCAACTTAGTTCTAGAAGACGATACTCCTTTGGATAGCTTCATTAACGAAAAACAGCAGCGACTGCTGACAACGGTTTTGTATAGCGGTGGCGATACAGGAATTACTGTTCCGTTTATTGCGGCGGCAAATGTTGGTTTGTTCAGCAGCATACGTCAACCGGGAGTCGCCCCGGATGTTTTTCTCAGTATCAATATTACTGGTGCTGAGGATTGGTGGGAAAGAAAAGTGCGATCGTATTTATTTTGGGAATTTGGCAAACCTCCCGAAATTGCGATCGAAATTGTTTCCGCAACTCCGGGAAATGAATTAAGCAGCAAGTTAATAGACTACGCTCGAATGCGAATCCCCTATTATGTTGTGTACGATCCGCTACGGGAGTTGAGAGGTAGCACGCTGCGAGTTTTTGAGTTGCAGAATCAATCCTACGCGCCCAAAACTGATGCTTGGTTTCCCGAAGTCGGTTTGGGACTAACTCTGTGGGAAGGTGAATTTGAAAAGGTTGGTGGTACTTGGTTGCGCTGGTGCTATCCTAGCGGCGATCCCATTCCTACAGGCGGCGAAATGGCGGATCAAAAAGATGTTCAGTTATCTCAAAAAGATGCTCAGTTATTGGAGGAACAAGCGCGGACTAAACGAGCATTTATTCAGATGATCGAGCTCGGTTTGAATTTGAAGTTTGGAGAGGAAGGATTGCTGCTGCTTGATGAAATTTCGGCATTTTCTGATGTTGCTGTTTTGCAGGCGATCGCATCTGGCATAGCAGCAGCCAACAACCTCGATGAAATTCCCCAAATTTATCAATCATAATTTTACAAAGTTAGTAATATCATGTTTGTTTAATTGGCAATTATATCATAATAATTTTTGCTAGGGGCGGGTTCACCAACATTTTTTAATTCCCACAGACAATCTCCAACAACCCGCCCGCGCCAAGCGACACAAATTAGAGCGCCCGCTAATCTCAGAAACCCGGTTTCTTCCTATATTTTTCCTGTTCAACTCAAATTTATCGGAGAAACCGGGTTTCGACGCACTAATTGAGAAATGAAAATTTAATAATTTAAACATCTGCCACACTTTTCTCTCTTCAGAAGCGGTGAGGTAAAGAGAGGTAGAGCCTGGTAATATTGTTTCCGCTTGCATTGGAATGATTTAACCGGCGCTAGAACACAGAGTACACAGAGTCCGAGAATATATATCTGAATCATTCGGATGCTACAGGATTTGATATAACGAGCAATTTAACGCTTGGTTCGTAGTGCAGACTTTAGTCTACACTACGAACCAATTTTATCGTTGTAAATCGACCGAACACGATATTAATCGGCTAAATCTGGGAAAACTTCGCGCACCGCCGGATGCACCAATCTGTAATTCTGTACGTTCAATCCCTTCGCCAAACTCGGATTCATTTCCAATGCTTTAATCCCGTTATTTGCTAACTGCAAAACATAGGGCAAAGTGCTGTTATTCAAAGCTAGAGTCGCTGTCCAAGGAACGGCACCGGGCATATTTGGTACGCCGTAATGCACAACTTCTTCCTCAATATAAGTAGGATTTGTGTGAGAAGTTACTCGCAAAGTTTCCACGCAGCCGCCTTGGTCAACGGCTACGTCAACAATTACAGAACCGGGGTGCATTTTGGCAACAAATGCGCGAGAAACGAGCACGGGGGCTTTTTTGCCCAATACTAAAACTGCGCCGATTAACAAATCTGCATCGGAGATAACTGCTTCTATTTGTAAAGGACTGCTGTAGAGGTATTCTACTCTGGAACCGAACAGAGTTTCTAAGTAGGCTAAGCGATCGACATTTACATCCAAAATCTGCACTCTAGCGCCCATTCCTACAGCAATACGGGCTGCTTCCGTGCCGACGATTCCGCCGCCCAAAATCACGACTTTGCCCGGTTGTACCCCCGGTACGCCGCCCAAAAGTACGCCTCTGCCGCCTTGCTGTCGTTCCAAAAACCGAGCTCCGAACTGCACGGCCAAACGCCCTGCAATAATGCTCATCGGTGTTAGCAGTGGCAATTTCCGGTCGGGGAGTTCGACGGTTTCGTAGGCGATGGCTTGGACTCCGCTGTTGATTAATTGCTGGGTTAATGCGCGATCGGCTGCTAAGTGCAAATATGTAAATAGCAACTGCTCTTTTTGAAGCAGCGGATACTCAACGGGAAGTGGTTCCTTAACTTTAACAATTAGTTGCCGGTTCCAGACATCTGAAGCCTTTGATACAATCTTAGCCCCTGCTTGAAGGTAGTCCTCGTCGGTAAAACCGGCCCCAACACCAGCATTCGTTTCGACGAAAACTGCGTGACCTTTGTCCGAACAAGCCCGGACACTTGTGGGACTGAGCCCTACTCGAAACTCTAAATCTTTGATTTCTTTGGGAACGCCTATTTCCATCTACAACCTCTAAATCTCAGGCTTATGCCGATCGAATCTAACTTAAAAATAATTCCTACCGGAACAATACCATTGGAAATTTTAGATTTGGCAATCCGGCTGGGGCTAGGCGAACAAATTTTTGATTTTCATCCGGTGGGATTTGAATTGCTTAAATTTTAGATCGATCGCAGATTTAGGGTAGATTAACACGGATTAACGCAGATAATTTCAAGAAGAGTCAATATATTCGATCGATCGCCTATAATTTAACAGGCTTGCACTCAGCGCGTCTCAAAAACAAATGTCACGCATACCTACATTAACATTCGATCGCGGAACGCTATTGTTGCACCCGCCGCCCAAGGGCAGAGACTGGGTGGACTTTGCTACGTGGGACGATCGCGTGGAAAAATTCCGAATTCGGGCAATTCACTACCGCCCGCTGGTAGAATCTCTCCAAGCTGAGTGTACTAATTTCACCGACGAAGCCAAGGGATACGAACCACTCGAACTCGTACCCAGCGTCGAAATGCAGCCTTACCCGCATCAAAAAGAAGCCTTAGCAGCTTGGCAGCAAGCAGGAAGCCAAGGAGTAGTAGTCCTCCCCACCGCTTCCGGCAAAACTTATTTGGCACAATTAGCCATGCAGGTCACGGGTCGCAGTACATTAATTGTAGTACCAACTCTCGATTTAATGCACCAGTGGTACGCTAATTTGAAAGCTGCTTTTCCCGACATCGAAATTGGATTGTTGGGCGGAGGTTCGCGGGACAAAACACCAATTTTAGTGGCAACTTACGACAGCGCCAGCATTCATGCAGAAACTTTAGGTAATAAATACGGGTTGTTGGTTTTTGACGAATGCCACCATTTACCAACGGACTTTTATCGAGTAATATCCGAATATGCGATCGCCCCTTTTCGACTCGGACTGACAGCAACACCAGATCGCACCGACGGCCGCCACAGCGATTTACATTTCCTCGTCGGCCCGACAGTATATAGCAAAAGACCCGAAGATTTGGCAGGCCATGCCTTAGCCGACCATAAAATAGTTCAAATCATGGTCAAACTGTCAAAAGAAGAAACCGACCGCTACAGCGAATTCATGAACATTCGCAACGACTTCTTAAAACAGTCTAACATCAAAATATCCAGCCTCGAAGGATGGAAACAGTTTATCATGGCCAGCGCGCGATCGCCCTTGGGAAGACGCGCCATGCTAGCCCACCGCCAAGCCAAAGAAATCGCCCTTTGTACCGAAGGAAAACTGCGAATTTTAGCTCAAATATTAGCAGAACACTCTCCCCAGCGCACCCTAATTTTCACCGGAGACAACGCCACAGTTTACCGAATTTCCCAAGAATTTCTCATCCCCACAATCACCCACCAAACCCCAGTTAAAGAACGTCACGAAATCCTCGATCGCTTCCGCAGCGGCGAATACAAAACCCTCGTCGCCTCCCACGTCCTCAACGAAGGAGTGGACGTACCCGATGCCAGAATTGCTATTATATTGTCAGGTACAGGAAGCGAACGCGAATACATCCAGAGATTGGGTCGAGTTCTCCGCAAAAGCAGCGATGCAAACAAATTAGCAATTCTCTACGAAGTCGTCACCGAAGACACCAGCGAAGAAAGAACATCTCAGCGCCGCAGAGGAGGAATGCAAGTTCACAAACCCCAACCAAAAGTACAAATAGAACCGCCGCCCACAGCATATCCGAAATTAGAAACTGTCAAACCAACACCAATTTACGGAGTCAACCGAGAGACAACAAAAAAAGCGGCTGAATCACCAGCAAAATGGGGAGAAGATGATGAAATTCCCTGGTAGTCAGCCTAAAAAAGTTAGTTATGAGATGGGTAGTCTTAGCGAAAAGATGGCTATATAATTAAATCACTCCTAGGTTTATTTAAAATCTAAAATCTACAATCGATTTACGGAGTCAACCGAGAGGCGACTAAAAAAGCAGCAGAATCACCCAGAAATTGGGGAGCCAAAAATGATGATTTCACGGAATTTTTAAGATTTCCCAATTAGTGTATAATCTAAATATTAACTAATTCACATTACTGGAAAATGATCGATATCACACAAATAAGTAACTTTAAAGTCTTCCCCAAACATACAGGAGTTTGGGAGGGAACTTGGACAATCCTCAATGCTGACCTCCAAGAAACCCAGCGTTTTACAGCCGTGTTAACCCAGAAAATTGTGGACAACGAGTGGAGGCAAACTAACGTTCAAACTTATGCCAATGGCAAGACTGAAACCCAAAACTTTGTGGGTCATGTTGTCGGTGAAGGGCAGGTGGAAATTGAAAGTCCTGACTCTATCTTTTCTAACTACAAGACACTAGCCACAGAAGTTGGAGATCATTTGATCGTTTTTCAAATATGGGACAAAGCAACTAACATTCTGAGGGCCGTTGAAACAATAAATCTTGTCAGTGACAATCGGCGAATTCGGACTACCCAAAGCTTGACAGAAGATGGAAAACTTAGGGGAGTTATGGTGATTGTCGAACAAAAAATTGAGTAAAAGTTTTCACTGCTTATGTTACCCACCGATTTATTAAGTCACCGCCAAAATGGGGAATCAATCATCCCTCTCCGCCTGAAGATAGATGCTAAGAACTTAGAAGCAGCTATGGAAACGATCAACTGTTTTCAAGAGTCGATCGGCAAAACCCAAGGCGAACTCGACGGACGATTACTAGAATTAGAAGGTGACAGCCCCGACTATCGCCTCAAACGGGGATTAGCGCACCTCCTCAAAGGCGGTTTCTCCACCTTGGAAGTCGTCAGCCCCCTAGAACCATCAGACTTGAGACAGCGAGTATTTGCGTTGTCAGCGCGATCGACTCCCAGCCCGCAATCCACCCAATTAACCCTCGAAACAGTAGCCACAGAGCTCAGCCAAGACTTAAACAGAGAAGTCGTTACCGAGGAAATCAAAACAGGTTTATACGCCGATTTAAACGAAAACAAAATCCTCACCCAATTTGACGCACCAACACCCGAAAACTTGCTTCACAGATACAACCTTTCTCAAGTTCAAGGCATATTTTATCGCGCCAGTCAAGTCAAATTAACCGCCCACCGCAACGATCCAGGAGAATACAAACTCCTATTTCGCTATCTGAAACTATTTCAGTTAATGACCTACATTGAAGGCGATGCAGACCACGGTTTTACCCTCACAATCGACGGGCCCACAAGCTTGTTTAAACCCAGCACCCGCTACGGCTTAGCCCTCGCCAAAATGCTGCCCGCACTCCTACACGTCACAAAATGGAGTATGCACTCAACCCTGCAAACCAAAGATGCTTTTAGCGGGGTTGTGAAAACAGGTAAATTCACGCTAAATTCCGACTGCGGTTTAGTCAGCCACTATCCCCCAGGCAAACCCTATGATAGTATGTTAGAAGCAGCATTTGCCGACAGGTGGGACAGCTTAAAGACCGAGTGGAAACTCGAACGAGAAGTTGATTTAATTCCGATTCCCGGAAGCGTGATGATTCCCGATTTTCGCTTAGTGCATCCCGACGGGCGAGTGTTTATATTAGAAATAGTTGGCTATTGGCGGCCGGAGTATTTACAAAAAAAATTTGCTCAAGTACAAAAATCTGAATGCGATAATTTGATTTTAGCGATTTCCGAACGTCTAAATTTGGAAAAAGCTGGGGTGAATGTAAAAGATGTGCCAGCAAAAGTAGTTTGGTTTAAAGATAAATTGTTGCCCAAATCAGTGCTGGAAGTCCTCGATGAGGATATATAATATATTTCAATAGGGTTCACTTAAGAAAGATCCCCTTTTTCAGCTTTTCAGTGCGGCACACAACGAGAGTTCGATCGAGGATTGCGAGAGTCAGCACCATTACCGGGATTGTATCCAACCAGCGTAACTTCCCCTTTTGCATTCACCACCCAACCGCGCGCGGCAACAACTTCCCGATCCCGAATTTCCCCTTCTTCCTTCTTCCCTCTATCGGTTACATCCATTAAATCCCGTACATTGCTCGTTGCCGAACTTCCTGCCTCTTCCACCCACGGAAACGGCGATGGAGGGCTGCTGAGGGTATCATTGGGACTCGGCGGCACTCCCCCTTTCCCGGTGACGGTAAACTCGTTCTCGCCCCCTTCCAGACAGGGATTTGCAGCAATTAATGCCGCCCGATCGACCAAATTTTGCGGCAGTTCCACTAAACCTTGAGCGGGATTCACCCCAGAGGCGCTGAATGTTACTGTCCCTTGCAAAGCCGGGCCCCCACTTTGGGAAATCGCCGCAATATCGCTGGTAGGAACTAGAGAAGTAGGACTTACTTGCAAATCTGCAAATTGAGCATCTGTTAATCCCAAATTACTCCTGGCTTGTTCGCGGTTAAGGCTTGTAAAGCCAAAGATATTTGGTACATTGACCGTAACTTGTCCGCCCCTAGCTGTGCGAGCATTAGCTGTAATATCACTATTCTCTCGCGGTAAAGCTATCAAAATATCGCTATTAATGCTGATATTACCGCCCTCAGAAATACCTGCATCCGTGGTGATTCTACTGCCGCGTCGCAACTGAATGTCTTGCGCTTGCAGGTTAATATTTGCCCCTGTAGCAGAGACAGTCGTGCCATCAATTATGCTTTTATTATCCAGGGCAATTGAGTTAGCTACAACGTTAATATTGCCAGCCCTACCTGTTCCTGAAGATTGAACATTAACCACTGCACTATCCCTAAGTATCAATTGATTAGCACTCAAATTCAACGAGCCTGCATTTCCGGTAGCATTGGAATTAATAGCATTAAACGCCCTACCAGCCGAGGCCTCAATTCCACTCCTCAACCGACTGTTACTCCCAATACCTTGCACTTCTAAGCGATCGGCATTAATTGTAATATCTCCTGCATTTGCTATACCCAAAGAAGCCGCAGAAATAACGCCACCATTCTGCACAGTTAGTTTAGGTGTTGAGAGGCGGATATCTCCACCCCTACCAGAACTTGCAGTTTGAGTAACAAAAGAACTTGCTACATAACCCGCATTCCCCAAAAATCTTGACTCGCCGCTCACTTCTATAGACTCGGAGGCTCTCACTGTTAAATTTCCTCCAGTCCCCCCACTTGTAGAAAACAGGACTTCGCCAAAAATCGCACCAGTCGTTAAACTAATTGTGGCTCCATTAGAAACACTCAACCGCTTAGTGTCGATGGTGATATCCCCACCTTTTCCATTCCCATCAAAAGTATTCGTGCCGAGCCGAGTTTGCCCTAGACCTACAGGGAGACTACCCGACAATTCCACCGATTCACTGGCTTTAATCGCAATATTCCCCGATGCTCCATCACTAAGGCTGAAGCTGGCAAAAGCACCGCCATCGCGCAGCATTAACCGTTGGGCTTCAACAGTAATGTTTCCGCCTTGACCGGTGCTTTCGTTCGTTGTTCCGTTATAGAGCGTTGAACTGACGAGTTCGACGGTATTGGCGCGGATAGTCAGATTTCCGCCATTCCCAGCACCAAAGGTGGGAGCACCGGCCACTACCCCATTGCTCATCAACAGTCGTCCCGCTTCAATGTTAATATCCCCGGCGGCTCCACTGCCAATAGTGCTAGTAAACAAAACAATTTGCGAAATAAAGGGGTTCCCTGTTCCAGATGTCTGAAAATTTTCTGTAAGCTGCTGATAGCCCTCAATTCCTAGGCCGATCATTTCTACCAAGTCAGTAGCGCGAATATTAATATTGCTCCCTTTCCCCTCTCCCAGTGTAGAGGCGAAAATTTGCGATCCCCGATCTAATCGTAAGTTTTGGGCATTGATGTTAATGCCTCTGCCATCTATATTTCCTAGTGTCAAGCCATAAATTCCTGAATTACTGAGAGTGACATTTCCACCCCTGATGTCAATTCTTCCACCTCCTAATCCGCTGGTATTGATCAATGCACTGTTCATGTCAATATTGCCGAAGTTCTGAATATTGCTATAGTTTAAATTCAGATCTAAAGCTGTTGGTTCAAATTGCACTAAACCTGGACTTTTGACGCTGCCCAGAAGAATTTGTCCGCTACTGGCGGTAGCGATTCCCCCGTCGAATTGAATATTTCCCCCTACTAGCGCTAAGGTTTGACCGGGGTCTACTGCTAAACCAATATTCTTAAAAATTGGTACGGGTAAGGGAATGTCAGGCGGTGATGGGTTAGGAGCAATTGACTGATTGACAATTGTGCCAGGATTATCTCGAAATCTCAAACCCACAGGAATATTAATCGCTAACAATGGCACGGAATTAGAATTAGCTGCACTAAATTCAAAGCCATTATCAAAGAGAACGCCGCTACCAGTTGAACCGATAAATGAACCGCGCAAGTCTAACCTCGCATTGGGGCCAAAGACAATTCCTTTGGGATTAAGTAAAAATAAATTGGCATTGCCTTGCACTCCCAACACACCTAAAATATTGGAAGGGTTGCCACCAGTAACGCGGGTAAAAATATTGGCAATCCCGTTAGGATTGGCAAAATAGGCTCCCCTACCTTCACCCACGTTAAATTGTTGTAAACTGTGAAATAAATTTACTCCGCGAGTTGCACCGCCTTCTATTCTGTCCGATGGTAAATTATTAATTGTGCCGGGCACTGTGCGCGAACTTTCCGCACCCAAGCTATTATCTGGGAGAATTTGAGCGATCGCGGGGAAAGGAAACAGCAGTAAGAATGCAAAAAATAGGACGGAAGATTGGCTGGGCATCTTTTAAGCCTGGTTAATTTAGTATTAGAAAAATAGCGAGGGGTTAGTTAAAACCTGAAGATTACCTATTGAGGTACGCAAACACCCGTCGGTTTCGGACTGCGAAGAGATGCACCACCACCTGAATTATAGGCTACCAGCGTTACTTGTCCTCGATCGTCGATTACCCAAGCTTGAGCGGGAATAATTTCTGTTGGCCGAACTTCTATGGATGCTAGGGGGCCTTCTACTGGCTGACTTCCACCTAACGCTGGTTCCACCCACGGAAACGGCGCAGATTCGCTGCTGAGAACATCATTAGGACTTGGTGGCACTCCCCCTTTCCCGGTGACGGTAAACTCGTTCTCGCCCCCTTCCAGACAGGGATTTGCAGCAATTAACGCCGCCCGATCGACCAAATTTTGCGGCAGTTCCACTAAACCTTGAGCGGGATTCACCCCAGAGGCGCTGAATGTTACTGTCCCTTGCAAAGCCGGGCCCCCACTTTGGGAAATCGCCGCAATATCGCTGGTAGGAACTAGAGAAGTAGGACTTACTTGCAAATCTGCAAATTGAGCATCTGTTAATCCCAAAGTACCTCGAACCTGTTCGCGGTTAACGGCGCTAAAGCCGAAAACATTGGGGACATTAATATTAACGCGGCCACCGGCGGCCGATCGCGCATTAGCAGTAATATCGCTATTTTCCTTGGGTAAAGCCACCAAAGTATCGCTATTAATCCTGATATTGCCACCATCAGAAATACCAGCATCGGTAGTAATTCTGCTCCCGCGTCGCAACTGGATATCTTGCGCCCTGATATTAATATTTCCCCCACCGCCAGAGTCAGTTGTACCGTCAATACTGGCTTTGTTATCCAAGGCAATTGAGTCAGTTACAACATTAATATTTCCTGCGCTTCCCCTTCCTAAAGACTGAACGCTAACCGTTGCTCCATCCCGGATACTCAATCGATTCGCATTCAGATTCAATGAGCCAGCATTCCCCGTAGCGTTGGGATTGACCAAAACAAACGCCCTACCAGCCGAAGCCTCAATTCTACTGCTCAACCCACTGTTACGCCCGATACCTTGCACTTCTATGCGATCGACATAAATTGTAATATCTCCCGCATCTGCTGCGCTCAAAGAAGCCGCAGAAATAATACCCCCATTTTTTACAGTGAGCATGGGCGTAGAGAGGCGGATATCTCCACCCCTAGCAGAGCTTGTACTTTGAGTACCCAGAGAACTCGCTGCGAAGCCCGCATCCCCTAAAACTCCAGACACGCCGCTCACTTCTATCGACTCTGAAGCTCTGATAGTTAAATTTCCTCCAGGCCCCCCACTGGTAGAAAACACGGTTTCGCCAATAATCGAACCCGTAGATAAAGTAATTGAGGCTCCATCAGAAACAGTCAGCCGCTTAGTGTCGATGGTAATATCCCCAGCTTTCCCATTCCCATCGAAAGAGTTGGTGCCGAGGATAGTTTGCGCCGTACTTCCAGGGAGACTCCCCGACAATTCTACAGATTCAGAAGTTTTAATGGCGATATTCCCCGATGCTCCATCACTGCGGCTGATAGTTACGAGATTGGATCCACCGCGCATGATTAACCGTTGAGCCTCAACAGTTATGCTGCCGCCAGAGCCGATACTTCCGCGATTTGTTCCGCTGCTGAGCGCAGAACTGACGAGTTCAACGGTGTTAGCACGGATATTCAGATTTCCGGCCTTTCCAGGACTAAAAGTGACTGTACCGCCCAGTACCCCATCGCGCAGAAGCAGCCGTCCAGTGTCAATGTTAATCTCTCCGGCGGCTCCACTGCCAGCAGTACCAGCACTCAGAACTATTTGCGGGTCAAAAGGGTTGAACGTTCCAGAGGGTAGATATTGGCTATAAAACCGCTGATAGCCTTCAATTCCCAGCCCGCTCATTTCTACTGAGTCAGTAGCGTGGATATTTAAATTGTTCCCCTTCCCATCTCCCAATGTGGCGGTGAGAATTTGCGACCCTTTATCTACTCGCAAGTTTTGGGCATTAATATCAATACTTCTGCCATCAATATTTCCCAATGTTAGGCTATAAATTCCCGAACTACTGACGGTGACATTTCCACCCCTGATGTCAATTTTCCCGCCTCCTAATCCGCTGGTATTTATAAATGCGCCGTTCATTTCAATATTGCCGAAGCTCTGAATACTGCTATAGTTTAAATTCAAACCTAAAGCTGTTGGTTCAAATTGCACTAAACCTGGACTTTTCACACTTCCCAGTAATATTTGTCCGGTATAAGCTGTTAAATTTCCTCCTTGCAGTTGAATGTCACCGCCAATTAATGCTAAGGTTTGACCGGGGTCTACAGCTAAACCAAGTTTGTTTGAAGTAGGAATTTCTACGGGCAATGGCGGTAAGGTTGGTGTGGTGCCGATTGCTTGGGAAGTGTTGACAATTGTACCAGAATTTTCTCGAAATCTTAAACCCACAGGAATATTAATCGCTAACAATGGCACTGTATTAGCATTAGCTGCACTAAATTCAAACCCATTATCAAAGAGAACACCGCTACCAGTTGAACCGATAAATGAACCGCGCAAGTCTAACCTCGCATTGGGGCCAAAGACAATTCCTTTGGGATTAAGTAAAAATAAATTGGCATTGCCTTGCACTCCCAACACACCTAAAATATTGGAAGGGTTGCCACCAGTAACGCGGGTAAAAATATTAGCAATCCCATTAGGATTATCAAAATAGGTAGCGCGTCCTTCACCTACATTAAATTCTCGGAAACTGTGAAAGAGATTAGAACCACGAGTTGCACCGCCAGTGATTCTATCTAAGGGTAAATTATTGATAGTGTCGGGAACAGTGCGCGAACTTTCTGCACCCAAGCTGCTGTCGGGGATGATTTGGCCAATCGCGCTTCCGGGAAAAAAGCACCAATAACCACTCAAAAGTAACAGGTAAATAGCTCCTGAAAAATAGCGATTTTCTGTAGAGTTAAGTACCGATATCGGGTAGGGACAAGGCACTGCTGCCTTCCTACTGTATTTCATCCACTTGAAAACTGAAATATAGTATTTTTCTCGGCTTTTTAGCTGAGTCATGCTGCTTAATTCCCACAATTATAGATTTTGAAAAAACATAATTAACCTTTTGTTAGCTGACATTCGGAGATAATTTTTCCAGCATCAGCTATTTTCAGGTCATCGGGACTGACAAACCGAAACAGGATGCCTCGTGCGCTGTGGAAATTGACCCGCAACTTCCGCAGCCACCAGCGTAACTTCCCCTTTTGCATTCATCACCCAACCGCGCGCCGGAACAACTTCCTGAGCTTTTTTTTCCGTTTCTTCCCTCGAACTTCTATCCGTAACATCCCTTAAATCCGTTCCAGAATTCGCTGCCGAAGTTCCTTCTTCCACCCACTGAAACGGTGCAGATTCGCTGTTGAGAACATCGTTAGGACTCGGTGGCACTCCCCCTTTTCCACTGACTGTAAACTCATTTTCGCCCCCTTCGAGACAGGGATTTGCAGCAATTAATGCCGCCCGATCGACCAAATTTTGCGGCAGTTCCACTAAACCTTGAGCGGGATTCACCCCAGAGGCGCCGAATGTTACCGCCCCTTGCAAAGCCGGGCCCCCACTTTGGGAAATCGCGGCGATGTCGCTACTCTCAAGTAGGGAAGTAGGACTTACTTGCAAATCGGCAAATTGAGCGTCATCCAGATTCAACCTGCTTCTGACTTGTTCGCGAGTAACTGCACTAAAGCCAAAAACACTGGGGACATTGACGCTGACGCGCCCGCCGGCTGCTGTGCGGGCGTTAGCGGTGATGTCGCTGTTGTCTTGGGGGAGGGCGACAAGAATGCCGCTGTTGATGTTGATGTTGCCGCCGTCAGAATTGCCCGCATCGGTGGTAATTTGACTGTTGCGGCGCAATTGGATGTCTTGCGCTTGCAGGTTAATATTTGCACCCGTACCCGATACTGTCGTGCCGTCTATTCTCGCTTTGTTGTCGAGGGCGATCGACTTTGCGACAACATTAATATTACCAGCGCGTCCGGTTCCCGTAGCCTGCACCGTGATGGTAGCTCCATTTGCGACAGTTAGTCGATCGCGCGCCGTCAGATTCAACGAGCCAGCATTTGCTGTAGCATCGGGATTAGTACCGAATGTCTTACCAACCGAAGCATCTATTGTACTGACAAACAAACCGTTATTGCCGCTGCCGCTGACTTGAATGCGATCGGCATTCACAGTAATATTCCCCACATCTCCCCTACCCAAAGAACTCGTAGAAACTATCCCCCCATCCCGCACAATGAGGCTGGGCGTATCAACACGAATATCCCCGCCCCGACTAGAACTCAAAGTTCCAGAAGTCAGCGCGCTAGCATTCTGAATTCCGCTAGTCAAAACTTGAGAAATACCTGAAATTTCTACTGATTCAGTAGCCCTAACTGTTAAATTTCCAGCAGGCCCGCCATCCTGAGAAAACAAAAACCTGCCAACTAAAACACCCGTTCCTAATGTAAACGCAGAACCGTCAGAGAGACTCAACCGCTTCGTCTCAACATTAATATTCCCCGCAGGGCCGGTAGAACCGATAGTTAGTGTGCTAATTCCAGTTGACACAACTGTTCTCGGGCCGCGGTTAGACAATTCGATTGATTCAGCAGCTTTAACATTAATACTCCCAGACGGGCCGCTGCTGTAACTCGTAGTACCCAGAAGAGAACCGTCGCGCATAATTAATCGACTGACATCAACAGTAATGCTTCCTCCCGCGCCGGTACTTTCTTTCGCCGTCCCGTTATTGACTCCAGAACCCACCATCTCAAAAGTATTGGCGCGAACAATCAAATTGCCGCCCCTTCCACTACCAAAAGTTATCCCGCTACCGAGTACCCCATTGTTGAATAGCAAGCGTCCGGTGTCGAAGGTAATACTCCCCCCAGCACCAGCACCAGCACTAGCATTAAACAGCGTAAATAGCGGATCGAACGGGTCTGTGGTTCCCGATACCAGGTATGTAATTGCGACCTGTTGAAAGGCATCAACTCCCAGCCCGCTCATTTCTATTGAATCAGCAGCGCGCAAGTTGATATTACCTCCGGCACCATCTCCTAGAGTCAAAGTAGAAAATTGCGTGCCGTTTTGCGATCGCAATTTTTGGGCATCGATATCGATACCTCTACCATCAATATTGCCCAGTGTAATCGCATAAAATCGCGCAGCGTCGAGGGTGATATTGCCACCTTTTAACTCTATTCTGCCGCCACCGATGCCACTGGTATTTATGAGCGTTCCATCGGATATTTGAATATTGCCGAAGTTCTGAATCTTGTCATAATTTAAACTTAAACTCCCCTGCTGCGGGCCCGATGTCAGTGCCAAATTAACTAAACCGGGACTGGCTGCGCTACCGAGCAAAATTTGTCCGCCATTGGCGGTTAAATTGCCGCCTGGAATTTGGATGTCACCGCCAATCAGTGCTAAAGTTTGACCTGGGTCTACGGCTAAACCAACTCGATTAGTAATCGGAATTGGTACGGGAGATGCTGGCAGGTTGCTCTTTCCCGTCGCCGTCGATTGATTGACAATTGTACCGGGATTGTCTCTAAATCTTAAGCCAATGGGAATATTAACTGTTAATAGCGGTGATGTTTGCGGGTTGGTGCTGCTGAATTCAAAGCCGTTATCAAACACAACACTGTCAGCCGTTGAACCTACAAACGAACCGCGCAAATCTAACCGCGCATTTGGCCCGAAGACAATGCCTTTGGGGTTAATTAAAAATAAATTAGCATTGCCTAAAACTCCCAAAGTTCCTAAAATATTTGAGGAGTTACCGCCCGTGATGCGGGTAAAAATGTTAGCAATTCCGCTGGGATTGGCAAAATAAGCTCCCCGCCCTTCACGGATGTTAAATTCGCGCAAGCTGTGAAAGAGGTTAACGCCGCGAGCTGCCCCGCCAGTGATTCTATCGGAGGGTAAATTGTTGATAGTATCGGCAACTGTGCGCGAACTTTCCGGCCCCAGGGTATTATCGGGAATGATTTGGGCGAAGGTTTTCGAGGGAAATAGCAATAAGAAAGCAAACAGTAGGCCGGAAGACAGGCGAGACATAGCTTAAATCCTGTTAGATAAATAATATCGTTTCCGGTTCCATCGGAATTATATATTTGGATCGTATCAGTGCGATCGCCCCAGTGTTCGCGACCCAAGTAGCGAGGCCGCCACTTAATAAAAATTGACAGTCAGCGTTAATGATAACTGACAAATTTGCCAGCTCCGCAGCCGTAGGCTAATATTTGGCAAAGATCGAGAAGACAATGAAAACTTGTCGCCCAAGTTACCGAAACCACAGGAAATATGCCAACTTGTAGGGTGCTTAGTGGTGTGATGGCTCTTACGAAGCTGTCATGGAGGGAATCAAGCTGGTCATGGAAAACGCAATCGTTCATACTAGACGGTAGACACCTTCAATCTTAGGAGCCGTCTATGTTACTACAAGAAGTCAAGGAACACGTTTTCAAACTGCCACCGAGCGATCGCCTTGCGTTAGTGGGTGCCATCATTGAGTCCTTACAAGATCGGCGAGTTACCGGGGTCGATCGTGCTGGTGCGATTCAGCGGATGCGAGGCTTGCTAAAGACAGACCAACCCGCACCGACAGATGAGGAGGTGGCTGCAATGTTGGAAGCGCGACGGGTGGAGAAGTATCTTTAGTGAGAGTTTTAATTGATACCAACATTGTCCTAGATTTTCTGTTACAGCGAGAGCCATTTTTCCAAGACGCAGAGTTGTTGTTTCAAGCGATCGATGCTGGGCAACTCATCGGTTATGTTACGGCGACAACGCTCACGGATATTTTCTACATTTCTCGCAAACATACTCGCAGCGTTGAGCAAGCACGGCAAGCGGTTTCAGAAACGCTGACTGCTATGGTCATTTGTCCTATTGATCGAGCCGTTTTGGAATCAGCTTTCAACTCTGGTTTGGTTGATTTTGAAGATGCTGTTCAAATTTTTGGTGCAGTTGCTCAAGGGTTGGATGCGATTCTGACCCGCGATAATAAAGGTTTTTTGAGTTCGCCTATATCTGTTTTATCCATTCAATAATTGTTGCAGCAGTTAGGGACATAGAATAGGGGTTAAATCGTATTAAAAACAAGATTAACAACCTTGCCAGATCCGCAGCCATAGGCTAAGATTTTGCAAAGGTCGAGAACACAATCTTACCAAGCTTTTTTATGAACTACCGCAACCACATCACGATCGAAGCAAATAAACGCGGTGGTAAGCCTTGTGTACGCGGCTTGCGAATTACGGTTTATGAAGTGCTTGAGTACCTGGCTTCTGAGATGACCGAAGCAGAAATTCTTGATGATTTTCCCGATCTGACGCGAGAAGATTTAAAAGCCTGCATTGCTTATGCTGCCGATCGTGAGCGTCGGTTTATGACTGCTCCCTTATCCGCATGAAATTACTTTTTGATTAAAACTTGTCGCCCAAGTTGCCGAACCGTTTGAGCGATATTTTCCCAAATTCGCTTCACGTTCGAGATATGGGAATGAAAGCAACGATCGACCCAATAGTTTGGGATTATGCATTCATACAATAATTTGATGATTGTCTCAAAAGACGCGGATATGCACGACCTGAGTTTAGTATTTGGGAATCCACCGAAAGTTATTTGGCTTCGCCTTGGAAACTGTTCGACATTGCAAGTTGAAAATTTGCTACGTCGGGATTTTAACGCGATCAAATTATTTTATGAAGACGAGAATTTATCGCTGCTTGCTTTATCATAATGCACCGATGGCTTTGGGCCTCTTTCCACGGTTTTTACCAAGGTCGAAAACAGAATGGCGATCACCCGATCTGCTGTTTTTCAAGTGTTCACGAGAATAAATCTTGTTGATTCTCGTGAGAGAACACCTAGAATGAAGTAAATACGTCTGATCGCACCTTGACAGGGCTGGCAATTCCTAGGCTGTAGTGTTGGTCATCGATCCAGTTTAGTGGACGATCACCCATATGTTGTAGAGACTTAGACCGCGAATACAGTCGATCGGCTTACGCATTAACCTGACATTTTATAGTTTTTTTACTTTTAGTTATTGACAATGTCAGGTTAATGCTCTAAATTGAGGGTGTAAGCAAACTCCTATTTTTGGAGCACGGAACATGGCTGATGGAGATATTTTCCGCAATGGGCTTGGGTACTATAAAAAGCTATATGAGTCGCTCTGTGAGGGGAAAGCGAGTATCGATGAGTGTACTCGGATGGCGATCTCAGCACTGAAGCAAGATCTTCAAAAAAAAGGCAATCTACCAATTGTTCTTGCCCAACAGATGGGTGAAAGGTTGTCCCAGGTTATTGACATCGCGGGCGCGAATAACTCTGTTGACTGGGGTATTGCGAATAGGGAAATAGAAAAAATACTTCAAGTTAATGGAAGGCATGACGTTAAAGAGCTTATTCTTTGCGCTGGAAAGACTTTCCTACATGAGCTTAGGTATGGCAACGATCGAGGATTAACTGCTAATAGTATTTCGGAATCAATTTTGGGGCAATACATGACCACAGTCCTGGAATCAGGGTTTCATGGTCGTATACCACTAACCGATGAACATCTTGCAGGGATGAATGATCGAACTCTTAAACAACTAATTCAAGAAATTCAGCCTGCGGTTGTTTCTGCGATCGGTAATTGGGCAAATAAGGCAAATATCGATGGAAGTGTAACCAAATTACGACTACCACGCCGTAAAGTAAATCCAGTAGATATGGATGAAGACCTATGCTAACAATGAAGAAGGAATTTCATGCTCACGATAGTGATTACACACTAGATTTTGGCTCTGGGGTAAATAATAATGGGTGTATTCAGTTTACAGATCATGCTACTAAAAAGGAGAGTTCTATTGGAATTACGATAGACGATGAAGAATTCAACTACCGAGTCAAGCAAGAGTTTCCATCTGTAGTTGCTGATCTAATCGATCTGGCTGTTGCAATCCATTTCGCAGATCGTCTTGCATTTCAAAATCTACGCCAAGATCAAAGTCGCATTTATGTAAAACTAGCAGTCCGTCATCCTGAAATAATGAATACTGAATTATTTCGATCTCAGCTAGAAATTTTGCTTGAATGGGCTACTGGAAGTCTATGGTTGTTTGACTTCCAAAAGAGATCAGATTCAGAACGTTCTGTTGTTCGCCAACCATCTTTGCCCGTAGCATCTCAGGATTGTGAAGTGGCTATGTGGAGTGGTGGTCTTGATGCCTTTGCTGGTCTCTATCAACGTTTGCGATCGCATCCAGAAAAGTCATTTTTACTTTTTGGCACTGGAGGTAATGTTAACGTTCACAAGCTACAGGAAGATACAGAAAAACAAATTAGATCTATTTTTCCAAATCGTTGTACTTTATACCGAGTTCCAATTCGCTTCTTTGATAGCAATGCAGTTAGAAAAAACAAAATTACCCGCGCAAGAGGTGTTGTATTTGCGATGCTGGGTGCTGCCTGTGCATCTTTAATGGGGCGACAAGATCTTTGTTTTTATGAAAACGGAACTGGTGCAATTAATCTTCCATATCGCGAATCTGCGTTGGGATTAGATCACACCAGATCGGTTCATCCATTGACTTTGCTGAAAGTGAGCGATCTCATCTCAGGGCTTCTAGGAGAGGCATTTCGGGTCTGGAATCCATTCCTATTCTCAACTAAATCTGAAATGTGTCAGATATTAGCAGAAGATGTGACGGGTAGACTATCTTCGCAAACAAAGTCATGCGACAGCCCCCACAGACATAATATCAGTCAGTGTGGATATTGCTCCTCTTGCCTTTTACGACGACAAGCTCTTAGTGCTGCTAAAATAGAGGATAAGACTCGATATCTAATATTACATGGAAATTATTCACCAGCGAAAGATCCAAGTGAGAGTTTACGACATATGCTCGCACAAGTTGAGACGCTACGATGCTTACTCAATCGACCTAATTCACATAAGGTTCAGTGGGAAGCGTTAACTCGTAAATTTCCGATCATCGATGATATTGTCGATCAATGTTCAGTCGTAGAAAAGTTGACCACTCTTGATATGCAGAGCAAGTTAATTAGACTTTATCAAAACTATGTCGCTGAGTGGGATGATGTAAAGTCTCAACTATCAGTCAACCTCATTAAGAATACGGAGAGTGAGTCGTTATATCGAAACTAGTCGATCGCTTAATAAGATTAAGGAAAACTGTAATGGCTACTAATATATTAGACAACATCGATCTAGGGAGATTGGGGGCACTCCTTCAACAAGCCCGCAAAAGCTGTGACATAACTCAAGCTCAAGCAGCCCAGATTATTGATACTGCAAGAACAACTATTGTTGCAATTGAGAAAGGAGAACGCCGGATCAAAGCAACCGAACTGATTAAACTCGCCCGTGCTTATGGAAAAGCCATCGGCGATTTCGTTCAGCCTCGTGCTGTTACAGAACCTTTTGAGGTTCAATATCGCTCGGCATTTGGGCAGAATGAAGCTGAAGCAGCACGGATTAAACCCAGTATTTTGCGCTTAGAGGAACTGTGCCAAAACTATCTAGATCTAGAAGCGATGATGGATGCACCCTTACCTCGAAATTATCCACAAGAGTACAAGATCGATAATATGCCACTTGAGGCGGCAGCGGAAAGTATTGCCATCTCAGAACGTCAACGGCTTGGGCTTGGTGATGCACCTATTCCATGTCTGCGAGATATTTTAGAACAGAGTGTCGGATTACGAATTTTTTATATAGAGATGCCACCTAAATACTCAGGCATCTATAGCTACAACGAACAAATGGGTGGCTGCATTGCCATCAATGCTAGACATCCTGAAGAGAGAAAACGCTGGTCATTAGCACATGATTACCTACATTTTCTCGCTCATCGACGGAAGCCCATAGTTGATTTTGACGATCAGTATAAAAGGAAACCAGAGAGCGAGAGACTAGCAGACACTTTCCCTAATTATTTCCTAATGCCGACAAGTGATTTACTCAAGCGATTTAACGATATGCACCGTTCTCATGGCAAGTTTACTGCAACAAATTTATTCACTTTAGCTCACCATTATGGAGTGTCTATTGAAGCTCTAATCTATCGGTTAGAATCAATTAAACTGTTACCATCTGGAACTTGGGAGCGTCTGCGTGATCGAGGATTAAAAGTCCGAAAAGTGCAACAGGAAATGGGTTTAGAACCTATCATGGAACGAATCGATATGGCTCCTATTCACTATCAGCATTTAGCGATCGAAGCACTAGATAGAGGGTTAATTACCGAAGGACACTTTGCTGATTTTCTTGGTGTCGATCGCCTGGAGGCCCGACGAATTGCAGAATCATTAAGCGAACATTCAAGTGGAATAATCGAAGAAGTTGCTGATTTAGACCTTTGTCAGGCGTAGGATAATTGGGTAATTAACGATGAATATTAAACAATCCCATATTGTTCTAGATGCCTGCTGTATTCTAAATTTCTATGCTTCGGGAAAATTTCTAGAAATATTGCCAGCTATTCCCGCTCAAATTGTGGTTGCTGAAGTTGTTAAATCGCAAGAATTAAAGACGCTTCAGCGGATTGAGAATGAGGAGAGTGAAGGTGCAATTTATTTTGACCAGGCGGTTCAAGAAGGTTTAATATCGATCGTAGATTTTGAATCGGAAGCAGAGGCAGAAACTTTCATCAACTATACTGCTCAAATGAGGGATGAAGGAGAATCTGCAACATTTGCGATCGCCTTTCACCGCGAATGGGCAGTTGCAACTGATGATAAGAGAGCGATCGCCTTTCTAAGAAAAGAGGCTCCTCACATCCAAATTGTATCAACACTGGAAGTAATTGAACATTGGTCGGAAAAATCAAATATTGACTCAGTAACATTAAAAGCCACATTGAGTGCAATTCGAGTTAAAGCGAGATATCAACCTCCTCGAAATCATCCTTTGCTGATTTGGTGGGAAACTGCAATGAAATAAATAAGGGTTCCCATTATGTGCAGCTTCATAAATAATTGGTATTACTTATCAATTTTGTAACCCAACTTAAAATTTAGAAAGCAAAGTAATTAATCCGAAAGTATAAGCCTTTTTCTTGGAAAGTTCGTGAAGCGGAGCTATCCCGTAGGGAATCGCCCGATCGAGCATTTATCAAAGGAATACCATAGTCGAGACGCACATTCAACCGATCGCCCATCTGCCAAATCAGCCCCAAACCCGCACCCAGGAGCTTATCAGAGTCAGGATTCGGTTTTTCTCCTGAATGGTTCCAGCCTACCCCAAAATCGACAAACGGAGCCACTTGTAACAATCCTTTGACTTGCGGCACCCGCCAAACCGGGATTCGCACTTCCGCACTGGCGATCGCACCGCTATCAGTTAACAGTAAATCTTGGCGATATCCGCGCACACTTTGAACGCCACCGATCCCGATTTGTTCGAGAGACAGCAGGGGGCGATCGGCTAATTGAATGTCGGAACGCACTATCAACAAGGTTTCCGGCGCTAACAGCCGCACGTACTGCGCTTGTCCGCGCCACGCCAGAAAACGGCTGTCAGGGCCGCTATTGTTCTCAGTAGCGCCGAACAAATTGGTACCGACGGAAAACTGCGATCGCGCCGCGATCACTTGTCGGGTATTTCGCTGCACGTATTCTTGAAAAAACCGCACCGCCGAAACCCGCGTTTCCCCGCGATCGTTTGCTCCCGCCGACAGCGCAAATGGTTCCCCCAACAGGAATGTATCGCTTTCTTGGCGCGATAAACTTACTCCCAAAGCTAAAGTGCGATCGGGCTTTTCGACAATCGGCTGGCGGTAAGTTAACTCGTAAGTGCGCGATTTACCCTCAATTTCTGCCGCAGCAAAGGGTTCCTCGATCACGTTGGTGCTCGCAGCACCCGCAGCAAACCGAATTGTGCCGTTGCGCGCGTTGACGGGAACTGTGTAGCTACCGTTAAATTCATTGCTACCGTCGGTGTTAGCGTAGGATACCTCCAATCCGTCGCCCAAACCCAGCAAATTTGCTTGATTGACGCGCACGCCGCGCCGAAAACTGCCGACGCTGGGCGATCGGTTGTTGTCTGCGAACACTTCGCCGCTGAGGCTGTCTGCTTCTTTAATCCGCACTTCCAATCGGCTGTTTTCCGGGCGGCTTCCGGCTTGCAATTCGGCGGAAATATTGGCAATTAAGGGGTCGAGTTGCAGCATTTGCAAGGCTTCCAGCAGCCGATCGCGATTGAGCGGCCTTCTGGTGGCGCGTTCGAGGCGCGATCGCACGTAACTTGAATTCAAGCGTCTGTTTCCAGTAATCACAATTTCATCTAACCCGCCTTCTACAATCCGAATTTTTACCACGCCTCCTTCCCTGGGAAAGCTTTGGTTGGCGGGAATTACAGCCCCGGAATTGATGTATCCGGCTGCTACGTATTTTTGAGTGACGGCTGCTTCGGCTGCGATCAGTTCAGCAAAGGTGATTTCGCGCCCCGCAAATTGCTGCGTAACTTCTGCCAGTTCGCGATCGCTAAAAGCCGTGTTGCCCTCAAATTCAAAGCGCTCCACCCGAATTGTACCCGGAATCCCCGGTCTGGTGTCGCCGGGAACAGGTGTTGCTGGGGTTGGCTGGAGGGGAGAGGGTGGAGGCGGTTCGGGGGTAATTGGTGCGGGAAATTCCGGCTCTCTCGGTTGAATTGGGTTGGGCAGTTGGCTGATATTGTTATCAGAATTGTCTGTACTCGCGATCGCGACAGGACTCGGTTCTAATTCCGATGTCACCGGATTTGAAATTAGTTGCGAATCTCGATCGCCCTCCAAACCCGTTTTTTGGGCGCTAATACTTTCTTCTAGCGGTTTACCTGAGTTAGAAAGCGCCGTTTCTTGAGTTTTGGCGATCGAGGTGCGATCGGCCCAATTGGCAACTTCTGACTGTAAATCGGGAGTTCCTGCAGGTATAATTGGTGGCAAAGCCGATCGCTCTGATGCTGGGGCGAGCAAGTCTTCGCGAGTGTCAAGATTAATATCAGTGATTCGCTCGTGTCGATCGCGATCGCTACTGACTGCGGTCAAATCCTCAACATTGGAGGTAAAAATTGCAACATGGCTAGCGGATGTTTTCGCTGGTTTTCCCAACCAAACTAAGCCAAAAATTCCAGCGATTAAAAAAAGTTTTTGCGATCGACAAGCCATAGGATCTAATTATCTCGAATAATTGGGTGAAAATCTTTTCAGGAACCCGTGCACCCTAAACTTAAAATTAATCTTAACCGCAAAAAAGCCAACAACCTTCGCCACCAAAAGTTTCGCAACGGCCAAAAACCCAAAAATCGCTCCGGTGTTCGTCCCCCAAAACTTACGCATCAACCGGATGCTGATCCGCAACAATATCTCGACATTCGATCGCCAACGGTATAAAAAATCGATTTATTCGATCGCCCAACCAGTGCTTTGAGGTTGATGGGGCGATCGTACCAATAGCAAAAAACCGGGTTTTTCATACGTTCACTTCGTCACAGCCCGCAGACAAAGTAAAAAACCCGGTTTCTGAGATTGTGGTGCACAAACTATCAACTACATCATGTCAAGTCGCTGACACAAACAGTTTGTAGTGCAAACGACCTGAGCCGGTTAGCAGTGCAGACACAATATTATGCCGATCGACCAGCACTAGCAGCACCCATTGGAGCCCCGTCAGTCAAACCCACCAACCGAGCGCTCAACTCCCACATCCGCTCGCCTTTCTCATCATCCCGCGCCTGCGGAGAAACCTTCTGCACAAAAGATTTGCCATCTTTTTTCTGACGATTTCCCCAACTCCAATAAGCGCCAGATTGCTTGTATTCGGGATCTGCAACCACCATCGCCAGCCTTTCCCCAGCCAACTCCTGCGACACATAACCCCCGGTAATATTCTTCTGAAACAGCGGGAACAGCTTCTGAAACAAAGGATAGTGATTGCGGAACAGCGGCGTATCCGCAACGCATCCGGGATACAGCGAAGTGAAATTAATCCCCGTCGATTCGTGAAAGCGGCGGTGCAATTCCCGCATCGTCAGCACGTTGCAAACTTTGCTATCTTTATAAGCCTTGACGGGTTCAAACTGCTTAGCGTCAACCATCGAAACCGGGTCTTTAAAACCCGCTTCAAAGCCCTCAAAATTTCCCAAATCCGGGCGCGGCGGAATCTTCCCGCCCAACTCGTCTGGATTGTGAGTCACGGTTCCCAAAATCACGATTCTCGCATCGTTATAGTAGGAAGGCTTCATATTTTCCATCATCAAGTTGCACAGCAGGAAATGACCGAGGTGATTCGTAGTCATCGTCAACTCGTAACCCTCCTGAGTCCGCAGCGGTTCCTTAATCAAAGGCATATAAATTGCCGCGTTGCACACCAAAGCATCGAGAGGCCTGCCGCTAGCCTTGAATTCCCTAGCAAACCGTCGCACGCTTTCCAAATCTCCCAAGTCAATTTGCATGATGGAGAAACTGCCTTGAGGTATGCCCAACTCTTGGGCTGCGTCTCCGGCTTTCCGCACGTCGCGACAGGCCATGACTACGTGCCATCCTTTGTCTGCAAGGGCTTTCGCGCCGTACAAGCCGACGCCGGAGGATGCGCCGGTGATGATAACTGTTGACTTGTGATTTTGTGCCATTTTCTTAAAAATACTTCGATCGCTATTGATTATTTTTGGACACTCTCAGCCTGAGCTAGTAGCTCGGATGTTTTGAGATGCCTTCAGTTTAATAGGATAGGCCCAAACGTTCTCGATCTCAACTTGGACGATGGGCGATCGACACCGGAGCACATTTTCCTACATTCAAAAGCACAGGTTTGTAGTGAAAACTTTAGTCCGCTAATTTTGATGCGGACTAAAGTCCGAACGATCAAACCTCATCAGGAAATAGCTTGAGATTCCTGATAAGTCGGGAAATCGATATAACCTTCAGGCCCAAAAGAATACCACACCCCAACTTCTGCAGGCGGATTGAGCGGCCAACCATTAGCGAAACGCTCTACCAAATCTGGATTGCTGATAAAATCGCGACCAAAAGCAATTAAATCCGCAACTTTGCTGCTCAAAGCCGTTTCAGCCTGTTCTTGAGTGTATCCGCAGTTGCCAATCAGCGGCCCGGCAAACACATCGCGAAACTCTCCTATCATCATCGGCGTTCCCAATTCGTGAAAGCCAAATGCCAGACCGTCCACCAAGTGAAGGTAAGCTAAATCATAGGCATTTAACTGCCCTGCGAAATACAGAAAATCTTCTCGATATTCTGGAGAACCCATATCATTGTAAACACCATTGGGAGAAAGTCTAACTCCCACTCTGTTTGCCGGAAATACTGTGATAATCGCCTCTACAATTTCCTTAAGAAAACGGTAGCGATTTTCGACTGTCCCACCATAGGAATCAGTGCGGTGATTGGTTCTGGTTTGCAGAAATGTGTCAATGAGATAGCCGTTTGCCGCGTGAATTTCTACACCGTCAAAACCTGCCATTTTTGCCCGTTCCGCCGCCTTGCGATAATCTTCTACAACCAGCGAGATTTCATCGGTTTCTAGAGCGCGGGGGGTTTGGTAGGGTTGTTTTCCCGCAGGAGTATGAATGCCTTCTCCGTTGATTTTGACGGCAGATGCTGCAACTGGCAATTGATTGTTTTCATGAAAACTGCTGTGGGAAGCTCGTCCGCAGTGCCAAAGCTGCATAAAAATCGGTGTTTCGCGGTCATGAACTGCATTCACAATTTGTTTCCAAGCTTCGCCTTGCTCGTCTGAATAAATACCGGGCGTATTCAGCCAACCGTTAGCTTGAGTAGAAACCACCGTAGCTTCTGTAATGATTAAACCAGCGGAGGCTCGCTGAGTGTAATATTCTGTCATCAAGGCGTTGGGCATCCGCGATTCACCGGCTCTGCTCCGCGTCAGGGGTGCCATGACTACCCGATTTTTTAAGGGTAAATCTCCGATTTTGAAGGAACTGAGCAGGAGTGGAGAGGTTGTTTGAGTGGTCATAATTTTGATATTTACTCAACTGAAGAATCAGGGAAATTACATAACAGTTAACAGTTAACTGTTAACCTAATTAAGGTGATATCTCCCGCACGGATTGTCGGGGATAAGCTTAATATAACTTGAATAGATCGCCTGGAATGCTCGCGGCATCACATATTGCCCGATCGATTAATGCTTGCTACACGATCGCCCGCGTGCTCAAAATGGAGTCGCCGCCTGTAAGTGCAGCCATTCTCCCGACTGCGGGTGTGCAAAAGAAAGTTCCCGCGCGTGTAAGTGCAATCGGCTAGCCTGTGCCCGACATCCGTAAAGTCGATCGCCCAAAATCGGTATTCCCAACCCTCCCACATCCGCTGCATGAACCCGCAACTGATGCGTGCGCCCCGTCAGCGGCAAAAACTCGACGCGAGTATGATTTCCCTCCCTCGCCATTACCTCAAAGCCAGTAACGCTGGGCTTTCCGCACTCCCAGTTCACTTGCTGGTAAGGGCGATTTTCGGGATCGCCCCAAAGTGGAAGTTCGATCGTCCCGGCATCAATTTTTACAGTCCCAGAAAGCACCGCTTCATAAACTTTGCGAACTTGTTTGTTAGCAAATTGGCCGCTCAATTGGCTGTGGATTTCTTTGTCGCGAGCCAGGAGCAAAATACCCGATGTTTCTAAATCCAATCGGTGAACATTCTTCAAATTCAAATCATCGTAAAAATAGTTTTGTAAGCGGCTTTGAACGCTATCTTGAGTATCTAAATATCGACCGGGAACTGATAGCAATCCGCAGGGCTTGTTGACAGCAATCAACCACTCATCTTGATAAAGAATCGGTAATTTTGATTTATTTTCACCCAATCCAGAAAGCAAAAAACCCATCAGCGGCTGACACCGATCGCCACAAGCACCATAAAATTCCCCTTGAATCTTATCTCCAGAACTCGGCCCCCACCAAAATTCTGCCATTGCTAGGGGTTTTAAATGATTTGCAGCAGCATAGTGCAGCAATTTGGGCGCGCAACAATCGCCCGTTCCCGTGGGAATAGCACCGGCAGGCATCAATTGCAAGAGCGATCGCGATTTACCCAAAAAATTCACCAGCGTATAGGCCGCGTGCATCTGCGCCTGAAGTTCGCGGGAAAGCTCTTTTCGCTGCTTTTTCAGCGCCCGCATCCGCTCATCGGCAGCTTCAATTAAGAGTTTTAGCGGCTGCAATGTTTCATCCCGCCGCCGTTTCAATTGCCTGCGTTCAATTTTCTCCAAACGGCTGGCTTGATTCAATTGT
The DNA here is from genome assembly GCF_036700765.1 of Microcoleus sp. S1D4. Classification (NCBI taxonomy): domain Bacteria; kingdom Bacillati; phylum Cyanobacteriota; class Cyanophyceae; order Oscillatoriales; family Microcoleaceae; genus Microcoleus; species Microcoleus sp. S1D4. Next base: position 220,505 of record NZ_JAUBPP010000003.1, read on the forward strand.
TCGAGAGCAATTGAGAGTGCTTCTGCTGCGAGAGTTTGAGACAGTAATTGGCGTTTTTGTTCTCGCTGTTGCTTGCAGTTTCGGTGCTGTTCGTTCAATAATTGCAATTGCAATTCAAACTCGCTCAATAAAGCTTGATACTCTTGTCGCTGCGGCAGTTGATTCAGTGCAATCAGTTCCTGTTTCATCGCTTCTAATTGAGTTAAGGCGCGCGCTTCCTCTCCTTGAACTCGCGATCGTCCCGGAATCGGCGGCACCCAGCCCTCCACAACGCTGCAACCGTTCAGCAGCCCGGAAAATGCTTTGAGTATCCCCTGTTCCCCCGAAGCCATCTCTACCAGCAATATGCCGTACATCTTGCCCTCGCGATCGTAGGAAGCGTCCGCAGCAAGGTACTGCATTAAACCCCTGGCGAGCTCCTCTGACATTCGAGTGCGGGGCAGTCTCAGCAGTTCGCCGCTTTGAGGACAATTACCTTGGTACCAATAATTGCAGGAAAGGTCGATCGACCTTGAATTGCGATCGGTAAAGCAGTCCGCAAAATCTAAAAGTCTGTGTACAGTTAGCATATGAAATTTATTTTGAAATCAGGATGACGAGATATTTGTTTGTTTCCCGACGGCATTTTACAGCCGAATACTGAAAGCGGGAACTGTGCATAATTTTATACATATAGATTTAAGTTGCTCTCAAGTAAATATAATTTGTGGCAGAAGACCTGATATGCTAAATTGGTTTCAAAACCGCAGCGAGTTAAGAACAGCATAAGTTAATATATAAGACCGCAAGCTTGTCAACCCACTAAATTTTTTATATGTAAGGCGTATGCCAGACCTCTCGACTTCAGCCACGGAAAACTCGTCAAACCCCCAACCAGCTCTACTGCCACCGATTTTAAGAATTGTGGCAGCATTTCCAGATTACGATCGGGGCAATAGATTGTACGCATCGGGAAGGTACGAAGCGGCGATCATTTGCTATGGAAAAGCGGTGCAAATTAAGCCGGACTGGGCCCGGGCGTGGCTGAATCTGGGCAAAGCTTACAAGCAACTGCACTCCTACGCAGAAACAGTGGCCTGTTGCGATCGAGCTATAGCAATTAATCCAGAAGAATATTGGGCTTGGATGCTGCGCGGGAGCGCACAGTTAAATTTACAGAATTACTCAGAAGCGATCGCGGCTTTCGACAAAGCAATTGAAATCAATCCAGAAAAGCACGAAGCTTGGTACCAGCAAGGCAGAGTTTTAGAGGAATTGCAGGAGTGGGATAAAGCAGCAAGCTGTTACAAAAAAGCCACCCAAATTCACCCAAATTTGCCCGCGATGTGGTGCCGGCAAGGCAACGTATTGCTGCAAGCAGAGCGCTACGCTGAAGCCGTGGCGGCCTACGAGCGATCGCTCAAACTCGTCTCGACTAATGCAGAAGCTTGGCTGAACCGAGGTTTGGCTCTGATGAAGGCCGAGCGCTACGCCGAAGCTGTAACTTCTTACGATCGCACCATTCAACTACAACCACAAAACAGTCTGGCTTGGTTCAATCGGGGTATTGCTTCAGCAAAACTGCACAAATACGGAGAAGCAGTCACAGCTTACGATCGCGTGCTGCAACTGCAACCCAACGATTGCGAAGCTTGGTTTTATAAAGGAATGGCGCTCAAACACCAGTGGCGCGATGGCGCAATTGCTTGTTTCGATCGCGCAATTGAAATTAATTCTTTTTATCCAGAAGTATGGATCGGGCGCGGTCAAACCCTGTCAGAATCGAGAGATTATGAAGAGGCGATCGCTGCTTTTGACAGAGCAATTCAAATTAATCCAAACTTCCCCGAAGCTTGGCTGGGTAGAGGCATCGCCCTAGCAGAATTGGAACGCTACAAAGATGCGATAATCGCTTACAGCAATGCCCTACAAATAGAAGGGAATTTTCTAGAAGCTTGGAATTTCCGAGGCGAAGCTCTAGAAAACTTGCAGCAGTACGAAGAAGCGATCGCCTGTTATGACAAAGTAATTTCTTTGAGTTCAGAAACAGAAATCACATCAAAAGTAGGATTGCAGCAAGGCGCGGCCCTGGAAAAATTGCAGCGTTACGAAGAAGCAGTCGCAGCTTACAACCGCGTAATTAAAATCGTGCCCGACAATTTTGAAGCTTGGTTGAAACGCGGCCACGCTCTATCAACTTTGCAGCAATACGAACAAGCTCTAGCATCCTACGATCGAGCAATTACTATCTGGCCCGATAGCTATCAAGGCTGGGTGCAGCGAGGTTTGCTGCTAGGGAAAATGCAGCGCTATTCCGAATCGCTCGTCGCATTTGACCAAGTGATTCAACTCAAGCCGGACAACTGGGAAGCTTGGGCACAGCGGGGCGACGTTTTGCAAAAATTGCAGCGGACTCAAGACGCCATGAACTCTTACGGAGTCGCCCTAGAAATCAAACCCGATTATTACGAAGCTCTAGTCAGTCGAGAAGAATTAAGGCTGAAGGACGCAATCACAGGAAAATGGTAATGGAGATGTTGAAACAAGCAGGAAAAAGCAAGGGAGACGTGCAATTATCTGTGAAAACAAACTCAGGAATTTTTAACAGCAAAAATATCTTTGTATAAGATTCAAAATGCTTTTAAAATCCATAAACATTGGAAAAAGCCAGTCAATTTTAGAGCCTTAGACTTCGCCATAAAAGTTTTAAATGGACTGTGCATATTAAGGCGTGCAGAATTAATTACACTTGCATTACTGCATAATATCATCTCCGGTCGATTACCATAACAAAAATAGTTGGTAGTGCGGAATGCGAGTCCCCTCTTATGTTGCGGACTCCAGCCCGCACGCGCGATCGAATCTTGTTGAAGTTAATCGATCGCACGCGATATCAAACTAATTCAAACAAAATAACTTAAGTTTTTCTACATTATAGTTATTTTCACGAAAAGCAAAAATCAAACCTAAAAAAATTAGGTTAGGAAAATTTTCATAGTTTTGATTGCTTAAAAATACCAGTAAGCTCAGCCACATCTGCAGAATGTGGGTTACAATAGCGGCAAAAGTGATATTGTTCACAAAAAAAAGAATCTTTAGTAAAAATTAGCCGATCGAATCAGCCAAACCAGCAAATGTATTGATTTTGCTTGAATAAAGATGTCTAACGTCTACAGCACGGCCCAACTCATTAAAATCCTCGAAGAAGAGCGCCAAGCCTGCTTGCACGGGCGACGTCTCAACTTGACTGAAACTCCTGCTACAGGGAATCCGGTGATCGATCGTTTTCTCAAATCTGAGGGCGTTCAAAAGTTTACTGCTTATCAAAATTTTAAGGCTGCGGTGCACGAATACCAGCGGGAACATCAAGTTTCTGGGATTGTCTGGCGGGAAATGGCGGTTAAAGGCAATACTCTGCGCTATCCGGCGGTGGATGATGAGTTGATAGCTTTACCGGTTGATTTGATTACTCTGACAGCAGCTAAGATTGCGATGTTAGAATTTTGGCAGCAGGTAACTGCGGGGATGGATTTGTATTTGAGTATTAACAGCGGGAAGGATTTTCGATCGATCGAGCCGGTGGATGTAGAGGCTCTAGCTCAGCGCACAGAATGGGCCAGTCTTTCAAAGTGGGAAAAGTTGGATTTTCTCGAAATTTTGTTGCAGTTGGGCTGGGGGAAGCCGGAGGAAGCCTATTACAAGCGGGGATGGCCGACATCGGGCAGCGAGTACATTCACGCAGTCAAACCCGGGCAGCGGCCGATTTGTTAATTAGTCAGTTGTCAGTTGTCAGTTGTCAGTTGACAGTTGTCAGTTGATAGTTGATAGTTGATAGGGCAATCCTAAATGAGTCGTAAACTTTTTACCCCACCCCAACTCTCCCCTTACCAAGGGGAGGGAATAAGAAATTCACAAATGATTTAGGATTGCTATAGTTGATAGTTGATAAGTAGGGGGCGTAGTAGACACAGCTTTAGTTTGTGGATCTCATACACGAACCCTAAAGTAATAATTCAGAAGTTAATGGATGCACTTACCATTTCAGAAACCGGGTTTATTGCGATATTTCTCGTTCCGGTTGTCAAAAATCGTAGAAACCCGGTTTCTTTCCCTCGCACTAACTAATGACAACTGCCCACAGTCAACTGTCAACTGTCAACTGACAAAGCATCAAACCAAACCACTGTTTTGGATCTGTCCAAACTTGCACCGACTTTAAACCGCGCTCAGAAAGTTCTTTCTTTACCGTATTCAGATTAAACTTACGAGAAATTTCGCTGCGGATAGTTTCTCCAGCGGCAAATTCTACCGTTAAATTGAGAGCGCGCAAGTTCGCGGTTTGCGCTTTCATACTTCTCAAGTGCATTTCAATTTGACATTCTTCTTGATTGTAAAATGCCCAATGCTCGAACTGCGCTAAATCAAAATTTCCTTCATACTTGCGATTTAAATGTCGCAGCATATTTAAGTTAAAGGCTGCTGTCACTCCTTGATTGTCATCGTAGGCCGGCTCTAAAATATCTTTAGATTTGTCTAGGTCAATTCCCAATAAAAAATATTCTCCTGGCTGCAATGCACCGACAATTTGCGAGAAAAATACATCGCATTCTTGATGGTTTAAATTGCCGAGGGTACTGCCTAGAAAGCAAATCATTCGGGTTGGCAACGGTGACGGTGCAATTTTAGCTAGGGCTAGTTCGTAAGTGCTGACAAGTCCGTGAATCTGGAGGGACGGATAATCTGTTAGCAGTTGACAAGCGCTGCTTTCTAGGATAGTCGGACTGATGTCGATCGGCAAATAGTGCAGGGGATATTGGAGTTGACTGTAAGCATCGAGGAGAATCCGAGTTTTGGTGGAACTGCCGCTACCGAGTTCGACGATTTCGCACGGGCCCGTCAAACGGGCGATCGCCCCTGCACACTCTTGCAAAATTGCCGTCTCCGTGCGTGTCACGTAGTATTCTGGCAACTGACAAATCAACTCGAACAGCTTCGATCCGCGATCGTCGTAGAAATACTTGGGAGGCAGGGTTTTAGGGTTTTGAGTCAACCCGCTAACGACTTCGCTACCTGCGTTGATTTCTGCGGGTGTGGGTGCTGTCGCGCTCACCAGTCGCTCTAAATGCAGGCGATTTTCCTTTGTTGAGGCTTGCTTTGCCGTCTCCGACAGTCTTGGGGATTTCATAAAGTTAAAATATAGGATGCACCAGTGGTTATAGCACAGGGTAGTGTTGCCAAAAATCAGGCTTAAGCCTGATTTTTTATGTCGCTCTCGGTTTTATATTTTCTCACTAAATGGCGATCGCTCCCCAAGTCAAAACTTAAAAAATCTCTACTATAATTAGAAAATATTTTATAAAAGTTTGTTACTGGATCTTTTTAGATTTGAAAGAAATTGGAAGTTTAGCTCAAAAAATATCGTTCCGAATTCACTCTCACTCAGTTTATATCTATCCGTAAAATAAGCCCGATAAGTTCGCAGTCAAAACTAAATTCCTTTGACTTCCATCGAGACTCAAGTCCTCATCTCAAATCCGTTAGTATCGGAATAGTAAGTTAACTGTTAACTGTTGACTGTTGACTGTTGTTATTTGTTATTTGTTGTTTGTTGTTTGTTATTTGTTGTTTGTTATTTGTTATTTGTTATTTGTTGTTTGTTATTTGTTGTTTGTTGTTTGTTGTTTGTTGTTTGTTGTTTGTTGTTTGTTGTTTGTTGTTTGTTGTTTGTTGTTTGTTG
>NZ_JAUBPP010000003.1:226320-367071 GCF_036700765.1 Microcoleus sp. S1D4
TTTGTTGTTTGTTGTTTGTTGTTTGTTGTTTGTTGTTTGTTGTTTGTTGTTTGTTGTTTGTTGTTTGTTGTTTGTTGTTTGTTGGTTGCAATGCCCTGTTTGGCCTGTTTGGCCTGTTTGGCCTGTTTGGCCTGTTTGGCCTGTTTGGCCTGTTTGGCCTGTTTGGCCAATGCCGCATAATACCTCATCTTTATGAAAAAGGCTATAATTGCATGACCAACTACTTGGCGCAGCGAAAACCAGCGATAATTTGCCGCACGCCCGGATAGTACCAATTCCGAAAACTCGATCGCATTGCTTGAGGAAAAGTTGCCCAACTCCCGCCTTTCAAAACTCGGTGTTCTCCATCAAAATAAACTTGAGAATATCCCTTGTAAGGATAACTTTCAAATCCTGGATAAGCGTCAAATGTGGAAGCAGTCCACTCCCAAACATTCCCCAACATATCGCAGCAGCCTGTCGCACTCGCTCCTTTTGGAAAAGCATCAACTGGCGATGTGTTTGCAAGATTATTCCCGTGATTGCACAGGCTAGCATTTGGCTGTGCTTCTCCCCAAGGATAGGTGCGATTTGTTTGATTTGCTGCATCCCAACTCGCTGCTTTCTCCCATTCGGCTTCTGATGGTAAACGCTTACCGGCAAAGTTGCAGTAGGCTTCGGCTTCGTACCAACTGACGCCACAAACTGGATGGTTGTTGAAAGCGGGATTTTCTGACCAGTAAAGCGGCCGATCGACTAAATGAACTTTGAGCCATTTCCACCCCTCTACTGACCACCAATCAGGGTTTTGATAGCCGCCGGATGCCATAAAATCTCGGTATTGACCGCAAGTGACGGGATAGCGATCGATCGCGTATGCTTCTAAATAACACAAGTGGCGCGATCGCTCGTTATCCAAAGCCTCAGCAGCATCGCTTCCCATATAAAATTCCCCGCCCGGAATTTCAATTTCTGAATTGGGAATTGGGCATCGGGTATCGGGCATCGGCCAAACAGGGCAATCGGGCATTAATATTCTTTCTTCCCTCTGCCTTCTTCCCCCTTGCGGATAATTAATCCGTGTATCCGCGTCCAAATCCCTGTCGCGCCTTGCTTGCTTCTTTTGCATTTGCAACACAAAAGCCACGGTTTCGCAGTGCTGGCTTTCGTGCTGAATCATAAACCGCCAGAGACGTTCTTGCTCCTCGATCGGCGCTATTTCCAAATAATCTAACACCTTTTTTCTCACCGCATCCAGATACAATTTAACTTCTGGTAACGCTGGCAGAAAAACCCGCTGTTTTTTCGGCAAAACATCCGCAGCAAACAGTTGGTGATACTCAGGAAAAACTGGCTTCAAAAGAGCACATCGCTGCAACAGCCACAAATCTTCAGTATAAGCAATGTGACCTAAATGCCAGCCAACCGGACTGAAATCTGGATGAGCAAGGCGGCAGAAAGTATCGCAATCTATGTCTGCAAATAATTTAAAAGTGCCGCGCCGACACTGCTGCAAATCACGATAAATTGCCTCTCTACAAGATTGGATAGATTTGGATATCACCGTCTACTCCCGTACTGATAATGCTGTCTTCTGGACACTCGTGCCAATTGCCAGCAAATAAAGGCTCTGAAGCAATGATGACCGAATTTGGAAAGTTTAGATCGTCCCGCACCCAATAAAGGGAAGGAGCGGCTTTTTGGGAAGCAAAGCGAGAGGCAACGAGCTGGTGTCCGTCGCTGATAATGATGTTAGCTGAAAATTCTGTTTGCTGAACTTTTGCTAAGTCTGCCAAGATTTTTAAGGAGTTTTGCAAAGCTGCTTGTAGGGTCAGACTTTGGTCGGTCAATTCATTGACAAATAAGCCGAAGATGTGTTCTGAATCTGTAGTACCGTTAATTGATTGATAAACGGTATCGCACAGGCGATCGCGAATTGGTCTGTACAGAGTTTGGCGAAAATTTTTCACGAAGCCGTTGTGTACGAACAGCAGGCGATCGCGCCCAAACGGCTGACAGTTGCTCAAATCTACAGATTGTCCCGAAGTTGCGCTGCGAACGTATCCGATCGCGCAGCCGGATTCAACGTATCGACTGATACTCGGTAGATTGAGGTCGCTCCAAATTGGCTGTATGTTTTTATAGGTAAACGGGTCAGTCTCTAGGTGCGGGTGATACCAACCGATGCCAAAACCGTCAGCATTAACCACGCCTGAAGTCATTTCGCGGGGCTCGTAACTCTGCACAATTAGGGAATGTTCCGGCTTGTACAGAATAGAATCGAGTAAAATCGGCTCCCCGAGGTAGCCAAGCAAACGGCACATATAATTTTTACAGCAAATTGATTAGTATTCTAAATCATTCGGCCAAAAATTGCCCGATCGCCCGTCTTGTACCAGCGCCGGGAACTGGGTTTTTGGTAAGCTGTTGTGCATTTAAACTGTATATTTTGATGACAATCAAAAATCGTCAAATCCTCTCCCCCTCTTGATCCTGAGCGAAGCCGAAGGGCCCTTCTCCCCCTCAATCGCCCTACACAATCTCATACACAATCTATAGGAGCAACAGCTTAGCCCGCTGCCAGCATCGCAGTACAAACGGTACAGTAAAGGTAGAACCCCAGCAGCACAAGGAGACCTTGAATGTTCCTCGACGAACTCATCCCAGTGGCCAAAGAATTGATGCAACAGCCGATCGCCTTTGCGGGCGGATTTTTCTCGGGCCTGCTTCGACTCAACCTTCACGAAGATCCCGTCAGAAGCTGGATTGACGAACAAGCAGGTTCGACTTCCTACACTCCTCCCGCAACCGAAGCGACTAACAAAAGCACTGGGCCTCAGTCGATCTCGATCGACTAAGAAACAGCAGTAACTATCCGATCTATTACAAAGGGTTTGTCGGTGCGGCAAACCCTTTGAGTCAGGTGCGATCGCCCCCGCCGCTAGAGCGCACGCAGACAGTAAAATTAAGAGTATGCAATGTTAAATCCGCTGCACAAAAAAATCGACTTTCGATCGGCTGCACTTGATTCAGACTTTTTGAAACATATATAATTTATGCGATCGAGTCCAGAAACCCGATTTCTTCCCGGATACTTTCCTGCTAAAACCAAGATTTATCAGGAAAAACCGGGTCGATCGCCGTCGGTTTTAGAAAGAGTAAATTCTGCCTTTTTCATCAATATAAACTGACCGATCTTGCCTACTCCGACCATCAGATGTAGTGATCCGAACCGTCACAAGATTTGTCTTAGAATCTACGCTGTAGTCGTATTTCAAAGTTGTGGTTCCTCCTTTGACATTAATCGGAATATTGGCAATGTCGGCCGTGCGGCTGCTGACGCTAACCGTGATGTTTTTGCTGGCTCCGACGGGTAAGGATGATAAACGAACACCTGATTCACCGTATTCTAGGTTTAATCCGGTTTCATTTAACAGTCTCAGGGTAATGTTCCGAGTAGTGTCAACCTGCGCCCTCGGCTGCCAAAATCCGGGTTGTGGGCCGCCGCTAGTTGCCGGTTGAGATAATGCAGGATGGGGATGCAGACAGCCGAGGGCGGCAAGAACTGCTGCGGTTGCAATGATTTTTGATTTCATTGTTTGTTGCTCCGAGTAAGGTGTTGATCATATTTCTATCCTAACTTGAAAATCCATTTTTTTATTGAGGACTTAGGTTCCCAAACTCGGCAGCCCGGACAAAATTTGCGGTTGAGGGCAATATGTCTGTCAAAAAATTTGGTTGATAAAATCGTTAATACCCAATACGCTAACATCCGAATACTTACATTAGGCTGAAATATCCAAAATAATTTAAACAAGGCTGGAGCAAAGTCTCACAAGCAATCTCAGTCATTTTTGACACGCAATGTTGATTTACCGCAACAGCTTATCTCCTATCGTTTTCGGCTGCATCGAAATGATAAATTAGAGGGCAATTCATGAATATTTTTTACAAGTCGCCACCTATCTCGGTGCAATTTCCAGTTGTTCGATTCACAATCAACAGTCAAAAATCAACAATCAACAGTCAACAGTCAACAGTCAACAGTCAACAGTCAAAAATTCTGGAGGAGTGCAACCGGAATTGATATCAATTATTAACGATCGATCGAGCGGCTTCTAGAATCAAGCGCTGTTCGGCCCGGGCGATCGCCCTGCAAGTTTGTTCTGCAGCATCGACATTGACGGAAATAGACGAAATCCCCCACCGCACCAAGGATTCAACTATCTCAGGATACAGTGCGGTCGCGTCGCCGCAGATCGAGCAAGGAATGCCCGCAGCCCTGGCCTGTTGAATTAATTGTTCGATCGCCTTCATTACTGCTCGATCGCGCCCGCTAAAACCACCTGCTAACTGTTCCGAGTTGCGGTGAATGCCTAATAGAAATTGAGTTAAATCGTTGCTGCCGATGGAAATTCCTTGAACTCCGGCTTTTACATAATCTGGCAATAAAAATAATACCGAGGGAACTTCCGCCATAATCCACATTTCAAATTCGTTTGGTCGGTTTTGCCAATTTTTTTCTAATCGCTCGCGGCAGTAAACAAATTCGTCAACAGAGCGCACGAAAGGCAAAATTAAATTGATATTTGTATGGCCCCAATCGCAGACTTTTTGAAGCACGCACAGTTCCCAATCAAATAACTCGGGTTCAAAGGTATAACTAAAACTGCCGATGGCTCCCGATTCGCGCAAATCGAGAGAGCGATAAAATATCGGCCGCGGCGCAACGGCTGCTGCAAATAAACTGAGGCAATCCGCCATGCGATCGACAAATTCCGATTGGCGGCCGTTTTGCAGCAAAACTTTGGGGTTTTGACAGTCCAAAGCTTCCAATGCCATCAATTCCGATCGCAGCAATCCGATGCCATCTATTGGTAGATTTTTGAGGCGCTCGATCGAACTTGTTTGGCTGACATTAACTAGCAGTTGAGTCGCCGTTGGCGCGCCCCAAGCAGATTCGGGAGATTGTACCAGTCGAGATTGAAGACCGGGATTGGACGATCGCTCCGATGCAGAAAATTGGTGGTTGGCTATTGACATTTTTGCTGCCGTACTGTATATATCTGGATTGTTTGCTGTTTCCTCAAGTCGGCTGCTTTCTGCTGTGTCAGTCGCCGAATCTGGGGCGGTACTAAAAACTTCTCCGCTATCGCCATCTACCAACACCGAATCCCCCGAGGCGATCGTCCGAGTCGCCCCTGCAACTCCCACAACGGCAGGAATCCCCAACTCTCTAGCTAAAATCGCGCCGTGGCCTGTCATGCCTCCTTCTTCGGCAACTACCCCCGCAGCAACTTTCAGCCAAGGCAGCCAGTGCGGCTCGATTGTCCGGGCTACCAAAATGCCTCCAGCCAAGAATTGAGCGTTTTCTGGGTGGGAATTAGTGATAACTTGGGCAATTGCTTCGGCTTTTCCCGAGGCGGCGGCCAAACCTCTGAGTATCGCAGGAGTTCTCGCCGGGGCGATCGCCACACCCCGTTTCGGCGTGACTTTTTCCCCTGGCAAAAAACGAATCTGAGTGAAATACAACTGCGTTTCGCCGCTGTTTTCTGTCTGTTCGATCGTCCAATCTAAGATTAAATCAGACTCATATTCAGCTATTATTTGTTTGCTGGCTTTAATAATTTTTTGTAGTTGCGATTCTTCTAAAACATATTCAGTTTGTGCTTTCTCTTCCAGCGCCAACACTTCCACGCAACTGTCAGCACAATCAGAAATTAGAAATGGAGAATCGGGAATTGGGAAAGCGGAAAAATTGCCTAGCTGCTGTTGGGCGAGCGGTTTTTCTCCGTCGGCTTTGAGGTCGTAGGCTAATGTTTTGTAACCTAGCCGCTGGAATTTAACTGCGCCTGTTTCTGGCTGCACTTGATAGTAGTCGGGGATGGTTTCTCCCCTGGGGAGGGACATTCCCAAACCGCAGGTGGCTTGGATTTCCCATGCTGCACCGGCCTTAATTTTCACTTCGCCCGCGGCGATCGCTCGCCCGAGAGGCTGCACCAAAACTACAGGATTGATTTGCTGTATCCTCATGCCGCACCGCTGCCAGTAAAATAGACTTCGGGCTCTGAACAGTTCTGCCCAAGCTCGTTTGAGTCCGGCTTCAATGGCTTCTGGTTGTGCGCGTACTGCCGGATCTTCCAGGATTCCGGCTGTTTTCGGGTGCCAGGAAGTCAGGGAAGGGCGAAAAATTAAGGTTTTGGAGTTTGAGTTGAGTTGAGAAACAGCAGACTCTAGGGTGGAGGGCAGTGAATCTGGCAGTTTGCTGGCGAGGATTTGGTGGCGGATGCTGCGGGCGATCGATTGCAGTTGTCTGGGATCGTCAACATTCAGGTGCAGGGAAGAGTGGGGCCAGTCAGCAAATAGCGGTTCTAGCCAGTCGATCGACTCTACAAACTGCCAAAATGTTTGAGCCGGCACGACAAAACCCGGTACAACGGGATGATTTTGAGCGAGCAAACAGCTCAAGTAAAATGCTTTTTCTCCCACTGCATCTCGGTCTGAAGGTTGAATTTTGTCTAGCCGGTAGAGGTTTGTCACGCGAGCGAGCCTGTCCTTAGAAACAGATTGAATTTTGATAGTTTTTCCGATTAATCAATTACCACAATTTTAGGATGAACAACCGAAAATGGACGGGATTAGTCAAATCTTTACTTAATCTATTTCTTAAGTCTAACTGTCCTCTTTGTCAGCGACCTGCGACCGAGGAGTTTTGTGCGTACTGTCACAAACAACTTCAGCGATGTCAGTTAGCAGATCCCGCTCGATTTTGGGATGATCGGGAGCGGGTTTTTGTGTGGGGCGAGTACGGCGGGACTCTGAAACGGGCGATCGCAGCTTTGAAATATGAGGGAAATCCCCAATTAGCGAAACCTCTCGGCGGCTGGCTGGCCGAAGCTTGGCTGAGTTTTCCCGAATTAGCTATTGACAATCTAACCGTTGTACCAATTCCCATGCACAAAGAAAAGGTCAAGCAGCGGGGTTTTAACCAGGCGGAACTTTTGGCGGAAAGTTTTTGCGAGCTGACTGGTTTACCTTTGCAGCGCCACGGTTTGGATCGGGTGAAAAATACTCAACCTTTATTTGCTCTAACACCACAGCAGCGAAAAGCTGAAATGAAAGATGCTTTGATTTTGGGGAAAGATTTTCGCCGCCGCCGCCCGCGCGATCGAGTGCTGTTAGTTGATGATATTTATACTAGCGGCACTACGGTTAAATCGGCTATTAAAATATTGCGAGAGTCGGGAATTTTGGTTTACGGAACTGTGGCTCTGGCAAGTCCCAATAAGAGCAGTTTGCCACCTGTTTTACGTTGAATTTTAAACAGGTTTTCCGCATCTAAATTGCATTCCGATGTCGAGAGTTTATCACGTTTTTTTGGAATAACTAACCGCGAAGACGCGAAGCGGCGCGAAGAAAGAGTAGAGAAGGAAGAGTAGAGAAGGAAGAGTTTTTACGATTGATTTAAATTTGTTGCGGGTTCGATATTAAGCGGGAACTGTTTGCTGATGTTCCAGCGGCTGCTGTCGTGCAGCAGCAATGTTAATGCTGCAGCGGTAAACTCAAAGTGGAGTTGGCGCCCTGAGAATTCCAACCAAGCAGCTTGAAAATTCTCCTTGGTTAAATCGCGAAACCCTACTGTCATGTGCGGTACAAATGGGCGATTCTGAGCAACTGGAGGGACAATTCCCAAATTCGCCTCAATATAACTGATCAAATCTGTTTGAATTTCTAGCAATTCGGGGGATTTGACAACATCCACGTAAATGACGCGGGGCGCGAAAGCGGCAAAACCGCATAGGCTAACGGGAATTGACAGCCGGTGTGCGGAAAATTTTTTTAAGCTTTCCTCTAATTTCGGAAATTCCGCCGCTGGCCATTCAAAAGGAGGTTGCAGGGTGATGTGGGGCGGTGACTTCAAGGCACTGCGGCTGTTGTAGTGTTCGGCAAAATACTGTTTAATCTCAGTAATCTGCTGTTGAATTTCCGGGGGCGGCACTAGAGCAATAAAAAATCGCTGTTTTGACTGGTTCATAGGGTAGCATCGCAGTAAGGAAGGAGTGGCTGAGTACGGGCGATCGAGTATTTACTCAATTCCTCGTACCAAAAACCTCATTCCCAATCTACAATCCCCAATCTAAAATCTAAAATCTAAAATAAAAAATGCCTTGGTTTGTCAAAATTGAGCAAGGAATTGTCGAAAAGCCTGTATTTGACCAGTATGTGCCCGCTCACAGAGCTTATGTCCGAGAGTTGATTTCTAAAGGACACCGAGCTAAAACTGGCTACTGGGCGAGGCGGGGCGGCGGTATGTTGATGTTTGAGGCGGGTTCGATGGATGAGGCAAGGGCGATCGTTGCTGAAGACCCCCTGGTGAAAAACGGTTGCGTTATTTATGAAATTTATCACTGGTGTGTGGTTGAAGAATAAATAAATGTGTTATACTCACAAATGAACTGGACCCACGCGATTCCAACGCCCAAATCTTGTCAGGACCGGAAGGTAGCAGCAACACGGGATGCTTGTAATAGGCGTGGTCTCCGGTTCACCTTGTTTTATGAGGTGTAGCTCCTATGCCTGGTTTCGGAGATATTTTACAAAAGGCAGTTTATCTTGGTGTCGGGCTAGCTTCCTATGCTGGTGAAAAAGCAGGCAGCAAGTTGACTGAATTGCGCGCTGAATCCCAAAAGCTGGCCGATGAATTAGTCAAGCGGGGCGAAATGTCAACGGAAGAAGCACGCCGCTTTGTCGAAGATATGGTGCAACAAGCTCAGCAGCAGCAACCGCCAGTAGAAGTCACTGGGGACAAAAAAACGGCTGAACCTCGCCGGATTGAAATTGTTTCTGAGGAAGAAGAGGTTTCGGCACCAGATGCTAAAGAAACCGGCGGCGTAGATAAACTCCGCGAACAAGTACAGAATTTACAAGATGAATTGCGAAAGCTGAAGCGCGATTAAGCTCAAAAAAAGCTCGCAAAGCAAAGCATAAAGGGAACTCAAGATAATACTCTTAAGTTCCCTTTACGATTTTAGATTTTTCGATTTTAGATTGGGGATGATTGACTGGATGCGGGTTTGGAGTTGACCTACAGTTGGATTGTTTCAGGAAAATGGTATCCGATGTGGACGGATATAGAGCAATAGGTAATAGAATTGAGAGTAGGTGCGATCGCTTCGCATGAGGCTGGCTGCACTTATCTGTGATAGTCCCGGACGTGGGGGTAGTCAGAAACCGAGTTTTTTTACTACAATACGCCCGTTGCAACCTGATGAGAGTAAAAAACCCGGTTTTTTGGGCTTGATGTGTCCCGGACTATGTTAAATACTTTGCAATAGTAAGCTGTCAAATTCATGGAAGATTGGTCAAAAGGTTTTTTTGAAGTAATGGAAAATGCTGCTTCTGACGTAGAGCATTTTTTCAGCGATGTTAGCGATGAATTTGTCGAAATGCTGGACGTTTTGGCAAAGATTTCGGAAGAGTTTACAGAACAAGTACAAAATAACCTGATTGCTGACTTTGACGGTTATTTTAATGAATTAGACGGTTATATCAATGAATTTCTAGAGCCGATAATTGAAATTGTTCGGGAGTTCGACCCGGAGCTTGATGAGATAGATTGGTCGGTGGTGACTTATGTAGACCCTTCGACGACTCAGCAGCCGGCTTGTCGCGGTTGCACTAACTATCACGGCCAAGTTTACGGCGGAAATTTGTTGGTTTGTGGGATGCACCCTACTGGTGTGGAATCGGAGAGTTGTCAGGATTGGGAAGGTGACAGCGACGTTAATTGATCGGAGTTTTTGAGGGTTGAATCGCTTATGTTAACGTCAATTCAGTCTCCGTCAAAGATTTCTCTGGAAGAGTTTTTGCTACTGCCAGAAACTAAGCCGGCTAGCGAGTATGTTGACGGTAAAATTCATCAAAAAGCTATGCCGCAAGGAAAACACAGCACGTTACAAATCAAATTGTCGTCAGCTATTAATCAAGCTGGTAAACGGCAAAAGTTAGCTTTTGCTTTTCCTGAATTGTGCTGTACTTTTGGAGGATGTGCTATTGTTCCAGATTTAGCAGTATTTGAGTGGTCGCGCATTCCTCTTAATGCTAGTGGAGAGATAGAAAACAGGTTTGAAATTGTGCCGGATTGGACAATTGAGATTTTATCGCCGGCTCAAAATCCAACTCGGGTAATCAATAATATCTTGTTTTGTTTAAATCACGGTGCTAAGTTAGGTTGGTTGATTGACCCGGAAGAAAAATTAATTTTGGTTTTTAAGCCGGAGCAGCAACCAGAGGGGAAGGAGAATCTGGATATTTTGCCGGTGCTCGATGTGCTGTCGGATTTGCAACTGTCGGCGGATAATTTGTTTGGGTTGTTAAGTTTCGATCGCGCGTAAGCTACATTTGAGTACAGGGACTTTTGCATCCAACTAAATCCATCTAGTTAAATGTAAAATACGACTCGCTAAAAAAAACGTTCATTCTTCCTTCTTCCTTCTTCCTTCTTCCTTCTTCTTTCTTCCTTCTTCCTCTTTCTTCTTCCTTCTTCTTAACGGCATTTAAAGGTGAATCGCGATGGCGGTAAATCATTTGCAATCTGGGTTTCCGAGAATGCCGCCATCGCTGGAATTGCGACAATATCAGCGGGCGGCGGTTGATAATTGGTTTGCGAATCGGGGACGCGGTACGCTGAAGATGGCGACTGGTAGCGGTAAGACGATTACTGCACTGGCGATCGCCACTGAATTATATAATAAAATTAACCTTAAAGTATTGCTTGTAATTTGCCCCTACTGCCACTTAGTGAATCAGTGGGCGCGCGAATCGGAAAAATTTGGCTTAAAACCTATTTTAGCCTTTGAAAATGCCCGCAGTTGGCAAAATAAGCTAGCTGCGGGTTTGTATGAAGTGCGAGCTATCGAGGGACTATTTCTGACAATTATCACCACAAATGCCACCTTAATGTCCGATAGCTTGCAGTCGCAAATCCGCTATTTCCCAGAAAAAACCCTAATTATTGGAGACGAAGTTCACAACTTAGGCGCACCCCGTTTGGGACAAAGTTTGCCACGCAATATTGGACTGCGCCTCGCCCTTTCCGCCACACCACAAAGACACTTTGACGAACAGGGAACCGAATCTATTTTAGATTATTTCGGCCCGGTTTTGCAACCAGAGCTTACCTTAGCCGATGCCATCCGACAAAAAGCCTTAGTACATTATTTATACTATCCGATTTTAGTAGAATTGACAGAAGCTGAAACCCGCAAATATTCCTATTTAACTAAAAAAATTGGTTGGGCGCTTTGGGGCGATGAAAAAGTATCAGAAAACGATATTTTAACAACTTTACTAATGCAGCGTTCTCGGTTAATTGGGGCGGCGGCTAATAAATTAACAGCTTTGCGAAAGTTAATGAGTAACCGTCTCGACACGGCCCATACTTTATTTTACTGCGGCGACGGCGCGATCGAAGGAAGTGCGCGCCGCAATAACAACCGCCAACTAACAGAAACCGCAAAGTTATTAGGTTCAGAATTAGGCTATCGAGTTAACACCTACACGGCGGCAACTCCTTTAGCAGAAAGAGAAAGATTGCGCCAGCAATTTGAGAGTGGAGAATTGCAAGGTTTAGTCGCGATTCGCTGTTTGGATGAAGGCGTTGATATTCCAGCAATTCGCAATGCTGTTATTTTAGCAAGCAGCAGCAATCCGCGCCAGTTTATTCAGCGCCGGGGACGCATTTTGCGACCGCATCCGGGAAAGGAAAGAGCTACTTTATTTGACATGATTGTTTTGCCTCCCGATTTGGGCAGAGAAACCTTAGAAGTCGAGCGCAATCTGCTCAGAAAAGAGTTGAAGCGGTTCTTAGAATTTGCTGATTTAGCCGATAATGCTGGGGAAGCTAGGGTAAAATTGCTGCAACTTCAAAAGCGTTATGGCTTGTTAGATATTTGACATTTATTCCGGTTCGGTTTATCTTAAAAAGATAGAATTATTTTATTGCAGTTTGAGTTGCTAGTTTCGTGAGCGATCGCACTTACGAACTCAGAAACCCGGTTTCTTGGTAAATTCCTCGTTTTTCGTCACAAAACTTCTAGAAACCGGGTTTCTTTGCAGATTTCTCGTGACGCGAGAACAACACTCGTAGAAACCCGGTTTCTCACCCCATACGTAACCCTGTAGTTTTTGATTTTTGCAATAAAATAAGTAAATCCACTTAATTAAGCGTCAAATAGAGATGACAAAAAAGCTAACTATAGCCTTTCTCAGTAACATGAGGTGCTCTCGTGAGGATAGGGCATAGGGCATAGGGAATAGGGCATAGGGCATACCTCACCAAGCTTGAGAACCGCCATATATAAGCATTCCTCCTTCTTCCTTCTACCTTCTTCCGACGGACTTACATCCGTTACATCCGTTACATCCGTTACATCCCGTACATTGCTCGTTGCCGAACTTCCTTCTTCCTTCTAATTATGGCTGAAAATTTGAATGAAAATTTGGTAATCGCTTTTACATATGAAGATAGTGCGATCGCACCCGTACCGATCGGCATTTTAGCAGAAAAACGTTCTGGTTATTACACAGACAAAGACTTAAGCGACGTACAGCAACCGATTACTAGCGCGCCGCCGGAAGTCAGACAAATTATCGAGCAGGTATTGGAACTAGAAAAAGATAAGCTATATATGAAATCTCCCCGCTATATTAGCGATGACATTTTAACAATTATTAGGGAAGCAATTGTATGAAGTTAATTTCACTTACTCTTTGCAATTTTCGGCAGTTTTTTGGCAAAAGTCCCGAAATAAAGCTGGCTTGGGGCGAGCAAAATATTACAGTAATTCACGGTAATAACGGTGCTGGAAAAACTGCACTGATGAATGCTTTTACCTGGGTGCTGTACGGAAAATTTAGCACGGCTTTTGCGGCGGAAGAACAATTAGTAAACAAGCGCGCTCTTGCTGAAGCAGAAATGGGAAAAGCAGTAGGTTGTTGGGCAGAAGTTGTGTTTGAACACGACAGCAAGCGCTACCAAGCAAGGCGTGTTTGCCGTGCTTACAAAAGTGAAAATGGTGTAGAACACATCAAAGGCGAATTGTTCCTGCAAGTAGCAAAAGATGACGGCCGTTGGATGCCAACAGCCCAGCATCCCGATGATATTATCGGACGAATTTTGCCAGTAAATTTACATCAATATTTCTTTTTTGATGGGGAACGAATCGAGCAAATTGTTCGCCACGATAAGAAAGCAGAAATTGCCGAAGCTACTAAGGAATTGCTGGGAGTAGAGGTACTGAATCGCTCTATCCGACATTTGGGAGACGCAAAAAAATCTCTAGAAACAGATTTGAGTATGATTGGTGGTTACGAAATTAAAAAACTTTTAAAAGAAAAGCAAACTTTGCAGAAAGAGGTAGACCAACTTTCACAAAGACAAGTAGAAATTGAGCAAGAATTGACTAATCAAGGCGAATTAAAAAAAGCAGTTAACGGTGATTTGCTGGAACGCAGTGGTGCTGCCGAGTTGCAACAGTTGCGAGACGAATTGGAAAAGCAACGGCGTTTATTTCACGAAGAAATTGATCGGGCTTCATCAGCGCTTCAACGAGCAATTTCGGGGCGCGGTTACGCGGTATTTTTGTCGGATGCTGCGGCTGAATTTAACTCAATTTTTGGAAATTTGCGCGAAAAAGGTGAGTTACTTTCGGGGATTGGGCGGCCGTTTTTGCAAGAGTTATTAGTGCAGCAGCGCTGCATCTGCGGTGCGGAATTAACTCCCGGTTCTGTTGCTTCCGAAAATGTGAGTGGTTGGATGGATAAAGCGGTTATTGGCGATGTGGAAGAAACTACTATTCGGATTAGCGATCGCGTTAATGAAATTGATAGACAAGTAGCTGATTTTTGGGAGGAACTTGACAGCCAACAAGCCAATATTCATCGCGGTAGAACAGAAATTTCGCGGGTGGAAAACCAGTTAGACGATATTCACAGCAAGCTGAAAAATTTCCCTGACGGCGATGTCAGCCGCTTGCAAAAGCGCTTGGATGAAATTGAGGCAAACCTTGGCGATTTGCACCGGGAAACTGGCTCTAACCAGCAGCAGATTGAGAGTTTGAACGCGCAGGTTGCTGCTTTGGACAAACAAATCGACAAGCAGCAACTGAACGAGCAAAAGCAAGTATTGGCCCAGCGCCGGATTGCTGCGACTCAGGATGCGATCGATCGCCTAACTGAAGTGCGATCGCGCTTAGAAAAACAGTTTTGTTCTCAATTAGAAAAGCGAGTGCAAGATATTTTTAGTCAAATTTCTTTTACTCCTTACCTCCCCAAATTAAGCGACAAATACGAACTGACGCTAGTAGAAAATACATCGGGCAACGAATCTTTAGTTCCCGCTTCTACAGGAGAAAATCAAATCCTCAGTTTGTCGTTTATCGGCGGAATTATTGAGGGCGTGCGCGAGTGGAGTCAAAAAAATACTTTGATGGGCCCCGATAGCAGTACATTTCCGATTGTGATGGATTCTCCCTTTGGCAGTTTGGATGAGATTTATCGCAAACAAATTGCTAATAAACTGCCTAAATTGGCGAATCAATTGGTAGTCTTAGTAACAAAAACTCAGTGGCGCGGAGAAGTTGCTAGAGAAATGGAAAGTTCCATCGGTAGGGAATACGTGTTGGAGTACAATTCTCCGAAAGCTGATTGCGAAGAAGATGCGATCGAATTGGGCGGAACGCGCTATGCTTTAGTTAAGCGCAGTTCAGATGAATTTGAATATACGAAAATTGTAGAGGTGGATTATGGCTTCTAATTCGGCAATTACACAGGTTTTGGAAACGGATATTTGGATGAAGGCAATATGGGAAGAATTTCTGGCTTTCGCTGATGATTTAACTTGGGAAAAAGGCAAGTTTTATTACTATCAAGAGCACATGAGGGTAGAAATGTCACCAGTATGGCCATTGCACGCGCGTCAAAATTCGATTGTTTCCAATGTAGTTATTTTGTACGCTACATTGAAAAATATCAGAATAATTCAATTTACTAATGCTAGTTTTCGCAAAGCAGGTATTCGCGAGTTTCAACCCGATCTAGCTTACTACATTGGTTCAGATTTGAGAGTTCCTCCGGCTGACAACAATTCACCCATTGATTTGAATGAATACGATCCGCCGAATTTGGTAATAGAAATTGGTGCATCTTCTTTTAACGATGATTTGGGTAGCAAGCGCTTGCTTTATGAAGATGCAGGAATTAGCGAATATTGGGTGGATCGTGCAAACACTGGGGAGGTTTTTGCCTTTGCGATTAATGGCGGAGGTAGCGGCAGGATTCAACAGTCGCGGGTTTTACCGGGGCTAGAAATCGCGTTAGTTGAGGAAGCTTTGAATCGGAGTCAAACGCAAGATGATGGGGAAATTAATCGCTGGTTGATTCAAACTTTTAGTCAAGGTTAAAGGGAGTTTGACATGGAAAAAGAGTATCATAAGTTGGTGCGCGATCGCATTCCTGAAATTATTCGCCAAAGCGGGAGTGAATGCGAGTTTGTCATTTTGTCGGATGCAGAATACCGTCAAGCTTTGCGCCAGAAATTGATTGAGGAAGCGGGGGAAGCTGCGGAGGCTGATGAGGAAGATTTGGTGGCGGAATTGGCGGATTTGTATGAGGTGATAGATGCGGTGATGACCAGTTTTGGCATTTCGGGCGATCGACTTTTAGCCGAAAAAATCAAGCGCCGGGAAGCCAGAGGAAGTTTTGCCAAAAAAATTATGTTATTACGAACATTCTAAAAACTATCTGCGTTAATCTCTGTCGATCTGCTTGACATCTGCGGTTACTCTACCAATTTAAAAATTACATATTAATCCCAATGGCTGCTAACAGAATTAGAATTGCTAAAGACAAAGCCGATTTAGTGAAATCCTTAACTTTATTGGATAACAACTCCGGCCCTTTTCAGACTTACGCCGATGTCATTGTCTTTGCGGCATCCTTGGGAAATAAGCGGAAAAAGCGATCGCCCTTGGGGGAAATTTCTAAACGAGAACCCGGTGCCATTGATATTGATATTTTTATATCCAGGGGTTACGATATGGCGATTAAGCTAATTGCGATCGCCGAAACCAAAAATCCTCAAATCCTCTCCCATCTCGACGAACAATTGGAAGCAGAACGCTTGCAAATTTTTGAAGAATATGCTAATGGCGGACTGGAAATATTGCGAGAAGAATTTCGGGGTGCGGCCGATTATACCGATCGCCTTTTGTTGTTCTTAATCTCCCAAAGAGACAATCAAAATCGGTCAAATGAAGAATTCGATTTAAGCAAGTTCTTATTTTAAGAGATTCCCCATGCACCACAAACCAATAGATCTAATCAAAAGAGTTGTCAAGCAATCTGCAACAATTCTCGCTTATAGCTACTCAATATTTCTTCTCTGCTATTTCCTTCTAAAACTAATATTTTGGGATCGACTGTGGATTGTTGCCTTGATTAGCACTTTTCTGCCCTTAATTCTCTTCCCAACTTTATTACTTCCCGTCGTCGGCTTCTCAATTATCAAAAAAAGATGGTTCTCGATTATTTCGACGATCTCCTGCATTTTCCTAATAAGTTGGCTGCACCTAAAATACTTTTCTCCCACACCAATAAACAGCACAGATTCGCAGCCTGTAATCAAAATCTTCTCCAATAACCTCGGTTGGTATTCAACTCAGTCGCCAACTTTAGTTAAACTGATTGAACGAGAAAAACCCGATATTATATTTTTACAAGAAATAGTTCAGAAGCATATCAAAAGAGCTTTCGCCTCGTTAAAAGCAGACTACCCCTATCAAATAGGCATTCCCCCGGTAGGAATTCTCAGTAAATATCCCATTGTATCCAGCGAAATACTGCACTTGGCCGATCATCCAGAAACGCAGCAGCGGGCCGTTATTAAATTTAAATATCGAGAAATAGTCGTTTATAATATGGAAAGCTCAGGCCCTTGGCTTAAGCAACATAAAATATTGCGTTTTCTCAAAATTCCCGTTTACACGTATGGGAAACGCTTTCCCGAAATTCAAGATTTAGTGCAGCGAGTTGAGCAAGAAACTCTGCCAGTAATTGTCGCGGGTGACTTTAATATGACAGACGACAGTCAAGACTATGATATCGTGCAAAAAGTCATGCAAGATTCTTTCCGAAAATCGGGATTTGGATTTGGTTTTACCTGGCCTCATGGTTGGCCACTTAAGTTTTTGGTGAAAACATCGAATTTGAAATTAAACTATCCCGTTTGTCGGATTGATTATATTTGGTATTCAAAGCATTGGGGTGCTAAATCGAGTTCGGTTTTGGAAGCAACAGGCTCAGATCATTTGCCTGTGGGGGCGGAATTGGTTTTGTTGAAACCACAAAATACTTAAGTTAAACTTAATGTATTAGTCAATTATTGCCTGGAGTTATCTGTTAAAATAACTTTTAGGTGGAGTGATTAAGTCTAATGCCTACTGCTGCCCAGCTTGAGAGTTTATATCGCATTTCTTATCAACTAACTTACACAATGCTTCAACCCATACATCTTGTTTGTGTTGACGATAGAACTCGTAACGTATACATATTGGCTGGGTATGATGAAGAGCTTGAGTTCCAAATTTTACCCAATGGGGAGTTTGCTGATGAGCCAAGTTAACTATAACGAAATGTCGAATACTGAATTGAAACAGTATTTTCTCAAACATCGAGGCGATCGAGCCGCATTTCAAGCGTACTTAGACAGAATAAATCAGCATCCGCTGAGGATTATTGCAACTCCCGGCGATCCTGATTTTGATGAGAAAGTTCAAGCCGCAATTCAGCAAAAGTTAGAAGCGGCAAGAAATAGTAATAGTTAGCCATTTAACAAGTTAAATACAGTCGGCGCTTGAAAGTTTGTGATAAGAAGAGATACCCCACGCAAATTACCCTCACCATTCCTGAATATTTAGAACAGCAGCTTCTTGAGAAATCTGGTAAACTCAACCTGCCGATCGAAACCCTGATTTTGCAATCCCTAAGTCAACTATTTGAAGAAGATGAAGAGGAGCAATCTAAAGAAGATATTCTTAACAGTCTCCTGATTGCGCTTCAGGAAGTAGAAGACGGCAAAGTTCACCCGATCGCAGAACTTTGGGATGGTATTGATGTCTGAACCACCAAGCATCCAGGTTCTGTTTGCGGATGAATTGGGGGATTACGATATACTCTTAAAAGTACGAATTTAACAACATTTTAGTTGGGAAGGTAGTCAATACCAGTCTGCGATCGCGAGTTCCGAAACTCTAGAAAATTCCTTGACATTGTGGGTAACGAGAGTCGCTTGGAGAGCTACGGCTGTCCCTGCAATCAAAACATCGATCGAGCCGATGGGAGTACCTTGTTGCTCCAACTGTGCGCGAATTGTAGCAGCCGCAACAGCAGCATCGCGATCGAAAGCAATAACGTTAACTCGGCTCAAAAGTTGCTGAAGTTGTTGAGTGCGTTTGGCCGGCGAATTGGATTTAGCAATGCCGACTTGCAACTCAAAAATAACGATCGCAGAAACGACTATTTCCTGGGGTAAAACATTAGCAATGTTTTGAGCAACTTGTCCTTGACCTTTGAAATAGTAGATCAAGGTGTTTGTATCCAAAACGTACATTTATAGACTCTCCCGCAAAACATCTTGTCCAGATTCAGCACGAATATCTTCTAGAGATGGAAAATCTTTTACCCAAGTTCCAGCAAGGGAAAAAACAAGTTCAGCCCAAGGAATCGGAGAGTCTACAGTGTCTGTTTGCTGGTTCGCGCTCAAATGCTTAGCACAGACGAATTCAGCGAAAGTGAGAATTTCGCTAGCTTGGTCTTTGGGAAGGGTTTTGGCGATCGCATAAATCTGTTCAGCGATGGTCATAATCTGGTTATAGGTAAGGTGCAGATTCAATTATACAAAACTAATTTGCTTCCTGCTCAGTGTTAGTCGCTGTGGACTTTGCCCAATAGAAACTTAACTCAGCACCTGCGGCAATCCCACCTCTTTCGGATTCACAAACCTGCCATTAAAACTAACAGCTTTATCCTCAAAAGTCCTCGCTTGAGCCACAGCTTGCCGCAAATGAGCTCGATCCATATCGTCGTCAATTCCCGCCACCAAATATACAATTAACTTCGCTGCTAAATCCCTTCCAGAAACTAACACTCGCTTTTTATTCGGATCGTACAAAATCCCGTACCACGCAGACTCAGGATTGTCCATGTGGCTAAATCCTTCATCCACATCGAATCTGCGGAGTTTGTCGAAAATAGATTTCAGCGAAATTTTCTTTCTAAATGCTAGAATTCCCAAAGCATTAGCTAAGGCAATTTGACCAACTGGACGGAACAAAATATTTCCCTCGCCCCCCGGCTTTTCAAAACTAAATCGGCGCAATTCTAAGGTTTCTTCGCTGCTTTCAATTCTTTGATAGCTGGGTAAAGTTGCTAAATTATCGAACAACTTCTTAAACTCTTCAATTCCCTCTTTTAGTTCATCATCTTCGGGACGCATGGGAATTAAACCTTTTTTTTCCGGCTTCCAATGGGGGAATTTGTATTCTAAATACCGTTCCGACATATCTTGCAGCGCTTGCAAGGTGGTGAGTACAGTTGATTTGGCGGCGACTGTGGCGCTGTCCCAATTGACGCGGGGATTTCTGTTATCTTGCTCTTTTAATAAAGGATGGGTGACGGCAATTTTGCGGGCGCAAATCGCAAATCCGTTGTCTTCATTTAATAATGCTAGCTGGCCCTGACTAAGCGTCACCGCCATGAGGTTAACGTGCACAAAGATCGATCGCACGCGCCGTTGTGCTTGCTGTCGGGTTTCCCCAGTCACAGCCGCCGGGATAAACTCAATCCCGATTTTTTCGTGAGCTAATTTGTGTACTTCGTCGGGGTCAATTTGATACTCTTGGGCTAAATCTTCGAGAGTAATTGCAGCGCCCACAGGTTTTTTATTTTTGTTGTATCTTTGCAAAATTCCGGTTTTAATTAAACTCATTAAACCTTGAATTCCCATCAGCCGGTGCTGGCCGTCTAAGGCAAAGATAGAAATATCTTTAGATATATTCAATAGCCCTAAATTCTCGTTTTTATCAAAGGATGTGAATTCAGCGGCCGATTTGGTTGCTACGCCGTTTTTATCCCATTCTTCTGCTAGAGGGTTGTCTACCCAAGGGGGACTGACGACTACTAAAACTGCGGGGAATTTGTGGGCTTTTCGGGCTGCTAAATATTGAGTTAGTGGGGCTTGGCGCGACCAATCCAAGGGGCGCTGGATAATTTCGTCAATGGTTTCGTCGTCGCGGACAATGTTGTTAGTTTTGAGGTCAAATTTTTGTCGGAAAAGCGGCATTTGTGAGGCGAAACGGACGCGGGAATCTAACCATTCTAGGGTGACTGAACCGATGTAGGCTTCGGTGTTTCCCATTTGGGTTTTTTGTACGAAAATGCGATCGTCCTTTCCTAAATAATTATCTAATAACAGTGCGATTTCCTGTCTTTCGCGATGTTCTTTTTCCAAAAATGGGTTAGCGAGGTCAGCCGCTGGGTTGGTATTCATTCGCAGTTTTTATATAATTACGCTATTTTTTCAAAAATATCATGGGTTAAAATTGATGTCAACTCTTGTTTTTTAAAAAGTTTTGTGAAATACTTGACTTATCTTGCTATAGCCCGGACACATATCACAAACCAGACCAAAAGTCAATAAATATTAATTCCCAATTCCCAATTCCCAATTCCCAATTCCCAATTCCCAATTCCCAATTCTCAATTCTCAATTCCCAATTCCCAATTCCCAATTCTAAAATATGTCCACTCCTTCCTTTGAATACATTTTGCCGGTCATCCGAGGAATTCAAGCGGGCCGCGAATATTACGTGTCGATGTGTCCGGTGCGTTTTTTGCCGAAATTGTTTCCTTTAGATTCTGAAGAATTGCCGCCGTCTCTGCGGGCGAAACGGGCGCTTAACTGGGCTAGAATTCCCGAAATTGCTGATTATTTGGTCAATAATTCTGGGAATTATACTTGTGGGGCGATCGCCGCTTCGATTGATGCGGATATTACTTTTGAAGCTGTGGGAAATGAGGCGGAGGAACGCAAAATCGGTCGCTTGCGAGTGCCGATGGATGCTAAATTTACTATTAATGACGGACAGCATCGCAGGGCGGCTTTTGAGATGGCTTTGCAGGAAAATCCGCAGTTGGGATACGAGACGGTGGCGCTGATTTTGTTTCTGGATATTGGGTTGGAAAATTCGCAGCAAAAGTTTTCCGATTTGAACAATTTTCAAGTTCCTTTGGAGTCGTCGCTAAGGGTACTTTTCAATCACCGGGGCGATCGCGCTTTGGTTGTAAAATCAGTTGTTAAGCAGGTTGATGTGTTCCGGTGTTTGACGGAGATGGAGAAGGGGAGTTTGAACGGGCGATCGCCCAAATTGTTTGCGCTAAGTGCGATCGATCGTGCTATCATGGCTTTGCTGTCCAACATTCACAGCAGCAAACAAACAAAACCCTCTCATTCTGGCACTACAAAACAGAAAAAAGAGGAAGAACTGGCTCAACAAATACAACAGGCGGTTAATTATTGGAATGCGGTTAGCAGTTTTATGCCCGATTGGCAATTAGTTCTGCAAAAGCAAGTTGCGGCGGGGGAAATGCGCCGGAATTGCGTGCACTGTCACAGTGTTGTGTTGGAGAGTTTGGGGGAAGTTGGGGCCGCTTTGTTGTCGGTTTTTCCTGAGAGTTGGGAGGAACGTTTGAGCCTTTTGCTGCAGGTTGATTGGTCGATTTCTAATCCTGATTGGGAGGGAGGGATTTTGTTAAAAGGGGGGATTTCTAGGTCGAGGGCTAGTGTTAGTTGGATGACTGATTATTTGAAAAATCGGTTGGGTTTGGGAACCGCAGATGCAGCCAGAAAGTGATATAATTATCTCCGGTTTAGGCTGGAAAATTACTTGTTAGTCTGCTGACACTGCTTAACTTCTCTAGTTTATGCGTTATGATTGTGCCTTGCGGTGCTTAACCCTCTGTTGCAAATAGTGTAAAATTTGAGGTTCGATTGTATTTAATTATAACGGGAGGACAAAATGACTACAGGAGAAAAGTCCGAAAATAAGAATTTAAATTATTATCGCAAACGTTTTGCGGAGCTTAATGTAAGTCGTACACGCCAACGTGGTAGCGCTCATCATAAGCCAATATTACTATTGTCAATCATCGATCTAATTGCTCAAGGAATAATTACGGATAATAAAATTTATGTTTCTGATGATTTGGTTATAACATTTAACAAATATTGGGATGTCTTAGGTTCTGAATCTCATCAGCGTGGTTTGCACTATCCATTTTGGCATTTGGAAAGCGAGGGATTCTGGCATAACACACTTAAGTCTGGATTCAATGGTTCAAAGCCTAAAACAACTAACAAGCTAAGAGAAGCTGTAGAATACGCGAGTTGGGATAATGAATTATTCAATTTACTCCAAGACCAAAATTCTCGCTCGGAATTAATAGATACACTGGTAGCTGTCTGGTTTTCATCTAATAAGGATGATATTGGAAATATTTTACAAGTTAATCAAGACTTTGAAAATGTGGCTCAGGCAGAAACAGAAATATCAGGCCTAGCAGGAAATATTGATGCAGAACCTCGGTTCTATTTAACCAAATCGGCTGTAAGAAATGCTATTTTTAGGAAAGCCGTAGTACATACGTATGATTACAAATGTGCATTTTGTAGATTAAAAGTTATCAGGAATCTCACTCAAAATATTGTAGATGGATCACATATCAAGCCTTTTTCAAGATTTTATGACAATCAAATTAATAATGGGATATCATTGTGTAAAAATCATCATTGGGCTTTTGACCAGGGCTGGTTTGCTATAGATGATAATTACAGAATTATCGTCGCTAATGACTTAGAAGAGGAATCGCCAAATGCCAGATGTATGAAAGATTTTCATAGTGAAACTATTCTCCTGCCAACTTTAGAGCAATATCTACCCAGACTTGAATCGCTACACTGGCATCGGGTGAATGTATTTAGAGCTTAATTACGTAACTGAGTTTGAATAAATGACAGAAACAATGCTACCACTTTTTCCACCCCGTACCGTTAGGGATTTAGTAGAAGAAATCAAACAATTAAGTCAAGAAATTAGAGATTTATATTGTTTAGATGATATTCCTTGGGTGGTCGGATATTCTGGCGGAAAAGACAGCACTACCGTAGTGCAGCTTATCTGGTATGCAATAGCAGAATTACCAGCAGAAAAAAGAACAAAAAAAATCTATATTATCACAACCGATACACTGGTAGAAAACCCTATAGTTTCTACTTGGGTACGTCAGTCATTAAAACAGATGAAGTCTGCTGCTATAGAGCAACAGCTCCCAATAGAGCCTCATATGCTTTATCCAGATGTCAAAGATACTTTCTGGGTTAACTTGATGGGAAAAGGCTACCCAGCACCGAGACATGGATTTCGCTGGTGTACTGAACGCCTGAAAATCCTTCCTTCTAATCGGTTCGTTCGTGATGTGGTAAGAATCAATGGAGAAGTGATTCTCATATTGGGTACTCGCAAAGCTGAAAGTATTAGACGGGCTGCTTCAATGGAGAAACATGAAATAGGTCGCATGAGTGACCGCCTAAATGATAAATCTAGTTCCATTAAATCTCTACTTTATCAGAGTCCTAGTCTGCCTAATTCCCTAATTTATAGTCCGATAGAAGATTGGCGAACTGATGAAGTCTGGATTTATCTGAATCAGTGGTCTAATCCTTGGGAAAATAGCAACAAAGATTTATTTACTATGTATCGCGGTGCGACAGCAGACAATGAATGTCCTTTAGTTGTCGATACTTCTACGCCTAGCTGCGGCAGTTCTCGCTTTGGCTGCTGGGTTTGTACGATGGTAAGCCAAGATAAATCTATGGAGGCAATGATTCAAAACGATGAAGAGAAAGAATGGATGCAGCCTCTCCTCGATATTCGCAACGAATTAGATATAAAAAACGATCGCCCAAAAAGAGACTTCCGACGCATCTACGGTAGAGTAGAACTGTTTGAACGCAACATGGGCGACGACACAACCTCCGTCGAACCCATCCCCGGCCCGTACACCAAATTCTGGCGGGAACACTGGCTGAGACGAGTCTTGGAAGCACAAACCCACATCCGCAAAACCGCACCCGAAGAAATGCGCGACATCACCTTAATTACCCCGGAAGAACTTAGCGAAATCCGCCGCATTTGGTTGGAACAAAAGCACGAATTTGACGACAGTTTACCCCGGATTTACGAAGAAGTCACGGGCGAACCCTTTGAAGATTCCCGTCCCGCCGCCGAAAGAAAACTCCTAGGTAGCGACGAATGGACTGCGATTGAAGAAATTTGCAGCGATGACAAAATGCACCTGGAATTGATGGCTAAACTCCTCGACACAGAACGCCAATACTACACAAAACCCCGCCGTACAGGCATTTACGCCGATTTGGACAAGTGTTTTGAAACCAGTTCGCGATCGCAGGATGAAGCTATTGGTAACGCCCACTATCAACGCAACTTAAAAACAGCGGTGGAAGCTGTTAAAGCAAATCCGACTGAAAACATTCAGCAAGTCAAAAGTGCGATCGCCCAAACCAACACTTCTGCCAAAAATGATACGGCAGATATTGCCAAACTCAAACAAGAACTCGAAAGCAACAGCAGTGAAGGCAGGCAATTGTCTTGGGCGGATCTTAAATATTCAACCCCAAATTCAGAAGAGGGAAATAGCAAAGATTAGGTCGAATAATGTCGATCGGGCGATCGGGCTTACCCGCAGTCCGCCGGGGATTTCAATCCCTGTCGGACTCTCCGACTGTCGGACAAATCGATCGCGCTTACAAACACTCATCCATCTCAACAACATCTACAATGCAATTCCTCGAACTCGTCCTCAAAAACTTCGGCCCCTACACAGGCATCCAAACCATCAATCTCCGCCCCGAAAAAGACGGAAATCCTTCCCCAGTCATCCTATTTGGCGGCATGAACGGAGGCGGCAAAACCACCCTTCTAGACGCCATTCGCCTCGCCCTATACGGCGGCCGCGCCCAATGTTCCACCAGAGGAAACTTAAGCTACAGCGACTTCCTCAATCAATCCATCAACCGCCACACTCCTGCATTAGAAGATACCCGTGTAGAATTAATTTTTGAACAAGTACAAGACGACAAATTAACTCAATTTAAAATCGTTAGATACTGGAAAAAACTAGATATTAAAGATAGCCTCAGCATTCTTATCTACAGCGAAGTCGTAAACGATTGGTGGTCGGACAAAGCCATTACCAACACCTGGGACGAATACATCGAAACCCTTTTACCAGTCGGCATATCCAATTTATTTTTGTTTGATGGGGAACAAGTAAAAGAACTCGCAGAACTCGAAACACCGCCGGAATTTGTAATCGGGGCGATTAAATCTTTGTTAGGCTTAGAATTAGCAGAACGCCTAGCCGTCGATTTAGAAATATTAGCCAGTCGCAAGCGCAAAGAAATTGCTGGTAAAAAAGATTTAGCCGCTTTAGAAAAAATTGAACAAACTTTTAAGAAAATTACGGCTGAAATAGAGTTAGCTAAAGAAAAACAAGCTAGCTTAAAAAACGAATTAGATAAAGCTGAAACAAACCAGAAACAAGCATCTGAAAAATTCATTTATCAAGGTGGGAAAATTGCAGCCGATCGCAGTAAACTAGACCAACAGCTAAACGACTACACAGACAGGGCAGAAACAACCCGCAAAGCCATGATGGAATTGGCATCAAATACGCTACCACTAGCCCTAATTTCGCCCCTGTTAACCGCAGCCAAAACCCAAGCAGAAACCGAAGCCAGCCAACAGCAAGCACAAATTGCCCAAAATGTTATCCAACAAAGAAGCGATCGCCTCCTGAACTACATCGCCGAAATCTCATTAAATCCCCAACAGCTAGATCGAATACAAGACTTCATCCGCCAAGAAAACCGAGAACTCGAACAGCAAGCAGCCCCAGACAGCCCGCCCTGGCTGAACGCCGACAACAACAGCATCCAGCAACTAGAAAACCTGCTAAGCTACCAAATCCAAGCCCAGCAAACCCTAGCGGCCGAAAAAATCGCTGAAATCAAAAACATTGAAACCGAAATCGACTTCACCGACAGACAAATCGCCGCCGCCGCCTCCCCCGAAGCCTACGAAAAACTAGAAGCAGAGGTGAGGAATGCCCAAAAATTAGTTGCAATTGCAGCCGCAGCCCACGAATCAACTAACAACCGCATCGCGGAATTAAACAGAGAATTAGAGAAAACCCAGAAAGAACTAGAAAGCTATAGCAGCGAATACATCACCATCAGAAACAGCCAACACGTCATCGGTTCGATCGCCAAAGCCCAAGCTACCCTCAAACTATTTAAAGAAAAACTCACCCTCAAAAAACTCAACAAACTCGAAATAGAAATTACCGACTGTTTTCGCTACCTCTTGCACAAAACCGACTTGGTGCACAGAGTTGCGATCGACACTGACACATTTAGCCTCTCCATTTACGATCCAGAAGGTAAACCTGTACCGAAACACCGACTTTCTGCCGGTGAAAAACAACTGCTGGCGATCGCCTTTTTGTGGGGATTAGCCAGAGTATCCGGGAGACAGTTACCAGTCGCGATCGACACTCCCCTGGGCCGCCTCGACTCATCCCACAGAAACAACCTAGTCGAACGGTATTTTCCCTCAGCCAGCCACCAAGTAATCCTGCTTTCTACGGACACGGAGATTCGCAAAGTAGAATATGATAAGCTGCAAGAATTAGAGGCGATCGCCCGCAGCTACCTCCTCAACTACGACTCGGCTAAACGCCAAACCACCGTCGAACCAGGCTATTTTTGGGATTAAAAAATCGCGCCAAAATTTTCCGCAACCCCCTTGACTTTTGCCGGGGAGTTGCGGTACTATATATCATAATGGGATGGTTGCGAAAATTTTATTTTTGCAACCATCCCATTATATTAGGATATATCCTATTACAATTAGAATACCAAAAAACGCTGAATATATCAAGTCCGCGCCGTGTAAAAATTTGTTACTTTTAGTTTTGCAACTCTGTCAAAAAAGGTAATTTGAGAGGCTGAGCTTCCTAGATATTAACACTCTTTACAAAATATCAAAACACTCTCAACCTATGGAACCACCAGTCGATCGCATCCTTTTATCTCAAACAGCCAAAGACCAACTCTCAAAACTCAAACGATCGACTAAAATTGATCGCTGGAACGTGCTGTGCAGGTGGGGGTTTTGCCGATCGCTCGCCGAGCCCAGCATACCATCCCCAGTGCCAATTAAGAGCGACAGCAACGTCGAACTAAGCTGGGATGTTTTTGGCGGCGACATGGCGGATATCCTGATAGTTGCCCTCAAGCAGCGGTGTCACCAAGATAATTTGGGCACGGAAAAGGAAACTCTAGCCAAACAATTTCGCCTGCACTTGCATCGAGGTATTGGTTATTTGGCTGGCGATCCGAATCTTAAGAAAATTGAAGATTTGGTGGCGATCGCTCTTTCGCCTGAAAAATTAAGAAGTTAAACGAACCGCGAAGGCGCTAAGGGCGCGTTCGGCGAAGCCGTTCCCGTAGGGTAGGAAGAAAGAGAAGGTAAGAGTTCACAATTTACTTCAGTAAAAGTGGGAAAAAATGACCCACGGGCCCCTGGCCTTGTCCAATATCTAAAGCATATTTCAGAGCATTAGTAACATAATCTTTTGCTAATGTTACTGAGGTAAATAAATCTTTACCTAATGCTAAGTTAGCGCAGATCGCAGCACTCAAGGTGCAACCAGTCCCGTGAGTATTTCCAGTCTCAACATTCTCAGTTTTCAACACTTCTAACTTCATACCGTCAAACCAAACGTCAATCCCGCGCAAATCTCCAGCCATCCCGCCGCCTTTGACTAAAACAGCTTTTGCGCCTTTGCGATAAATCTCTTGCGCCGCCGCTTTCATATCATCTAAAGAAACAATCTGTAAACCGCTCAAAATCTGGGCTTCAAACCGATTCGGAGTCACCACAGCCGCCAAAGGAATCAAATTATCCCGCAAAAATGCGATCGCCCCATCGTCAATGAGTCGATCGCCCGATCGAGAAACCATCACCGGATCGACAACCAAATTCCCCATCTTCAAACTCTCCACCTGCTCCGCCACCACCGCCATAATCTCCCGATTCAGCAGCATCCCAGTCTTCACAGCATCCACCCCAATATCCCCAACCACCGCCTCAATTTGAGCCGCCACAGCCTCCGCAGCCATCGCATCCACCCGCATCACCCCCAAAGTATTTTGAGCCGTCACGCAAGTCAGAGCACTCGTACCGTGGACGCAGTGAAACGCAAAAGTCCGCAAATCCGCCTGAATCCCGGCACCGCCGCCGCTGTCTGAACCGGCGATCGTCATTGCAACTGGTATTTTTGATTTCTTGATTGCCGGCATAATTATCTCAAAAATTAACAAC
The DNA here is from genome assembly GCF_036700765.1 of Microcoleus sp. S1D4. Classification (NCBI taxonomy): domain Bacteria; kingdom Bacillati; phylum Cyanobacteriota; class Cyanophyceae; order Oscillatoriales; family Microcoleaceae; genus Microcoleus; species Microcoleus sp. S1D4. Next base: position 254,880 of record NZ_JAUBPP010000003.1, read on the forward strand.
CCATAGAAATCTTAAATCAGATTTTATTGTTACGGTTTTATTCAATTACCGCTTCAGTCAATCCCAGAATTTTTTGTGCTTGTTCAGTTATCCCAAATAGGCGATCGCCATGACAAAAAATTTCCCAAGCACGAATTCCCATAAAACCAATACCAGCAACTGCCAACGGCACCGCAGCAGCGCCTAAAACTCCTGCAATGGGAGGAAATATCATGCAAAGCGCTAACAAAATTCCCGTAATTGCACCGCCAGCAATACCAGCTTTAGCAGTATCTGCAGCCACTTGTTCGATTAATTGGGACTGAGTAATTTTGCCTTCAACACACAGCAGCGAGTTTTCTAAGATCGAAAATACTAATTCAATTACTGCTGCTGCGATCGCCCCTTTTGCTACTGCCCCAACGATTTCGGCAACCGCCGCCTTAAAAGCAGCAGCCTCTAAAACTTGCTTAGCGGTTGCTAATTCTTCCGCCGTCATGTCTTTACCACCGCGAGCGCGATTCACCCAAAAATATTCAAAAATCCCGTTAGCAGCTTCGTTTCCCCCTCCATTAACGCGGGCTTGAATGTGACTCCAATCTTTATCTAGACAAAAGTCGCGAATTGCTTCCGGGCCTCTGGCGCGAATTTGGGCGGGGATGGATTCAAATACTTTTGCGGTTTCTAGAACATTTCGCATTCCGTCACGCATACCAGCCCTAGCAAATTTGAATTGCAGATTTTTTGGCAAGTTTTCAAAACGGATGTTGTGCGAGACTTTGAAAGCTTCTTGAGCGGCGATCGTCCCAGCACTAACAATTGAACTTGGTGCTGATTGTACCCAAGCCGTTACTGCAGTTGCACTTTCTTGAACTTTACCTGATATTTCGTTATCTAAATTTTGGATATCGGCAACAGTTTGTTGTACTTTGAGCGTTATAAATTCGAGCGGATTCAGGTTGATTTCCATTTCGATCCAGCTTACTAAGTCCTAATTTTTAATATAACATTCCTCTAAGCCTGAGTCTCGTGGCATATAAACCCTCGAATTAATCATCTTTGCAACCGCAGATAGACGCAAATCAACGCAGATCGATTTCCTACTCTTATCATATCCGCGTTCATCAGCGCTCATCCGCCCCCATCTGCGGTTGCAAAATTAGCTATTATTAAAACCAGTGTAAAGAATTATTGCAAACTATGAAACTCACCCGCATCGACCTCAACTCCTGGATTTTCCACATCGCCGGCCAAACCATCCTCGTCGATCCGTGGCTAATCGATCCTCTGGTATTTTACGGTCAACCCTGGCTGTTCACCGCCTACCACAACACTCCCGTCGCCTTCACGCCCGACACCTTACCGCCGATCGACCTTATCCTCATTTCCCAAGGCTTAGACGACCACTGTCACAGACCAACACTCGAAAAGCTCGATCGCACCATTCCCGCCATCGCCTCCCCCACCGCCGCCAAAGTCCTCAGCAGTTTGGGATACACCCATATCACATCTTTAGCCAATTGGCAAGAGTTTAAATTTAAAGAATTATTACAAATAATCGCCGTACCCGGAGCCGAAATCCAGCCCGGACAAGAAGAAAACGGCTATTTGTTAAAAGATTTAAACAGCGGCGAGACACTTTATTACGAACCGCACTTACCGCCCTTAGAAAAAGTCAAACAGAAAATAGACACGGTAGACGTAGCCATCGCCCCCGTCATCGGTCAAATCTTCCCATTCCTCGGACAAGTCATCATCGGCCCCAAAGAAGCCCTCAAACTCGCCGAAACTCTCAAACCGAAGTTTTTCTTACCGACAACTGCAGGAGATATCCGAGCCACCGGTATTTTACCAATGTTAGTGCGATCGATCGGCAGCATCCCCGAATTTCGCGATTTACTTGCAAAATCCGAACTCTCCACCCAACTCCTCGAACCAGAACCCGGACAAACCTTGGAGATTTTGGATTTGAGATTTTAGATTTTAGATTGATGTTCGATTGGAGATTTGAGATTTTTTAGATTGGAGATTGGAGATTCAATCCAAAATCCAAAATCCAAAATCTCAAATCTCAAATCTCAAATTATTTGGGTGGGCGACGGTTACGCAAAAACTCAGGAATATCTAATCCCAAATCTTGCGGTTTAATTTTCGTATCCTGCGTCTGTTGAGCAGGAGTCACAGGCACTGTTGCAGCCCGCCAAGGAGCATTCACATTTTGAGTGCGCCCCGGAACGGGAGGAGGCGGAACTTCTCCCGAAAAACCAGTAGCGATCACAGTAATCTTAATTTCTCCCTGAAGCCGCTCGTCAATCACCGCTCCAAAAATAATATTCGCATTCGGATCGACCACTTCGTAAATCGTCTCAGCCGCTGCATTCACCTCATGCAGAGTCATGTCAGTACCGCCAGTGATGTTAAACACCACACCTCTAGCGCCCTCAATAGACGAAGCTTCCAGCAGCGGCGAAGAAATAGCCTGCATCGCAGCCTCCCTAGCCCGCGACTTGCCCGAACCCACCCCGATGCCCATCAACGCCGAACCCGCATCTGCCATTACAGCCCGCACGTCAGCAAAGTCAACGTTCACCAAACCGGGAATCGTAATAATGTCAGAAATACCCTGAACCCCTTGGCGCAGGATATCGTCAGCAACTCGAAAAGCTTCTTGCACCGGCATTTGTTCCGAAATCACCGATAGCAGCTTGTCGTTAGGAATCACGATCAATGTATCCACCCGGGTTTGCAAAGCTGCAATCCCTTCCTCGGCTTGGCTGGTGCGCCGCCGTCCCTCAAACGTAAAAGGCCGCGTAACTATGCCCACAGTCAACGCGCCCATTTCCTTGGCTACTTCAGCGACAATCGGAGCCGCACCCGTGCCCGTACCGCCGCCCATGCCGGCTGTGATAAACACCAAATCCGCGTGATTCAAAGCATTAGCAACTTCGTCGCGAGATTCTTCTGCTGCCTTTTGTCCGATCGCCGGATTTCCTCCAGCACCCAAGCCGCGCGTCAACTTTTGTCCGACTTGCAAGCGTTTGGGAGCATTTGACAGCACCAGAGCTTGGGAATCGGTATTCACGCACCAAAACTCGACCCCAGAAATCTCGCTAGCAATCATCCGGTTAACGGCGTTGCCACCACCCCCGCCAACACCAATTACTTTGATTCTCGCGGCACTGCTGGGCATTATGTCTTTGGGATTCACCATAGGATCGATATCAATACTATCTACATTTACATAACCAGACTTGCGTCTAAACGGATTGGCGGAATCGAGAGCCACCGGAAAATTTTTTACTTCTTCCGAAGGGGGACTGTCTTGGTCAGACCCCTGTCTATTATTAAGCTTCATTAGAGTCGGGGATAGTAGATTACAGCTTTTTAACTTAACTAAACGCCAATTCACATCAACTATAGGCTAAAGTTGCCGAAAAACTAACACAGTTCGAGGCTGAATGTTAGCAATCTCGGATTTTGCGGAGTGTCGATCGCCCGTACCTCGCCCCTGCCCAATTCCGGCGCTCGTGCCTTCGGCATTTGTAGGGCTTTGCAGACGAACAAAAAATCGATACTAGCCGGAGACGCTTCTTGAGGGGAAAAAAATCCTGATTTTTTTTTCCTAAAGGGGCCGAATCAAACAATTGTCCCTATGTCAAGCCCTGCGTATCTATCCAGAGCGGTAAAAATTCTGCCGGATGACAGATAGTTTCTACCTTCTGTTGACAGAAAATCAATTCTGACCGCGAGTTGGTGGGGGACTTGCACTCTCCAAACTAGGGGGGGGTTCTGGCAAGTGGACGATCGGCGCTGCTGGATTTTTTAAGTCAATGTAGGCTATTTTGCTCGAATCTAGCTGTTTTGGCAATTGTCGCATTCGGTCTAAAACTTTCAGTTGAGTGCCTGTCAAGGAGGAACTGTACGGCCCTAAGTGTACGGTACCGATCTCGGTTTTCAAGATCAAGTTGCTGGGGTCTTGCCAATCTATCTCAAAAACTTTCACCGTCAAGCCGCTTAGTCCTTGGTAAAACTTCGGCCAAGAGGCGCGGTACTTTTCCAAAGGCCCGATGACTTTTAAAGTTGGCAAAGAATGCTGGGGCTGCCGGACTCGATCGCTGCCCGGTTCGATCGAACTATTGTGCGATCGCGCCGCTGCAGTATAGCTCTCCAACGGCATCCACCCCCCGCGAGCGTCCAGCCATCCCACTTTTTCCTTGTCGCTTTTGGATCTCAACATCGCCGTCGGCTGCGCCACCGCCACCGGCAGCCTTTCTGCCACTTCCACAGTCAAAGAAGGTGGAAACAAGTTACGAGTCACCTTTGCTTTGGCTATAGGGCCTGTTAACTCCATTTTTTCGGCCAGCGCCTGCGGTTGAATCCCCCACAACGACTGCGGGTAAGAAAGCGGCACCAAAGAGCGCACCGCCTTGTCTGAGAGCCACTGATTGCCCTCCACATTCACTTGTTCCGATCGGGCAATTAACCAAGTTGGCTGCGCCATCCACCACAACAAAAATGAGGCCATTGAGCTCGCAGCCAGGGTTTGCCACACCAAAGCCACCGCTCGATCGCGACGGAGACGCCGCAACTCTTGGCGCCTGCGCCCTAACTCTGTTTGAGAAACCGCTCCAAAACTAGCCATCTACCTCTTGACAATTTAGTAATTAAGGATTAGCACAAATTCAAAACTGTTTAATCTCGCGCACTGCAGACCCTTTCTCCCCTACCATTTAATCAGATCCCCGCAAAATTACCCAGAAGAAGTGCCAATCTCCGTAAAATCACTGATCTACCTAGGTAATTAAAACAGCTTAATTAAAAATTCCAAATTCCCGCGCCGCCCGGTTGATTAGCAGATAGAGGTTGTTTGGGTATTTAGGGCATTACCCCACAGGGCAAAAGGTGACAAATCAAACTAAACTCAAGGCAAGAAAGTTTAGACTTTCGATAAACTTTTATCACTTTTAGTCGGCTTCAATTGTGATCGCACTCGAATTAGACAGATTTTATAAAGCCTGCAACCCGAGCAAGACCCTCGTCGCGGGAGACCCTGGAGACTATCAATACTACATTGATTTTGGTTCCGTGCGCGGTGGCAAAATCATTGAATCTTTACAGCGAACAATTACCCGGATCTCCCCCGACGAGCCAACCTGTCAGCTATTTACAGGACATATCGGCTGCGGCAAATCTACCGAATTGTTTCGACTCAAAGCTGAACTCGAACAAGAGGGTTTTTGCGTTGTCTACTTCGAGTCTTCCCAAGACTTAGACATGGGGGATGTAGATATCAGCGATATTTTGCTGAGCATTGCGCGCCAAGTCAGCGAAACTATGGAAGCGGCCAAAATCAAACTCAGACCGAGCTATTTTTCTAATTTGTTTGCAGAAGTGGCAGAATTTTTGCAGACTCCGATCGATTTGTCAGCAGAAGCCGAGTTATCTGTAGGCATTGCTAGAGTTACTGCTAAAACTAAAGACTCTCCCAAACTGCGATCGCAACTCAGACAATATCTCGAACCCCGCACCAACAGCATCTTGCAGTCGATCAACGAAGAACTCCTCGACAGAGCAAATGCCGAACTCAAACACAAAGGCAAAAAAGGACTCGCAGTCATCGTTGACAACCTCGATCGCCTCGACCCCTCCCTCAAACCCAGCGGGCGCAGCCAGCCAGAATACCTCTTTTTAGACCGTGGCGAACAGTTGAAAAAACTCAATTGCCACGTCGTCTACACGATTCCCCTGACTTTGATTTTTTCCAACGACTTCGGCCGCCTCGCCAGTCGATTTGGAGTCAAACCCAAGGTAATGCCGATGGTACCGGTGCTCCGGCGATCGGGCGACGACCACAAGGAAGGAATGGCACTGCTGCGACAGTTAGTCTTAGCTAGAGCTTTCCCCACCGTCGATCCCGCTCAACGCATCGATTTAATTTCTAAAGTCTTTGATTGTCCCGAAACTTTAGACCGGCTCTGCAGGATTAGCGGCGGTCACGTTCGCAATCTACTGATGCTTTTGTATAGCTGTTTGCAGCACGAAGACCCCCCCTTCTCTCGCGAATGTCTTGAAGGCGTCATTCAAGAATATCGCGACGATCTTCTCGGAGCTATTAATGACACAGAATGGGAATTACTGTTTCAAGTTGTCAACCGACAAAGTGTAACCGGCGAAGAAGAATCTCAAATCTTGTTGCGAAGTATGTTTGTCTTTGAATACCGCGATTTAGAAGGTCGATGGTTTGGCATCAATCCAGCTTTAGCAGAAACCAGAAAATATCAAGAATGGCAGGAGCGCGATCGCCAAAAATAGTTGGGATTTTGGAGATTGCTTCCCAAATCTCCAAGCCCTCCCCCGCGAGGGATATATCAAGTTTTTAACTTCTCATTCACCGTTAAAAACTCCCAACTTTTGCAATCGAATAAAGCATCCAGTCAGCGGTTTTTGCCACTGGCTAATTTTTGTTGATTGCTGGGTGCGCGTCGCGACTTTGACGATACAAAAAAAAATTACCGCCACCAAGGACTTTCTCCAATCTCTACTCTCATATCTGCAAGGCCAGACCCCTATATAGCCTCTCTCAAAAAGGTGAGGTTGAGATTTTAGATACTTCGGCTTCGCTCACTACAAGTTTTAGATTGAGGGATTGAGGGATTGAGGGATTGAGGGATTGATACCTCATCGAGAGTGAGAAGTGCCATATAGCGGTTATCACTCCTATAGCCCTATGCCCTATGCCCTATGCCCTATGCCCTATGCCCTATCCCGGATAGTACCTCATAACAGAGCACAGAAAGGCTATATCTATTTTTACCTGTTGCTCTTAGTCCCAACTAATCCCATCGCGGACTACAATTGTTATAGCTTTTATTTCTGAATTCGTGCTACACATTGAGTAGGGTTGTTTGCTAATAGCTGATTGCCGGTCTTGCTCATAAATTGAGGGTGGATATTTACGGTATATAGTAGTTTATCTGTAGCCGAGAAAAATCAAATTAAGCTAACTTGAATTTTTACTGTCAAGTTTCGCATTCTCGGAGATACAGAGGTATGATGTGTTTAGATTCAACATAAAGAATGTGTAAATTTTCATAAAAGCAGTACGACAAACTACGTATTACTACATATATAAGGCGCCAGACAGGAACGAGCATCTCTAAGTAGATACGGTTTCAGTCACGATCGGCGATCGTTAGGTAATTGATTTCTGCAACAGGGGTGCACGCATGACCGATCTGCTTAAACTACAACAAACTGCCAGCTACAACGAGCGATCGCTCAAAACTCTGGTACGATCCATCGCCATGTCTCAGCAGCAATTTTCGCTAATTTTGGTGCGCTGCAACTACGAACAGTTGCGGCAGCGCTGGGCGCAGCGGCTGCGAGAAATGTCCCCAGTTCCAATTCAAGATATTGTCCTGCCAGCATCCGTCAAAACCCTCTACACTAATCTGGTGGCCAACACGTTACCGAGCGGGTCTTCGGCTGTTGGTTCCGCCTCGGCATTGATGGTATTCGGTTTAGAAACAGTCGTGGCGATCGACGAACTGATGGCCTCTACCAATCAAGTGCGAGACGAATTTCGCAAAAACTTTACCTGTCCAGTGATCCTGTGGGTAACAGATGACATTGTGACCAAAATGATTCGTCTCGCCCCGGATTTCAAAAGTTGGGCCGCCGCCACAATTAAATTTGAATTGGCCGTTGATGAATTAATTCATTTCCTGACTGCGCGAGCCGATACGATATTTAAAGTAGGCGAACTCGATCGAGAATTGGGCAGCAGCACCGCCAGCACCCTCGCTACTTTTGCCAGCGACGAAACCGACTGGGAACAACGCGCACGGGTGGAGAGCAAAATCAGCCCCGGAGAACGCTTTTTCAGCTTTACCTCTCAACCCCAAAACACGCGAAAATCAGAGGTTCACTCCTATTCGCCCTTGAGTCCCGGCAATACCCTCGATTTGGCGATCGGCTCTTTGTCGCGCCGAGAACTAGAATTAGCTTTAAGAGACTTACAAAATCGCGGTCAAGAACTAGAACCAGCCCTCAAAGCCAGCCTGCAATTCGTTCTCGGTCGAGATTACTATGTCAGCGACAAAACCGAAACAGCGTTGATTCACTACCAAGAAAGCTTAATATTTTGGCAGCAGCAAACCGGCAACTGGGAACTCGCTAACTGGGAACATTCCGAAAACCGACAAACCCTCCCCTCATCCTTATTGAATCCTGTCCCCAACATCTTATTTTTAGAGAGAGAAGGGATAGTGCTGTTTCACATAGCTTTGTGTCACCGCCTGCAAGCAGCCAGAAATCCGGTAGCCAACCGCCACCACTGGGAACAAGCTTGGATTAGCCTGGAACAATCTAGAAACGCTTTTTCTCTGGCTTCGCGCCCCGAATTAGTCGCTGAGGTGACAGCACACCTCGGACAAGTGCTGCAGCGCTTGAAAGCTTGGGGAGAGTTGCAAGCATTAGCTGAAAATTCTTTGCAGTTGCACTTCACCTACGGTACTCCCAGCCAACTAGCTCAAGATTACGGCTTTTTGGCGGAAGTTGCGCTGCAACAGTCGAGGTGGAGTCAAGCCCGCCAGCTAGCCGAATTGGCTTTGGCGATTTTGGATCAAACCCCTAACGATTTGAGATTGTTGATAGAAGATTTGAGATTGGGGTTTGAGGGAAATTACCCAGAATTTGTAGGTACTAGCGAGTCTAGTAACGAGCCCAAATCTAAAATCCAACATCCCAAATCCGATCGCAGTTCGTATCTTTTACTGTTGGCCCAAAGTTTGCGGCAGCTAGGCCAGTGGGAAGCGGCGGTGCATTCTTTGGAGTTGGCTCAAACTCAAAGCGAGCCGAAGTACGACCCCCGCCTTTATATTGATATTTTGACCGAACTGCAAGCGGTTTATTTCCAGCAGGGAGAGTATCTCAAAGCTTTTCGGATTAAGAAAAACCAGCGATCGATCGAATATCAATACGGATTTAGAGCTTTTATCGGAGCCAGCCAATTGCAGCAGCAGCGACAAGCCGTCAATCCTTCGAGCCCCTCAGCTCAAAATCAAGCGGCGATTGCAGCTTCCATGACAGCTTACTCCCGCCAAAAAGATATCAATAACTTGCTAGAAAGAATTAGCAGGGACGACCATAAATTAACTATTATTCACGGGCCCAGCGGCGTCGGAAAAAGTTCTCTAGTCAACGCCGGCTTAGTACCGGCTTTGAAAAATATTACTCCGGGCGCGCGCGATACCTTGCCCGTAGTAGTCAAAGTTTACAGCGACTGGCTGATGGAATTAGAAAAGGCTTTGAACTGCGCTCTGTACGACAAACAAGCCGAAGAAGAAAGGAAATTAATCGCCAAAGGGGTACAGGAAATCGACCAAAAAAGTTGCTCGGTTGTCTCAGATCGCCCATCGGAAAACTCATCTTTCATTATAGAGCAGTTGCGCGAAAATGCGGAAAATAATTTGTTGACCGTGCTGATTTTCGATCAATTTGAAGAATTTTTCTTTGTTTCGACTTCCGTGGCACAAAGGCAACTTTTTTATAACTTTTTGCGATTGTTTTTAAATCTGCCTTATGTCAAGATAATTTTGTGTCTGCGCGAAGATTATTTGCACTATTTGCTGGATTGCGATCGCTTCCCAGACCTCGACGCTATTAACAATAATATCCTCGACAAAGGTATTCGCTACCAACTGCGAAGTTTTTCGATGAAAGACGCGCGAGCCGTGATCGGACACTTAACAGAACGGGCAGAATATTATTTAGAGCCGTCACTGATCGATGCCTTTGTTAAAGATTTAGCAGACGAACTGCAAGAAGTGCGACCGATCGAATTGCAGGTAGTAGGAGCGCAACTGCAAGAAGAAGGGATTACAAGTCTAGCACAATACCAGCAATTGGGCGACAATCCCAAGGCAGAATTAGTCAAGCGATCGCTCGAAGGAGTCATCTCAGACTGCGGCCTGGTGAACGAAGATGCAGCTTGGAAAATCTTGTTTTCCCTGACAGATGAAAGAGGCGTGCGTTTGATTAAAACCAAACACGAACTATCGTTAGTGACAGGCCAGCAGCCCGCAGCAGACGAAGAAAATGAATTGTTGGCCGGCAGTACGAGCCGAATTCCCTTACAACTAAAATTCGCCGAAAAACCCAAAAACACACAAAATAAAACCGACAATCTCGAATTAATTTTAGACATTTTAGTCGGTCACGGTTTACTATTTCTGCTGCGGGAAGCGCCAGAAGACCGCTATCAATTGGTACACGACTATTTAGTGCGGCCGATCCGCCAAAGATTCGGCTTAGAAGCCAGACTGTACAAAGCAGAAGCCGACAAAAAGATGAGTCAAGCACAGCTCTACAGAGCTAATACTTTTCTGAAACAACTGCTGGGAGTAGCAGCGATCGGCGTACTGCTGCTGACGAGTTCCACCATCGCCGCTGTAAACTTTTGGTGGCGCGCCGTCGGTCAAAAACAGGTAGCTGTCGCTCAAACTCAGCGAGCCGAAATCAGTACCCTGACAGCAGCTTCTGAAGCCCTTTATTTTTCAAACAACAAATTTGACGCGATGATGGAAAGCTTGAGAGCGGGTAAAAAGTGGAGACAGATCGAACACTCCCAAGAAATACACGCGCTCAAGGACACCGAAATTCTGATTGCTGCTGCCCTCCAACAGGCCGTTTACGGTGTCAAAGAACTTAACCGCTTGGAGGGACACGGCGATGTAGTTTGGGGTCTGAGTTTCAGTCCAGACGGTCAAACAATAGCTTCGGCGAGCGTAGATAAAACTGTCAAACTTTGGAAAAATGACGGCACTTTGCTGGCAACTTTCAAGGGTCACACTAACAGCGTCGCCAGTGTCGTTTTCAGTCCAGACAGTAAAACGATCGCCTCAGCAAGTTTAGATAAAACTGTCAAACTTTGGAAAACTGACGGCACTTTGCTGGCAACTTTTATAGGTCACACTGATAGCGTTACTAGCGTTGCTTTTAGCCCCGACGGGGAGACGATCGCCAGTGCATCAAGAGACAAAACAGTTAAACTGTGGAAAACTGACGGTACGCTGCTGCGGACGATCGAACAAATAGCTCCGGTAAATTGGCTCAGCTTCAGTCGGGACGGGAAAATAGTAGCTGTGGCGAGCGATGACGGTACTGTTAAACTGTGGAGTTCTGACGGCAGGTTAATCGCGACTCTGTGGCACAGCGAAAACAGAAAACCTTCAAAAGTTTACACCGTCAGTTTCTCCCCCGACGGTAAATTGTTGGCCAGTGGCGGTGAAGACACAACGGTAAAAATCTGGAACATCGCTGCACTAACACTCCCAGGAACCAAAAAAAAATCAACACAGGCTAGCGGCGAACTGCTAGCAACTTTGCGGGGACACAGCAAGTGGGTATTTGGGGTTAGTTTTTCCCCCGACGGACAAACACTGGCTTCTGGAAGTGCAGACGCAACTGTCAAACTTTGGAATCTGGCTAATGTGGGTGACAAACGTCTCGCGGATGCTAGCAATATTAAACCGGAAAGCCGCTTGCTGAGAACTTTTGAGGGACACGCCGATCGAGTTACTCAGGTGAGTTTTAGCCCAGACGGCAAAACCCTGGCTTCGGCAAGTTTTGACAAAACAGTCAGGCTGTGGCGGATCGATGACGTGCCGCTAAAAACCCTCGACGGACACCAAAACCGGGTGCAAAGCGTGACTTTCAGCCCCGACGGCCAAAGGCTGGCTTCGGCTTCTACGGACAAAACTATCAAAATTTGGAGCCGCACGGGGGTTTTGCTGGAAACCTTGGAGGGACACACTCAGAAAATCTCCAGCGTCAGTTTCAGTCCCGACGGACAGCTACTAGCTTCTGGGAGTTACGACAAAACGGTGAAAGTCTGGAGTCTTAAAGGTGATGGCGTCAGTAATAGTATTGTCCCTTGTCCTTCTGCTCCGCTATTCCCCTGTTCGCCTTCTGTGCTGTTCACTCTTGACGGGCACAGCGACAGTGTGATGAGTGTGAGTTTTAGCCCCGACAGCGAGATTGTTGCTTCGGCGAGCAAGGACAAGACTGTGAAACTCTGGACGAGAAACGGCCGGTTGATTAAGACTTTGACTGGACACAAAGGTTGGGTGACTGGGGTGGCTTTCAGTCCCGACGGAGAGATGCTGGCTTCGGCGAGCGATGACGGTACTGTCAAACTCTGGAATCGGGACGGCGGTTTACTGAGGACTTTTGAAGGGGCTCACAACAGTTTTGTCTTGGGGGTTGCTTTTAGCCCTGATGGCAAAATGCTGGCTTCGGCTGGTTATGACAATTCGGTGAAGCTGTGGAAGGTGGACGGGACTTTGGTGGCGACGCTGCTGAAGGGTTCTAGCGATAGCGTGACTAGCGTGAGTTTTAGCCCGGACGGTTTGTTGGTTGCTTCGGGCAGTTACGATCGCAAGGTGAAGTTGTGGAGCCGCAGCGGGACTTTGCTGAAAACTTTGACGGGCCACAGGGATAGTGTGATGAGCGTGAGTTTTAGCCCGGATGGGAAGGTTCTGGCTTCTGCGGGGCGGGACAATCGGGTGATTTTGTGGAATTTGGATCTTGATGATTTGCTGGTGAGGGGCTGCGATTGGGTTGGTGATTATCTCAGAACTAATCCTAATGTGAGCTCGCGCGATCGGCGTTTGTGCGAGGGGGTGGTGGCAAAATCTCAGTTTTAATCTGAAGGAAGAAGGAAGAGGGAAGTTCGGCAACGGATTCGCTCCACGGATGTAACGGATGTAACAGATTTCAGTCCGATGGAAAAGGGCTATAAGGGCTTCGCTCAGGGTGAAAAGAGGGAAGAGGAAAGAAGAAAGAGGGATTCCACACTTTCTTCCCCCAACTCTTCCCCTTGCTCTCGCCTTCCTGTAAAGTAAATAATTGTAAAGAAATATTAGTTTTCTCTTATCCCTTGGTTAAGACCGCCAGCTACCATTGATACCTGAATTAGAAATTCCTATGTCACAGCTTTTCCCCCGCAAATTTCTAGCCTCTGCTGCTGCCTTTTTCCTGGCTTTGTCCCTGTGGACGATCGCACCTGTGGCCCACGCTTTCAACAATCCCGATTTGTTGCCAGAAATTCAGACACCAATCATTGACCTAGCTAAAGCCCTTACGGATATTGAAGAAGAGGATTTGGCAAAAAATTTAAATGAATTTGAGACGGAAACCGGCTGGAAGCTGCGAGTGCTGACTCAGTACGATCGCACGCCCGGTTTAGCCGTCAAAAGTTATTGGGGCTTGGATAGCAAAAGCGTGCTGCTAGTTGCTGACCCCCGAGGTGGCAATTTGCTCAATTTTAATGTGGGCGACTCACTGTATCCGCTGCTGCCGCGCAGTTTTTGGGTAGAACTGCAAACTCGCTACGGCAATCAGTTTTTTGTCCGGGAGAATGGCGAAGATCGATCGATCATTGAATCTTTAGAGTCGATACAAGGCTGTTTGCGTCAGGGCGGGTGTCGTGTGGTTCCCGGTTTGCCGAGGGAACAGTGGGTTCTGACATTAATTTCATCGGTGCTCGGCGGGGTGATCTGCGGGTTTGCCGCTCAGCCCCGGAAACCCGGACAGCTTGTGGCTTGGCAGTGGGCGCTGATTTTTTCGCCGCTGTGGGGGATTCTGTTTTTGGCTTTCGGAATTGGGCCTGTGGTGACTCGGACTTCTGACTGGTTGCCTTTGACTCGAAATGTGGCCGGTTTTGCGATCGGGGCTTTGGTAGCATTCTTAACTCCGGTTTTGGGCAAGTCTCCTTCTGAGGAAAATTAGTTTGGCAGTTGGCAGTTGGCAGTCGGCAGTCGGCAGTTGGCAGTTGGCAGTTGGCAGTTGGCAGTCGGCAGTCGGTAGGGGCGGTGGATGGTGCGTGCCCGCCCTCTTAGTCAACAGTCAACTGACAACAGTCAACTATCAACTGACAAAAAGCTGGTAAGCTGATACTTGATAATTCACAGGCGACAGCTATCCAACAAATGGAATGGCACGTAAGCGATGCCCAGAGTCTGGGATTAATCGATAGCGAAATTGGCGACCACGGTTTTTCAGCGGCGGAGTACGAAATAGTCCGGCGCGTGATCTATGCGACTGCTGATTTTGAGTACAAGTCTTTAATTAGTTTTTCCGATCAGGCTTTGCAAGCCGGGGCGGCTGCTTTGGCTGCTCGAACTACGATCGTAGTAGATGTGCCGATGGTTCAGGTGGGCATTACGCCACAAATTCAAAGTACCTTTGCTAATCCGGTTTATTGTTCGATGGAGGCTTTGACGCGCCCTCAAAAGGAAAAGACGCGGGCGGCTTGGGGGATTGAAACTTTGGCTAAACGCTATCCTGAAGGGATTTTTGTCGTCGGCCAGGCTCAAACTGCTTTGTCGGCCCTCGTCGATTTGATTGAGGCTGAGGAAATTCGACCGGCTTTGGTGATTGGGACTCCTTCAGGGTTTGTGGGGGTTGATGTGGCTAAGTCGCGGCTGCACGATTCGATGGTTCCTCACATTCGGATTGAGGGGCGCAAGGGTTCGGCGGTGGTGGCTGTGGCGATTATGAACGGGTTGGTGGATTTGGCTTGGCAAGCCTACGGTCAAGAGGGGAACAGTTGAGAGTTGACAATTAACTAATTCTCAGTGTCAAGCCCTTGTCATTATCCCAAAATCTGCCTAGAAATTGATCGATATTCAGTTTTTTTTCACAGGACTTGCGCCATGAGACAGGGGTTTTCAACCCCTGACTGGTTTCTTCGATATTGATGCCTAATTGCTATTAGATTTATTACCTCCAAGGCAGTCGCAGCTAGATTTTTCCTGGTAGATTCTTCAATTTTGCGCCCAACAAAATCACCAACCCTACACCAATTCCCGCACCGAAACTGATTAACAATACCATCACAAAAGGCGGAATTTCTGTATTGCTTAATGGTATGTAAAATTTGCGATCGGGCGGGTCTTGTTTTATCAAATAAGGCGCGCCGCTAGCCACTACGCCCACAACTCCTAAACCAAAACCTACTATTTGAATTGTTGCTTCTAATTTTGCGTCGCGATAGGCTTCTTCTATAGCCACTACGCCTCTAATTGCTTCCATCGTCTTGTCTAGCAAGCCGGTGCCGTGTTTGAAATAGCCTAAGTCAAATTTGATTTGTTCGCTGAACTGCGGGCAAGTTTCTTTGCTGAATAATTCGAGCAAGCTCAAATCGGCATCACTATTATTATAATTTTTTTGAGCCTTGATGTCAAGACTTATTCGATCTAATTTTTTTTGGTAATTTTGGGCGTTAATGGCGATCGTATTTTGCCGATTTTCCAGATCGATCGGCAATCGAGTATACTCTACAGCGCGCGGTGGCATCTCAATTGTCTGACTTTCCAGATACTCTAATTCCTTGGGCTTTAAACCCGCAATCTAGCATCAGCTATCAGCGAGAGAGACTACAGGTTTTCGGAGTAAAAACCCGGTTTCTGGGTGAGTGGCTGGGGTTGAAGAAACCGCGTTTTTATGGATGTTTAGGGTTGGTGGTGAATGTTTGGGAGAAAAACCCGGTTTCTGGGTGGCTGGGGTTGGGGAATTTGTTGTTTAATAATCGGCGGTTCGTCTTTTGACTTCTCTGTTTTGATTGTTGGTATCCCGCCCTTTTTTTCTACCTTTTTTAATTTGCTGGCTCATTTCTACAAACAAATCTCTGCGTAAATAAGGATAGTCGCTTACCCACACGTCGCGGCTGGGTATGTAAATGTCGGAAACTTTGGCAATTGTACCCAAGTCTTCTATATCTGACATGATTAACATTAATGCTGCTTGGCCGGGAACAATTCCCTGATGTTCCTTGCGTAAGGGAGCTCGCAGTGTGGTAGTAAATCCGGTTTTGTCGCCAATTTCTAAGTTGATTCGGGGTTCTAGGTTGTCGATTATTACGAGTTGTCCTTTTTGATTGACTGTTTCTTCTTGACTTGTGATTTCATCTGTGATATAAATATCCAAAATTCGTCCTTGCCAAAAACCACAATATTTATGTTTGCGGCATTGTGCATTCCGCAAACTTGCCCACAAAATCGGGCCCCACAGCCAGTACAAACCTGCGATCAATCCGGTAATTAAAACTAGGGGCCCGACATCGGAACCGACGAAGCTATAGATGACTAGCACCAAAATTACGCTGACTGCTGAGATTAACATTCGCCTGAGAAAGTCGGGGGGTTTTCCCCACATATATTTGTATTGCACTCCGGTGGCGACGGCGGGAATTAGTTCTTGAAATGTTTCGCGGGTTAAGGGAATTAGCATAGGAAGAAGGAAGAAGGAAGAAGGAAGAAGGAAGAGGGAAGAAGGAAGAAGGAAGAGGGAAGAAGGAAGAAGGAAGAAGTTATTGGTTATTGGTTATGGGTTATGGGTTATTGGTTATTAGTGCTGTCCCGGCTGAGCTTTCCGTCCAATGTCATAAGGAAGAGGGAAGAGGGAATAAGTTAATTACCCTACAATAACTCGATCCCCCCTAGCCCCCCTTCTTAAGGGGGGGACAAGATTCCGATCGAAGTTCCTCTTTTTAAGGGAGATTTAGGGGGTTCTAGACTTGGCCACAAGGGAGATTCATCAAAGGTTTAAGGCGATTATCAAAACTAATAATAACTATCAACTGACAACTGACAACTGACAACTGACAACTAACAACTGACAACTAACAACTAACAACTGACAACTGTCAACTAATTACAGGATTTTTTCTAATCCGTAAACGAGCGATCGCAATTCTATGATTTTTCGCACTGATAACAAAACTCCGGGCATATAACAAGCGCGATCGCTCGTATCGTGTCGTAATGTATAAACTTGACCAGGGCCGCCAAAAATTACTTCTTGGTGGGCAATTAAACCGGGTAAACGGATGCTGTGAATCCGAATTCCTTCGTCGGCTAAAGAGCCTCTGGCACCGGGCAATTTTTCGGTTTCTTCTACTTGGGCGGGATTGAACGTTTTCCCCATTTCTGCTAGCATTTGGGCGGTTTGGATGGCTGTGCCGCTGGGTGCGTCGGCTTTTTGATTGTGGTGGAGTTCGATAATTTCTACGTGTTCAAAATATTGAGATGCGGTGACGGCGGCTTGTTGCAGCAGCACCATGCCGATCGAGAAATTGGGTACAATCAAACAACCTATGCTGGCTTTGTCGGCAAATTCCGCGAGGTTTTGAATTTGGGCGGTACTCAATCCGGTAGTGCCTACTACGGGCCGTATACCGTAAGCAATAGCCGATCGCACGTTTTCGTAAACTGACTTTGGGTGCGTAAAGTCCACCATCACGCCTAACTGCTTTTCCTGAGCGGCTAAGGCCAGCATTCCTTGCAAGTCGTCGGTGATGGGAACTTCTAACGGGCCGCACCCGGCTAATTCTCCCGCATCGGCGTTGAGGGACTCAGGAGAGCGGTCTACAGCGCCAAATAAGGTCATGTCGCTAGCACTGGCGATCGCCTTAATTACTTCGCGGCCCATCTTGCCGCCAGCACCGTTAACAATCACCGGAATCGGAAGTTGATTGGCCATAATCTCAAAAATATCCAGAAAGTTCGATCGACTAAATTTTAACGCTTGTGGAAACTTGTGGAAACTTGGGGAAACGGAGGAATCCCAGACAGCACTTTTCGGCAGATACGATTCAAACCCAGTTTCCCATCCGAGAAATACTTTGCCAAATCGATTAATTAGCTTAAATAAACTCGGTTTCGGCACAAGTTCTGAAAAAATTATACTCAATCTCATAATAAGCTCAATTCTGTAAGAACAAACTTGTGGTTAGCTTTATTTGCACCCGTATATCTTTGCTGTGACTGCCAAATTTTCTCGAAATCTTTGTTCTGTACTGTCTCTCGCAACTGGCCTGAACCGGAGTTCTCAAGGCCGGCGGGTCAGGATTTTGCCTGCTTTGTTGGCAGGCGCAACTGTAACGCTGCTGAATACGGGAGCTCAGCGGTTGGGATGGTATCAAAGCTTGGAATTGGGAACTTTTGACTCGTTGGTGCGCTTGGAGCCGGATGCGGGCCCAGATCCGCGGATGCTGATAGTGGGAATTTCTGAGGCGGATATTCAAACTCTGGGGAGGTTTCCGATTTCCGACGGGGCGATCGCCAAAACCTTGACAAAACTCCAAAAGTACCAGCCAAAAGTCATCGGTTTGGACTTGTACCGCGATTTGCCTCAAGCCCCCGGACACCAAGAATTGCTGGCGGAGCTCAAGGCGCCGAATCTGGTGGCGATTACTAAATTGAACGATTCAGACAGTGGGGGAGTGCCCGCCCCTCCGGGGATGCCGCCGGATCGGGTGGGTTTTAATGACTTTTTACTCGACGCTGACGGGGTGGTGCGCCGCAATTTGCTCTCAGTCGCGAAACCCGACAATACTGCTGCTGCTTCCTCGTTTTCTTTGCAAGTGGCTTCGCTGTATCTCAAGGACAAGCTGCAGCCGACAGATAGCCGTGTCAATCCCCATCAAATCAACTGGGGGAAAGCAAAATTTGTGCCTTTAGCATCTGACAGCGGTGGCTATGCAAATCTTGATGCTAGAGGCTACCAAATTCTGCTCAAATACCGTTCTGCTGTTGGGGTGGCGCGACAAGTCAGTATCCTGCAAGTATTGAAGGGCGAAATTGATCCGAGTTGGGTAAAGGACAAGATTGTGCTGATCGGGACGACTGCACCGAGTACCAGAGATGTGTTTCTCACGCCCTACAGCCCGGTTAAAAAGCAAAATCCGAAAATGCCGGGGGTGTTGCTGCACGCTCAAATGCTCAGCCAAATATTGACTGCTGTTTTGCAGGGGCGATCGGTGTTTTGGGTGTGGCCAGAATGGGCAGAAATTCTGTGGAATGCTGCTTGGGCGGTGCTGGGCGGGCTTGTGGCTTGGCGGATTCACCACCCATTGCGGGCGGGATTGGTTGTGGGTGCGGCTTTGGTGGGGCTGTTGGGGATTAGTTTTTTGATTTTTACTGAGGGTGGGTGGGTGCCGCTGGTGTCGCCGGCTGTGGGTTTGGTGGTGACTGGTGCGGGGTTGAGCGCTTACAGGAAGCTTTACGATGCTTTTCACGACTCTCTGACTGGTTTGCCGAATCGGGATTTGTTTGTAGAGTGTTTGGGGCGGGCGATCGTCAATACTAGGCACCACCGCAGCTATCTGTTTGCGGTGCTTTTTTTGGATTTAGACCGATTTAAGGTGATTAATGATTCTTTGGGTAATTTGGTGGGGGATGAGTTGCTGATGGCGGTGGTGGTGCGGTTGCAGGCGAGTGTCAGCATGGCGGATACTGTGGCGCGGGTGGGGGGCGACGATTTTGCAATTTTGGTGAGGAATGTTGATGCCCAGAGTGCGGTGGATTTGGCCGATCGCATTCATCAAGCTTTAATTGTGCCTTTTGAACTCGGAGGCCAGGAAGTGTTTGTCACTGCTAGCATCGGGATTGCGGTGGGTGGCCAACCCGCACTCGCCGCCCGGGAACAGCCGGAACACTTGCTGCGGGACGCTCACACGGCGATGTACCGGGCTAAGGCTTTGGGAACGGGAAGGTATCAGGTGTTTAATGCTGCGATGCACGATTTGGCGTTGGAGAGGTTGCAGTTGGAGACGGATTTGCGGATGGCTGTAAAACGTCGGGAGTTTTTGCTTTACTACCAGCCGTTTGTGTCTTTAGCCAGCGGCAGGATTATTGGGTTTGAGGCTTTGGTGCGCTGGCAGCACCCGCAGCGGGGCTTGATTTCGCCGGTTAAGTTTATTCCGGTGGCTGAGGAAACGGGGGCGATTGTGCCGCTGGGCGAGTGGGTTTTGGAGGAGGCTTGTCGGCAGTTGCGGCTGTGGGAGGGAATGTTTGATTTCGATCGACCTTTGATTATGAGTGTAAATTTATCTGGGAAGCAGTTTGCTCAGCCGGATTTGATCGATCGCATTCGGGCTATTTTGGGAACAACGGGTTTGAGTGCTCAGAGTTTGAAGTTGGAGATTACTGAGAGTGTGGTGATGGATGATGTGGAGTCGGCGATCGCGGTTTTAAAGGAGATGAAAGCGCTTAATGTCAAGTTGGGAATTGATGATTTTGGTACTGGTTATTCGTCGTTGAGTTATTTGAGTCGGTTTCCTACGGATACTTTGAAGGTTGATAAGTCGTTTGTGGGGCTGATGGAGCTCGAAAGCGAGGGGGAAAATGTGGCGATCGTGCGGACGATTGTGGCGCTGGCGCACGCTTTGGGGATGGATGTGATTGCTGAGGGTGTGGAGACGGCGGCACAATTAGCTCGGTTAAGGGCGATCGGCTGCGAATACGGTCAAGGTTATTTTTTTGCTAAGCCTTTACCGAGCGAGGCTGCGACTGCTTTGATGGCTTCTGAGCCGCAGTGGTAGTTGTGGGTTATTAGTTATTGGTTATTGGTTATTAGTTATTGGTTATTGGTTATTGGTTGTTGGTTGTTGGTTATTAGTTGTTATTGCTTATTGGTTATTGGTTGTTGGTAGTAATAAATATTGAGTGATATGGTTATTGGCTCAAAACATAGTTATAATGATCGATAAAATACCAAATATAACCAATATGATTGTCTAATTTTTTAGAAAATGAAAGAGTCTTTCTTGCGAGACGAGAAACACGTTGGCGCAAAGTATTATTACATCTTTCAATACGATCGCCCAGCAGTTTCAGTCTTGGACGCATCAGTACCGCAGAAACCTGGTTTTTTACCTAATCTGTGACCTCCGCTTCTGCCTCTGAAGGCAGGAGGCAGGAGGATTTGTGCTTAATCCCTTTCCCCTAAGTCGGTACAAGCCTCTCCTTTAAATGGGATCAGAAATTGGGAGGGGTCTGAATCCTCTTCCAATTTCCAACCTCCTGCCTCCTGCCTTTCAACTGCTGCCTCCTTCCAGAGGAGAGAAGATTTTCATCCATCAAACCCGGTTTCACCAGTCCCCGCCCGCCCCAGCTAAGGCCCCTGCACTCCCACAGAAACCAGGTTTTTTTACCGGGATTAAAAGCTGTAGCCCAGTTTTGCCCAAAAATTCGGTTTCTCAGTCAGGGACGCATTATGACGGTGTAGCAAGGCTTTGAGATTGCTTCACTACCTTCCAAATGACAGAAATACGTTAATCTAAAATCGCAAATCTAAAATCTAAAATCGGTTATCCCTTACAATAAACAGGCAATTATTATATTTTGAGTTATCCTGTGAGTCCTACTGCCGAAGTCAGCAATACCGTAAATGCGGGCGCTCTGCCAACCGTCACCGCAGCCCGCCGCGCTGTTTTTCCCTTCACTGCAATTGTTGGCCAGGAGGAGATGAAACTGGCGCTGCTGTTGAATGTCATCGATCCCAAAATTGGCGGAGTGATGATTATGGGCGATCGCGGTACGGGCAAATCTACCACAATCCGCGCCCTCGCTGACTTGCTGCCAGAAATTGAGGTGGTGGCTGACGATCCTTTTAACAGTCATCCCACCGATCCGGATTTTATGAGCGATGAGGTGCGCGATCGCACTTTGCATCACGGTACAATGCCGATCGCCCGCAAAAAAGTCCAAATGGTAGACTTGCCGCTCGGCGCTACCGAAGACCGAGTTTGCGGTACGATCGACATCGAGAAAGCTTTGGCCGAAGGAGTTAAAGCTTTTGAACCAGGCCTGTTAGCCAAAGCTAACCGTGGCATTCTTTACGTCGATGAAGTCAATTTGCTCGACGATCACTTAGTCGATGTTTTGCTCGACTCCGCCGCCAGCGGCTGGAATACAGTCGAACGCGAGGGCATTTCGATCCGCCACCCGGCTAAGTTTATTCTCATCGGTTCCGGGAATCCCGAAGAAGGAGAATTGCGGCCGCAATTGCTCGACAGATTCGGAATGCACGCCGAAATTCGGACTGTCAAAGACCCGAATTTAAGAGTAGAAATTGTCGAACAGCGATCGAGTTTTGACCAAAATCCCTCAGAGTTTCTCGCGAAATATCAGCACGAACAAGACGATATGCAGGAGAAATTGGTGGAAGCCCAGGAAAGGCTAAAATCCGTAACTATCGATCGAGATTTGCGAGTAAAAATCTCCCAAGTCTGCGCCGAATTGGACGTAGACGGGCTGCGGGGCGATTTAGTCACAAATCGGGCAGCCAAAGCTTTCACAGCCCTAGAATGTCGCACAGAGGTCACTGTAGACGATATTCGCCGGGTGATGACCCTATGTTTGCGGCACCGATTGCGGAAAGACCCGTTAGAATCGATCGATTCGGGCTATAAAGTGACTAAAGTGTTCGATCGGGTATTCGGCCTAGAAACAACTGAGGGATAATTAATAATTGGTAATTGGTAATTGGTGGTGATGAAACATTTCCCAAATTTTTAATGCCTCATTCCCCATTTCCAATTACTAATTTCTGCAATGGAAAAACGAATTTTAGGATTAGATCCGGGCTTAGCAAATCTCGGCTACGGGGCAATTTGCTGTCAAATCATCCCCGGAAAACAAGATGAAAACTTTGTTTCCATGATTGATTGTGGCGTGATTAAAACAACGCCTAAACAGGAAATGGGACAGCGGTTGAAAACAATTTATGATGATTTGCACGAGGTAATTGAACAAATAAAACCAGATTTGGCAATTGCTGAAAAACTGTTCTTTTACAAAATGGGAAATACCATACTCGTAGCCCAAGCGCGGGGCGTTTTGACACTGGTATTAGCGCAGTGTGGAGTGCCGCTGTTCGAGTTTACCCCAGCGCAAATCAAAAAAGCATTAACTGGGCGCGGTAATGCGGATAAATCTGAAGTACAAGAGGCCGTAGCGCGGGAGTTAGAGTTGGCTTATATTCCGAAACCGGACGATGCGGCGGATGCTTTGGCGGTGGCTTTGACTGGTTGGTATGATGATGATATTTGTCCGAAAAAAATCCCATTGGAAACCGTAAAAATTTAATCTAATCTTCAGTCTCGCGTTGCGCGGACTTTGTTTTTGTAGAAGCGATTTCAAGATCCGATTCCCATTGCTGGTTCCCAATTCCCGTTCAAACCATCGGCAAATTCAAAACAAATCCCGGCAACACATCTTCACCCGACAAACTCACCGGAAACTGTACAATCTCCACCTCGCAATTAGCGCGATAAATTTCCACTTGTTCGTCTTGAGGATTAATCAGCCAACCCAAGCGCAAACCGCTGTTGATATATTCCTGCATTTTCTCCTGAAGCGGCCGCAGCGCATCTGTCCGCGAGCGCAATTCTATCACAAAATCAGGGCAAATCGGCGGAAACTTCTCCCTTTGTTCATCTGTCAAAGCCGACCATCTTTCCAAGCTAACCCAAGCCGCATCGGGAGAACGGTCTCCGTTATTTGGCAGCCTAAAAATTGTCGAAGAACTAAACACTCTCCCTAGCTGCGTTTGACGGTTCCACAAGCCCAAATCTGTAATTAAATCGGCTTCTCGATTGCCGCTGACTCCGCCTACTGGTGACATAATGATGATTTCTCCTTTAGCAGTCCGTTCAAATTGCCAATCTCGATTCATCTGGCACAAACGGTAAAACTGTTCATCTGTTAGTTCGACACTATCTAAGTTTAAAGTAACGGTTGTCATTTTTCCTAACTCCCGAAAAATATGAGTTCTGCCAACCTATTTTAGCGCCGCTTTCTGTCAATGACAAATTTATCGCCTGCTCTGTGATATTGCTTCACGACCTTCGTAATGACAGACGAAACAAATCAATTTTAAAATCAGTCCTCCCAGGGAGGACTTTCGCTTTCCGACTGGGGTTAAAAGCCGATTCGGACTATTGCGAAGTACCCAATCTCAGGTGACAATATAATTAAGTTCGATCGCCCAATCTCAACATCAATCAAAAAAATGCTATAATATATAATTTAACTCCTAAACTTCTCCAGTCAACAAAGCACAAACTAAAATTTTATGGTGATTATTACTTCACAAGAAATTGCCCAATTTCGATCGCAATTAGCCGAATATCCCGAAGCCCTAAAAGCCCTCGACGAAATCGAAGATTGCGAAGGTAACATCGAAGATGCAGCAATATCTCTGGCAATTCAAGCCGGACAAGAACCGAACATCTCGGAAAAGTGGCTGGACGGATTGGCCAAAAGATGCCGCGTTGCTATCTGCAAATCTGAGGTTAAAGAAGATTTGACAAACGGACAATTGAATGCAGCATTTAGAGATTTAGTCGCTGCCAAAATTTGTCCTAAAATTTTGGTAACTTCCGTGATTATTTATGTATTTAAAACTGGGGTAAATGATTTTTGCGAGCCTCTGGAATATCAACTGTAAAGCCATTGATGCAGTTAAAATAGCCCCGATTTTCTGAAACAAAACGAGGCGATTTATGAAGAGGGATGGCTACATCGCGCGGACTTTTATCTACCCCTGTGCGCTGCTGTACCCAGCCGGCACTAAATCCGGCGACAATCCCAAAGATTTCCCCAGCAAACGAGCCAGTTGCACTAAAAAATTGGCAGTATCTCTGTCTCCTTCCCCGGCCATTGAAGCTGATATCTGGATTAGCATCTGCACAAATCCGGCATCTATTAAATCGGAACAGGAACTTAAAACCTCTGGTTCTTGGCCGTTGGGACAGGTGAGCACTCGCTCGATCAAGTTCAAATAAGCTTCTTGGCGTTCTGGATTCATTTTGGGAGGATGGGTACAGTAAATAATTTATTATTACGCTTAATTCTGTTCTGTCAATCAGGCGATCGAATATGCGATCCCCGTCTTTGCTCTAGAATCTTTATTCCGTCTGGAATAGACAGAAGCTTAAAGAAAATCTTAAGTTTCTTAATCTTAGTTTAGTTGAGGTAAGGTGTTATTTGGCACACTCTAATATTAGGTAAGATAGGCCGACTGGTACCCTAGGATTCAAGAAAATTAGGAATTTATAAAATGAAAATAGGAATATTTTTAGGAAATTTAGGAAATCCCGCTATCTACTATCCCAAACTCGCCCAAATTACCGGCGGAGTTGGTGCGAGCATTTTTCTTTGCCAATTATTGCAATGGAAAGTGCAACATTCCAACTCTAGCGAATGGGTGAAAACTAACAGCAACGAAATAGAAAAAGCCACGGGTTTAAGTCCCGAAGAACAAGAAATCGCGAGACGCTTGCTAAAAGTGCGATCGCTCTTGAAAGAAAAATCAACAAATCCCCACACCGACACCCTAGAACTCTGGGCGGACATTGACGCTTTTGAGGAAAAACTTAATAACTTTTTTGCCAATAACCACACCAAGACTATAACAGAACCAATTCGCGATCGCACAAATCGCCCTGTAGAAATATTATCCGAAACTTCCCCCCCACAGCGTGCAGTTAAAACCGACAAATATTTCGGACAACCGCGCCAGCAAATAGCGGTTGCTGTCAACGCGAATTACCAATTTAGCGGCCCTTGGAATTCCCAAGAAGAATTGCACAACTTTCAGCGGGCTTTAGAAGAATATGCCAGAGTTCGCAACTTAGGATTTGGCAATCCTTCGGGATGGGCTTTTAAAATTATTGACAGCATGACAAAAGGGTTAACTTCGACTTTTTGGGACGAATTTATCGCGGGAATTTCTTTGGGAGAAAGTCAGAAAGTTAAGCGGGATTGGGAAATTGAGCCGGAAGTGCCTTATCCGGCGTTTGAAGAGGAGCGAATTCAGTATTACGTCCACAAGGGCGAACCGCTGGAAGCAGCAGTGTCTAAAGCCCGCGCTGACTTGAGAAATCCGGTGTTGGGGAAGGATTTGTGGGAGGGTTTTTTGCGAAAGTGCGATCGTATTGCGGATGATGCGCTCAAAGCAAAACTGCAGGGGGTTGACACACCATATCTGCCCTCTTCCTTCAACGAAAAACCGCAAATCACCAAGGATAGCGTAATGCGAAAATTAGGGGCGATCGGGCCGCAATTTGCCCTGAATCAATCCACATCTGAAACTATCGCCGAACCACCAAAACTCGAACCACAAGAACAGATCACCGCTGACGAAATCCCCAGTATTTCCTCTTTACAAAAAGCTTACCAAACTCCTCTCGGTCGCAGTATAGTTGAAAAACAAATCGCTGCTAATCCACAATGGGGCTATGAAATTGTTAATGGTGAAATTATAGAATCCATTTTTTTTTAGGAGGCGAATGTGAAGCGAGTTAGCGATATCGATCCGCTGGGAATTGAGCGGGTAAATCCTTCGGATGCAGAAAGAGAAAAGCTGCGACAGGAAAGATTGCAGCACGAGAAAAGTTTAGGTTTTCAGCAGTTAAGAGAATTTTGCAGTTTGGGCGAATACGGCATGGCGAAAGAGCTTGCAGCTAGACATTCTAGTTGGGGTTATGAAATAGTTGACGGAGTTGTAATGGAGCGGATGGATTAGGTTCGTAGTAAAGACTTTAGTCCCTTATTAAAGCATAGGAAGAAAAAACTAAAGTCCTCACTACGAACCTGTTTTTCCTAATATGTTAGGATTAGAATAGAGATTTAATTGGTTTTAAAGTTATGACAGTTATTAATGCAAAAAATCTAACATTATCAGAAGTACACCGTCTGTTCGGCTTTCAAAAGCAGTACACTAACTCATTTACCTCTCTGTTATCTCTTGAAGATATCACAGAACACGAACAGCAGGAACTTACACAAATTAGGGATGATTTTGATGACTATATTTCCACGGATCGAGTTTCAGAAGGACTGGTAAAAGCTCTGACTACCTTTCCCTTAATGCGATTGGCTGGCTTCTACCGCCGCCCGATTAAAATTAGTTTAGAACAAGACATCGCTGAAATTAGCATTGAAGATGAAGATACTATCATTAAAGGACGGTTTGATATCTTGGCTGTCAACAGGATAAAGCCCATCAGAAGCGATACATATTTTTGGGTTTTGGTAATTGAAAGTAAAAATTCTGGAATCAACGCATTGATGGGTTTATCTCAATTGCTAACCTATGCTTATCAAAATTTAAAATATCAAGACACTATCTGGGGTTTGACAACCAACGGAATGCACTATCAGTTCGTGAATATTCAGGGGGGCAATACCCCAAGCTATCAGCTATTGCCTTTGCTAAACTTGATGGAACCCGAACCTTCAATTTTGTTGCTGCAAGTTTTAAAGGCTATTTGTAAGCTGTAGATGAAGGAAGAAGGAAGAAGGAAGAGGGAAGAAGGATGAAGGATGAAGGATGAAGGATGAAGAAACATCTTGCTTTGATTCGGAGACTCTCTTGAAATCATCTGCGTTGATATGTGTTTATCTGCCTATCATCTGCGGTATATCTATCAATAAAAGATTTATCTAATAAGTCTAATCATCATCGCCCTAAAAAAAAATGAGGCGGGGAGAATTCCCTACCTCAATTTTTAGCTAACTTTTCCCCTAAAAAAATAGGGCTGTTAAAGCTTAGTAGCCTCTGCTGTTAGGCTTGTGGACGATGAAGCTGAGCACTTGGCACTGCTTCACGTTGTCAAAACCCATGACGCGGATGTAGCACTGAGGATTTTCTTGGCGACAAGCTTGAATTTCAGTCATGATTTCTTGGACGCTGCGAGCACCAAACAAAGGCAACTTCCACAAAGTCCAGTAGCGCATTTCAGCAGCAGAACTTTCGTTGAATTCTACGCCGGGAATGTAGCCTTGATCCAGGATGTATTGGAGTTGCTTGGCAATTTGGGAGTCTGTCAGCGGGGGCAAATAGGACAGAGTTTCGTAACGACGCTCTTTAGGTAAAGTCTTCATTTTTTGTATCTCTAAGGTGTGTGTTCGATCGCACTTCTCGATCGATTAACTCGACAAATTATCCAGATTCGGTTCAGAATCTATTGATGCTTCAGGATGACTGGTAGAAACAGACCAATTAAGTTGCGTAATTCGCTCTAAATGCTGGCGTCTGTGTTCCATATTCGACTGTTGAATGCCAGTACAAACCATTTCTGGCAAAAATTCCGTCACATCGTGAGCCAGATATTCTCGCACAGTCATGATCCGAAATCCTAAATCTTGATTTTCCCTCAGCAGCTCGTCAATGTAAGCTTCTCCATCTTGGATTTTGTTCTTCGTGGAAAAGTCATTCAACCAGATGGCTTGGGCAGGATTGGTTTCGCTCAACTGAGCGACCACAATCCGCACGGATTGATAGGTTAGGTAACTTGCCAGCACCTTAGCGGTGTCTTTCGCAACTTGTTTGAGATCCATTTTTGACCCCAGCTCCCTCAAATTTGAGATTTTGGATTTTAGATTTTAGATGCAAACTTACTTGTAAATCTTCTTCAAAGATAAAGACTTAAGAGCAAGTTTGCGACCTAAAACCTAAAATCTGCAACCCAAAATCATCAAACGGTATCCATTGCCTCGAACTCAAACTTGATTTCTTTCCAGAGTTCGCAAGCAACAGCCAATTCAGGGCTCCATTTGCAAGCTTCGCGAATGATGTCTCCGCCTTCGCGCATCAAGTTGCGGCCTTCGTTACGAGCTTGGACGCAAGCTTCCAATGCAACGCGGTTAGCTGCTGCACCAGGTGCGTTGCCCCAAGGGTGGCCCAAGGTGCCGCCGCCGAACTGCAAGCAGGAGTCGTCGCCGAAGATTTCCACCAAAGCCGGCATATGCCAGATGTGGATACCGCCGGAAGCAACCGGCATGACACCGGGCATGGATGCCCAGTCTTGGGTGAAGTAAATACCGCGGCTGCGGTCTTGTTCGATGTGGTCTTCGCGCATCAAGTCTACGAAGCCCATCGTGATGCCTTTTTCGCCTTCGAGTTTGCCCACAACTGTACCGGAGTGCAGGTGGTCGCCGCCGGACATCCGCAAGCACTTGGCAAGTACGCGGAAGTGGATACCGTGGTTTTTTTGACGATCGATCACGGCGTGCATGGCGCGGTGAATGTGCAGCAAAATACCGTTTTTGCGGCACCATTTGGCCAAGCTGGTGTTTGCAGTGAAACCACCGGTTAGGTAGTCGTGCATGATGATCGGGGTTTTGATTTCTTTGGCGAACTCAGCCCGTTCCATCATTTCTTCAAAGGTAGGGGCAGTTACGTTTAAGTAGTGACCCTTGACTTCGCCGGTTTCTGCTTGAGCTTTTTCAATAGCTTCTTGAACGAACAAGAAACGATCGCGCCAGCGCATGAACGGTTGCGAGTTGATGTTTTCGTCGTCTTTGGTAAAGTCCAAACCGCCGCGCAGAACTTCGTAAACGGCACGACCGTAGTTCTTAGCAGACAGACCCAATTTGGGCTTAATTGTACAACCCAGCAAAGGACGGCCGTACTTGTTCAATTTGTCCCGCTCAACGGTAATACCGTGAGGAGGGCCTTGGAAGGTTTTCAGGTAAGCAATGGGAATCCGCAAGTCTTCCAACCGCAGAGCACGCAGAGCTTTGAAACCGAACACGTTACCGACCAAAGAGGTCAGCAAGTTGGTGACGGAACCTTCTTCAAACAAATCCAAAGGATAGGCAATGAAGCAGATGTATTGGTTGTCTTCACCGGGGACTGGCTCGATGTCGTAGCAGCGACCTTTGTAGCGGTCGAGGTCGGTCAGGAGGTCAGTCCAAACAGTTGTCCATGTACCGGTGGAAGATTCAGCGGCCACAGCAGCTCCAGCTTCTTCTGGGGGAACTCCTGGCTGCGGTGTGACGCGGAAGGCAGCCAAAATATCTGTATCTTTCGGCGTGTAGTCCGGGGTGTAATACGTTAGTTTATAGTCTTGAACTCCGGCTTTATACCCAGCCTTTGATTGAGTTTGGGTTTGCGCGTAAGCCATATCTCGCTTCCTAGTATTCGCTTAATTTTTTTGCCCGATCGCAGGCTGTTAAAAATATATCAATAAATGGGTGCTCTTTAATTTTAATATTCTTTTAATCCTCATAAGTATTGTTTATTTTTCTTTATATTTAGATATTTTTTGTAACATATCTTATTAAACAAAAGCGGCAAAGGATGCAGGGGGAAAGGCTGGGGATCGAGGAGATTTTGGATTTTAGATTTTAGATTTTAGATGGAGGAAACAGGAAAGATTAGTCATAAATACTTAATTTTATGGTGGAGATCGATTAAATTTGAGATTGTAAA
This sequence comes from Microcoleus sp. S1D4, assembly GCF_036700765.1. Taxonomy (NCBI): domain Bacteria; kingdom Bacillati; phylum Cyanobacteriota; class Cyanophyceae; order Oscillatoriales; family Microcoleaceae; genus Microcoleus; species Microcoleus sp. S1D4. The sequence goes on from NZ_JAUBPP010000003.1 coordinate 284,928, forward strand.
TTTTAGGTTGGGGGGAGGAAAAGTTAGTTATAAATACTTAATTTTAGGGTAGGAGATCGAACTCAACTGCAATCGAGTATGCAATTATTTAATTGAAAATCCCGTGGGGGGCCAAGAAACCGGGTTTATGGGAAAAATTTGGGTGTATTAACGAGAAATATAGCAAGAAACCGGGTTTCTGAGGTTGTAAAGCCCGATCGCGCCAACTCTGGCACAATCTTCAATCGAAAATCCAAAATCGAAAATCTAAAATCCCGTGGGTGGGCGAGAAACCGGGTTTCTACGAAAAATTGGTGCTGAACGAGAAATATAGCAAGAAACCGGGTTCTGAGGTTGTCAAGCCCTCTACGCCAACTCTCCCAAAATCTAAAATCGAAAATCTAAAATCGAAAATCTAAAATCGACTGACTCTCAGAGGGCAAAGTCAAAAATCGACAGCATAGCACATAATATGGACAGGACTGGTGCAGCAACCTGGTTTTTCCAACCAAAATCCGTCGTTACAGCAATTAAACTTCGCTTAAAACCGGGTTTCTGCCTTAGCTGCGCGTAAGTCTAATATGGATATCTAGCCCCATTTCTACTCTGGTTGTGCCTCACCCCCCTTCAAAAGCCGTCCACTGCATCAATCCAGATTGCCCAAGGCCTTACCCTCAGACTTGGGGCAACAATTTTTGTCAGAATTGCGGGACTCCGCTGCGGCTAAAAAATCGCTACGTTCCTTTAGAAGTTCTCGGTTCCGGGGGTTTTGCAGCCATATACACGGTTTGGGACACAGAAACTCAAACCGAGCGCGTCCTGAAAGTATTGCTCGAAACTGCCCCGAAAGCGCTGAAACTGTTCGAGCAAGAAGCTTGGGTTTTGGCATTTTTGCGGCATCCCGGTGTCCCGATAGTCGAGCCGGACGGTTATTTTCATGTCAAAACCCAAAATTTTTCAGGCGTGGATAGAAATGTCACAGCGAGGCACTTGCCTTGTTTGGTCATGGAAAAAATTCACGGCAAAACTTTAGAAGCAGTTCTCGAAGAACACTCTCAGGGGTGTCCGCAGGAATGGGTGTTTAGTTGGCTGAGTCAAGCTGTGGATATTTTAGAGGAATTGCACAGGTGTCAGATTATTCACCGCGACATTAAACCGAGCAATTTGATGCTGCGAGACCCGGAATCGCCACAAGTTTTGCTGAGCAAGGGTTTGGGCGGACTGCAATTGGTGGCAATCGACTTTGGGGGAGTTAAACAGATGGGCGGTGGCGCACCGGTGGGGAAAGATTCTCCGAGTTCGACGCGCTTGATTTCGCCCGGATACAGCCCGCCGGAACAAATTGTGGGCGGTGGTGTGGTACCGGCGACGGATTTTTATGCTTTGGGGCGGACTTGCATTCATTTGCTGACGGGGAAGTATCCCGCTGAAATTGAAGATCCGATGACGGGTGAGTTGCGGTGGCGACATATTGTGTCTGTGAGTCCGGCTTTGGCGAATTTGTTGGATGATATGGTGCGATCGAACGTGCAGCAGCGTCCGGCTGCGGCTGGGGATGTTCGATCGCGCTTGCAGGAGATTTATGCTAGGAGTAAGGGCAAAATTGCGATCGCCCCAACCGGTCAAGCTATTGTGGAATTCTGCCGGCAAGTGGTGGTGGCGGGGGCGCAAAAAACCGCAAATTTGACGGTTTTGCTGTTCGGGGCGATCGCCCAAATCGTGGTAGCTTCTCTCGATACCGGCTGGGAAATGGTGCTCGGCGGGGTTGGTGGATGTGCCGGGGCGATCGGCGGTTTGGTTTTGAGTTCTGCGCCTGTCGGCCAGGAAATTGCCAGTTTTTTAAATGAAGGTTTGCACCAATTAATCCATGACATGACTTTTACTGTCGGGCCGGAATTGCTGCTGTTTGCCTTTGCCGGTTGGGGAACTGCGATCGGTTTGACGGATGCGGGGAGTTTTCGCCAGCACAAACAGTATTGGCTGTCGGGATTGATGGGAGCTCAAGCCTATTTATTGGCTGGTTTGTGCTGGATGGAAGCAACAACTTCTAGCGGCGTGCAGGGGATTATTTTAGGGGCTTTTGCGATCGCCTCTATGACTGTAGGAATGGGTTTGCGTAGCCATCAATTAGTTCATGCTTTGGTGGTGGCTGTTTGTTCTACAGGAATTCTTCTGTTTTTGAATGCTTGGAATATTTTTCCTGGGAGTTTCTTTGCGATTTTGTCACAATCGTCTAATACTAATTTCTGGCTGCAAGTTTGGGGTGCGATCGCATTTTTTGGTTTGTTGGGAAGTACGATCGGGCTTTGTTTGGGAGTAAGTCATTATTTAGTTGTGCCCGTTCTGAGGTGGTTGGGCTGGCGCTAATTAGGGCAAAAACGGTTCGTAGTGCGAACCATTGGGGAGCATCTCAGTTTTGCAAAAAGCATTTTTTTATGATAGTGCGAGCTTAAGAGCTCGCGAGTACAATACGCGAGCTCTTAAGCTCGCACTATAATGCAAAACTAATACCATTTTTCTAAAGATGTGCTATAGATGAATTCCGAAGCCCCCCCTTAATAAGGGGGGGTTGGGGGGGTAAAATCTAGCGCTAATTTATGAAATTGGTATAAGATGCTCCCAACCATTGATGATGGAGTGGCTAAACGCCAGTCATAACTTTGGTAGAACTTATTTCGGTTAATTCTGCCAAGGAATGCGATCGCACTGCGCGAAACATCCCAAAGCGACATAGCCCCACACCAAACGCTAATCGCATTAGTAAAAGTGTCGGTACTTCTCGCAGAGACTTGATAAAACCCGATACACCAAAACGTACTAATCCGACAGGTCTAACTATACCTTGCCAGATAGAATCTATCCAAGAAGGAAGGGTTTCTTGCGTCCAATCTGCGGTGGTTACAGTACCATCCACAAACCCCGTTTCTTCTAACAGTTCTGAAAAGCCCTCGATGCTTGAAAAAGCCGGATGCGACCACTGATCCAGCAGTTGTCGCATTACGGGTTTCTCCCAAAAATTGAGAGGGATTTGGCGCGAATCTCTTTGATTCCAGTCAGCCACAACCAGCAGGCCACCAGGCTTGATTACCCTCATCAACTCTTTGGCAAAAACAGCTTTATCTGGCATATGGGGCCCTGCTTCGATCGACCAAACCACATCAAAACTCGCATCGGGAAACGAAAGCGCCATAGCATCATCCACCCGAAACTGCAGATCGAGTTCTGGGGGAGTTAATTCTTGAGCGCGTTTAACTTGCTGCGGGCTGATAGTAATTCCCGTCACAGCAAACTTATAATCCTGCGCCAGAATGCGGCTGCTACCGCCAATTCCACAGCCCACATCTAGAACAGTAGTACCAGCAGGTAATTTATCTAAGCCGCCCCAGCGCACCATTTCATGCACAAAATCTGATTTTGCTGTGAGGAAATCTTTCCGTTGTGGCGGCGAACCGTAATGGCCTAAGTGGATGTGTTCGCCCCAGTAAAATTCCAAAATTCCGTCTTCTGTCCACTCGTCGTAGGAGTTGGCCACAGAGTCGGATGATTGATAAGGACGAGCCGTGATTAAATAGATCAGAAGGGCGATCGCCAGCAGTCCAAACAAAAGTCCAAATACCACAAATAAATTCATTTTTTCCTTTCTCTTATCATCTCAGGAGCTAGCACAAAATCCAACTTGGTGCGTTTTTGATTCACGATATCTATTTGTCGCGACAGACTACAGCGAAAAAGTTAGCGATTTATGGGCGATCGCCTAGTCTTTACTGTCACGAATCAGCTATTATCTGACTGAACATCTATCAGCAATCGGTGAAATTTCATAGACTTGCGCTGCATAAGTCTTCGATCGATACATCAACTGCAGATGTCAAGCAGATCGACACAGATGCAACGCAGATGCTTTTCAGATAATTTGTGAATGAATGCCAGAGGTAAAATCAATATCTTTCTCATTCCATAGAGCGATTTTTACCCCAACAATCGGTTTTTTGCCGCGTACTTTTGTCGTACCGGACACTAAATTTTAGCAGAAAATTCAAGCTCTAGTGATTCACTGCGCTGCAAGTAAATCTTCAAGGCCCCAATCTTCTAAAGGGCGATCGACTAAATAATACTGAATTAACCATCATCTATGCCTCGCAGACGAAAAAGAACAGGTTTGCGATCGGCGGGTCTTCTGACTGAGAGATTTTATGATCTCATCACAGTTGCGGGACAGCAGCGGATTTGCACCGAATTTTCCCCGTTTCTTCCAACGCTGGTTTGTGGTTGGAACCGATTTTTGTACATATATGATGTTATCACAATTTTGGCTTGTTTGCATCAAAAACTGTGAAATATGTCAGCAATCTCACAAATTGCGGCACCCGAACGCATTACTATGGTTTGGTGGTGGCAGGGGCGATCGACTCACCAATCAAAACCGCCCAATTAATTTAAGCTGATTAAAAATTAGGTTGCGAAAATCCGATGCTCCCCAAGAATAACGGCAAAAAGTTACGATTGTTGACAGGGTTCTCAGTCTCGCGATTTATTCGTTGGTTCGCCAGCGCGATCGGGCTATTTCTCAGTCTCTGGATCGTCGTACCAGCACCGACGATGTTTTTGTATCCTTTGGCGGTGGGTGCACCAGAAATTAGTCCTTGGTTGGTGGGTCTAAATACGATCGCCCTTTTGCTGAATCTGCTCAAACGACATCGAGGCAAAGTCTACATTACTTTACTAATTTGTAACCTGTTCGCCCTCATTCTGAGCCTGCTTCCGCTGATGCAATTAACAGCAACGAACGCAGCGATAGCTACCGAAATGCCAGCAGTTTTAGGCACAAACTATTTAGCCACCGTTCCTCAAACCCTGCGCGCGCAGCTACGCCCTCAACCGTTTATCCTAGCAGATGCGTTCCGGGGAATTCCCATGAGAGATGTCAGGAGCGATCGGGATATTGTATTTGCTAACCCTGACGGAGTTTCACTGAAACTAAACCTTTACCGGCCGATGCAAATTGGCAAATATCCGGCGATAATCACGCTTTACGGAGGAGCTTGGCAAAGAGGCAATCCCGATTACAATGAAGAATTCAACCGCTACATGGCCGCGCGAGGTTATTGTGTTGTAGCAATTGATTACCGCCACGCTCCCAAATATCAGTTTCCGGCTCAGCTTGAAGACGTGCAAGCCGCTCTTTCCTACATCAAAACTCATGCCGATGATTGGGAAATAGATCTCGATAAAATTGCTCTGATGGGAAGGTCTGCAGGTGCTCATTTAGCAATGCTAACTGCTTACGGTTCAAGCGCGCTTCCCATCAGAGCAGTGGTGAATTATTACGGCCCCAATAACCTGATTGGGGGATACAATGACCCACCTTTTCCTGATGCGATAGATGTTCGAGCCGTCTTGCGTGCCTTTCTCGGAGGAACGCCAGAGGAACTCAAGGAGCTTTACCGTCGGGCTTCTCCCATCAATTACGTTAAACCGAATCTTCCCCCTTCTCTACTGGTTTATGCAGGTCGCGATCATATCGTACAGGCTAAGTTTGGGCGATCGCTCTACGAACGATTACGCGCCACGGGAAATCGTGCTATTCTGCTCGAAATTCCTTGGGCAGAACACGCCTTTGATGCAGTTTTTAATGGGCCTAGCAATCAATTAGCTTTGTATTACACAGAACGTTTTTTAGCTTGGGCTTTGAAGTCTTCCGATTACCAATTCATCCCACTCCCAAAAACCAATGCAGCTCTATAAATCAAAAGGTTTCATACCCTGTCCCATCGATTAACCGATCTAACAAAGGTTCGTAGTACGGAATGCGAGTCCGCTCATTTGTTGCGGACACTGACTGACGCACGCGCGAGCCAATCGCGAGATCGGTCAATCGACCGGGGACTATATTAAACAGAGGACTTTCGCACCCACTACAAACCATAAATTCAAAGCAGAGTTGCTTTATTCGTAAACTCTCATTAAATCATCTGCCTTACCTCCGCAGTTGACCGAACAACCGAAGATTTACGCAAGAAGTTGATTGAGAATTTTTCGACTTCCAACCCCGGGTTTATAGAGATTCAAAAGTAGCGGTAAAGCCATCCAAAGTCAAGCATTCTTCCATGAAATCCTCTACATCATTGACATTTTCAAGTTTATATTCCATGATGCGTTCACCGTCGCCTTTCATCTTTTTGGAAGAAAGAGGCGTGGCCGGATATTTTTCTGCGATCGCCTTAAAAGCTTTGGAATGGGTTTCCCAGCTTGCTGCAGAACAATTAATAATTAAAAGCCACATTATCGAATTCCTCCTAGGGTTTGGTTTAGTAATAATCCCAATTAAAATTGGGTTTGCCAAGCAGATAAATCTAGCGATTCTGTTATTTGGAAAAAAGCTAAAAGCCGAGCAACTATGAGAGCGACACCACCATTAACATTAGACTCAACATTCAAAACCATCACCGGATCGTGCAACGATAAGCGTAACAAAAACCAGCCGGATTCGCTAGCTGATGTGCAAGAAATTCGCACGCCTTCGTAGTTATTGGGAACAATTTTCCAGTCGGCTTGCGTTGAAGTAAAATCTTGCAGTTTGTCGATGACAGCCTCTCCCAGAACTTTGAAATCATCCACATTAATTTTAATCCGAAATTCTGCACTTTCTGCGGGTTCTTGTAAATTAGCAATTAAATCTGGTAACGATTGATTGGCCAGCTTGGATTTAGCCAATTCAATCAATAATTTGCTCACCAAGTAAGCGCCATCATCCAGAAAATAATTTTCTTTCAAAGCTCCGTGTCCAGAGGTTTCAATCGCCAGCCATGACTCCTGTCCGGCTTGATTCAGGCGAACCGACTCGTCAATCACATTTTTGTAGCCGCGTTTAAAGCGATGGTGAATCCCTTTTAAATCCTGTTCGATGAATTGCGTTAAACCATCAGAAGTGATAGAATCGGTGACAATGGTAGAGCCTGGGTGTTCTTGTAAGATTATCGCAGAAATCAAAGCAATTAAGCGATTGCGATTGAGTTCCTTGCCAACTCCATCGACGGCCGCACTGCGATCGACATCAGTATCAAAAATAATCCCAAAATCAGCATGATTTTCAATTACCGCTTGACAAATTGACTGCATTGCCTGTTTATCTTCGGGATTGGGTACATGATTGGGAAAAGTACCATCTGGTTCTAAAAATTGACTGCCGGTAGTGTCTGCACCTAAAGGTTTTAAGACTTGATCGACATAAAATCCGCCCGCACCATTCCCCGCATCCACAACAATTTTTAACCCTGTCAGCGGTTGCTCAAAGTTATCGGGATGATTGACTGATTCCCGAATATTTTTGACAAATTGGTTGGCATAAACAGAGATAAAATCATGCTTGGTAATGTTACCGGGCGCTGCGGCTGGCTGAAAATTATTGCCTTGAGCTAGTGTTAAAATATCGGTAATATCTTTTTTTTGTAACCCACCATTGGCGGTAAAAAACTTTAAGCCATTGCGATTAAATGGTAAATGGCTAGCTGTGAGCATAATCGCGCCGTCGCACTCAAAACCGGGGGTGATTGTACTCATAAACATGGCGGGAGTTGAGGCCATTTCAAAGTCGTAGACTGTGGAACCAACTGAGGCGATTCCCTCCATGACTGCTTGCATTAAAGTTGGGCCAGATAGGCGGCTGTCGCGCCCGATCGCAATTATCAACGCTGCAGCCGGTTTGTGGACTTTTTTCACCAGCCAACTGACAAAGGATTTACCTAAAATTGTGGCAATTTCGGGCGTGAGGTTGACTTGTTCACCGGGAACGCCTTCGAGGGCGATACCACGAATATCTGAGCCATTTTGGAGTTTTTTCCAGTTATAGTTTTGCATAATTATTTTTTTACTATCCTCACTATTTCGATTATAAACTATTTTGGAGCCAATCAATTAAACGTTTTTTTATCTGTATTAATCTTTCATTTGAAATACTTCCTAAACGACCATTGACAACCGATGATTCGACACTCGCTAATCGTCCTAGTCGAACAATAGAAGCAACCTTAAGACCAGTAGCTATATAGTCAGAATCTGCCACATCTATTATTTCGTCAAATCCTGCTGTTGATTGATCGATGCGTGAGGAAACCAAAGCGAGTAATAAATCAGGATGGCGACCGGGTGCAATGGCGATTACCAATGCAGGACGAAGTTTTCCTTGTTTCAAGTCAGCTTGAGGAAAACGAATTAATACAATATCACCTGGTTTCATGGTTGATAAATTTCTTGAGCATCTTCTAAGGAATATTCAATTTCATCATTTTCGCCGAAAAGTTGCGTTAATGCAAAATCTTGCCACTGGGTACTTTGCCATTCCGTGTATTCTGATGCTGGTATTTTCTGTTGGGTGGTTATAGATAGGATTAAGCTGGCAATTTGTTCGACAATATGATCTGGTAAGCTATCAATCTGTTGATGTAGTTGTTCGCGAGTAGTGGAAGACATAAATAAAATTTCCTCGTCAAATTTATTTGTGGTCACAATACCGGATGTTCGCTGTTGATTTCCCTATAACTTTTCTTGAGATATCATTATAGCAATATCTCTGAGGGTAAGACATTCTTCGTCGTTACGGTGACAGAGTTTTTAAATCCAATCATGAAAATTATAGCCCCATCACCGCTGAGATTAGACTCTCATTCTTTAGTCGCGTTCAACACTGTAAATTGCTTGCAAGCAGAACTCACCATGCGCGGGGACTTCCACAATATCTGTAGCCGCATTGGTCGTTTCTACGCAGATTAAGCGCTGATAATCTGCATCGTCGAGGTCGGCCATGTTTGCAGAAATTGTCACCCAGGGATTCCAGACTACGGCGGATTTACTGCCAGAGGATTGAATACGAATTCGACGGTTGAGGGCGGCATCGTCAATTACTAATTGATTGGTGACATCGAGATAAATGCGATCGACCTCACCGACTGCTACAACTGCACCTACTTGAGTTTTTTCTACACCACCATCAACTTTATCAAGATACTGGCTATTTTCTAAACCCAAAACCTGCACGCGGTTGATGTCGCCGACTTGGAAGTAGGTGTGCAAAGCTTGGGTGAGGGGAAATGCTTTGTCGCCCAGATTGCGGGTGATTAATTCTACAGTGAGGCTGGTGCCAACGGTAATGGCGATCGCCAGTTCAAAGGCTTGAGACCAAATTTCTCTAGTTTCCTCGCTATCCTGAAGTCCTAGAGTGACTTTGGTTGCGCCCTCTGGGGTGGTGGCAGTTGCTACCACATTCCACAGGCGATTCCGCACAAACCCGTGGCTGGGGCGGCCCAAGTCTTCGGGATCTGGGCCAAACCAGGGCCAACAAATGGGTATACCGCCTTTAATGGCTTTTCCTTCGGCGTAGTAAGCTTTTTCGCTCAAAAACATCACGTCTGCGGTTTCGGTGGCTGGTTGGAAGGAGAGCACTTGGCCGGCATACACAGAAATCACGGCTTTGGCTTGGCCGTTGTCGATGTGAATCATCGGGAAACCACCGTTTCCGCTAGCGAAGGTGAGGTTGTCTGCAATGCCGTAGTCTGTGTTTAATTGGTCAATACTCATGCTGTTTGCCTGGTTGGTTGCTTCACAATTATCCGATATTATGTGGCTAGATTTTACGATATTCTTGAGTCACTATTTTTTGGGTACAATATACAGCAATACGGTTCATTTAACACTATTTATTGCCAGGGTGATCTGTCTTAAGTGAACCGTATTGCAATATACAGCACGTCTCAATTAGTCGTGCAAAAGCATCGTATTTTTTTAATTGGGATTATTGAACCGATCAAAATCCCAGAAAAACTGAAATAATCGTTTAACTGTCGAGAAGTTTGTACAGATGCGATCGCAACGACGAGTCAATTTTTTTGAGGAAGCATCTCATTTTTGCTTTGGTCGTGCCAGCAGGGACAGGATTATAATAAAAAACGCTTTTTTCAATGCAGGAGATGCTGATATACTCCAAGCTCTATCGCGCTTGAGGCAGATTTATGCTAATTGTAAGGGAGATATTTCAGAATTTTTGCGGACAGGAATACGAATCACAAACTCCGCCCCCGTGCCCAGAGTTGAAAAACATATTAGCTGACCACCATGTTTTTGGGTGATGATGTGGTAACAAATCGCCATTCCCATTCCGGTTCCCTTACCAACAGGTTTTGTAGTGAAAAATGGATTAAATATCTGTTTTTTTATTGATTCTAAAATTCCGGCTCCACTGTCGGCGATCGCAATTTGCACCCAGTCTACATCAATTACAGATGTAGAAATAGTAATCAGATTAAGATTTTCTTGTCTTTCTTGTTGAGTTTTTTGAGCATTCACCTCATCAATCGCATCAATAGCGTTTGCCAGAATATTTATAAAAACCTGATTTAATTGTCCAGCATAACACTCCACCAACGGTAACTTGCCATAATTGCGAATCACCTTAATCTCTGAGCCTCCTCGATTCTCCTTCAGACGGTGTTGCAAAATCAGCAATGTACTATCTATCCCTTCGTGAATATCTACTGACTTTAACTCGGCTTCATCCATGCGGGAAAAATTCCGTAACGACCACACAATTTGACTGATACGTTCAGTTCCTATCTTCATAGATTTCAGGATTTCGAGTAAGTCTATCTGCAAAAAATCCAGATCTATTTCATTTTCTTTCGCTTGAATTTCAGCGACTGGATTGGAATAGTGCTGCTGGTATAGTTGCACTAATTCTAGCAGCTTTTGCGAATATTCCTCAATATATGTGAGGTTGCCGTGGATAAAGTTAACAGGGTTATTAATTTCATGGGCTACACCCGCTACAAGCTGTCCTAAGCTAGACATCTTCTCAGTATGAACAAGTTGGGCTTGAGTTCGTTTGAGTTCGAGCAATGTCGCTTCTAACTGACGCTTTTCCTTGACTTCCCTCTGTGAATCTTCTAGCTCGTGGATGATTTGTCGGAGCAAAGACTCCTTTTTTTGATTAGTTTGTTCTAGTTCCAAACAGTTTTTTTGGGAACGAGCTAACTTTTTTTGTAAAATTCTGTTTTCTTTTTCTAGCTGCTCAATTGTTAAATTATCTGTTTTTTTAAATTCCATATTTCTATTCTCCTCCCAGTAGCAAAGTAATAAATGTCTCATTATGAAAACAGGAGATTTTCTGATGCTTGAAAGGAGAAATTTCGCCATTGGTGTAAAACCCACAACTCGGTAAAGCCTCGGTTAAGCAGGCTTGAGTTAGCGCATATTCTTCTTGAGTCCGACTACCTAAAATTTGTCGCCGACTAGCACAGGAAAAATACATAGCAGCAGCAGGTACTTTACCCGGATAATTTTCTAAGGCTTGCATCATAGATACTTGAGATGCAGTCAGAATACGATCGTGGGTAGTTTCGGTAATTTGAACGATCGCCCCTTCGGGAATGTCCCCAAAAAAGGTTACGCTTCCGAGTACCCCATCGCAAACTCCACTGGGTGCTCGCATATAGTAATGACTTTCATCTACATCAAACACGGCCAGGGGATATTCTGAGGAAGGCGGCAATTTCCCCAAATAGTGATGATAAAATTCTAGAGCGGGTTGGCGATCGATTTCGTACAGGATATTTTGAGAGGCTTTGGTGACTGTGCCCTTTTTCCCTACTGGTTTCCAGCCACTAGCCACACCATGAGAAAATAAAATGTCTCCAGAAATTAAGAGAATGGGAATCGCATCACTAAAAACCTCTGTACCGAAGAATTGATAGGTTTGCTGAAACCGCCACTGATCCGCCGCGAGTCCGCCAAAAATCGGGACTTTTTTTTCTAAAGCTTGATTCAAGCTATCTAACATCAAAGCAGCGCTGGCGGTGAGACTTTCTGGGAAGGTAATACAAAGTTTAATCGGTTCTTGATGGCCGGTTTTTGCTTGAACAATAGCAGTTTCAACCGCCGCCTCCAAGTCCTGAGAAATCCCTCGTCCAAGGCCGGCACGGATAGTAATTCGATCGGAACAAAATAGCATCAGGCTAACTGAATCTTGTTCAAATCCTAAAACAGAAGACATTTCTCCATCCGTTGTGCCGCCAATCAGTTGAATTTCGGGATATGTCTGATTGATTTGCTGCAAAATTAGGAGATAGTCGAAATCAATGGCCGCAAACAAGATGCCTGCTTGAGGAATTTCACCTGATAGGGATTCATGGCATTGTTCTAGGACTTCTGTTATTGCTTCTAGAGAGTCAGGATCGTTGCTATGACCTACGACAACTTTTAACATAAATCTGCTTTATCAAGTAGTTGAGATAATAGATGAATGCGTAAATTAGACGCATTCATTCCTATGGGCAAACTGTTAAGCTGTTGTGGATTTAATTGGGATATTCGGGGCGGGCCAAGACTGTGAAACACACTCATAGTTTGATGGGTTTTTGACAGACAATTTAAATGCACGACAGCTTAACCATCGACTAATGATTGGAGATTGTCAACGGCAGCGAATCATGACAAAATTACCTAGGTGATGCGTAAGTCAGAGCACGATTTAGCTTTGGCGATCGCCCTTTTAGCTACATATTTTGCTAAAATGTAAGATGGCCGTCCAGCAGGATCGCAAAAATATCATTTAGAAATGCGCGATCGCACTATCTAGCATAACAGAAGGATAAAAACATGGGCAGAGTTACTGCAACAATCGCCGTCACCAACGAAGTAGACAAGATGCTGGTAGAGAGAGGGTTTATAGCAACAGACCAAGTACGTTCAATCACTCTCGATAACGTATTGGTTGATACAGGGGCAACTAGACTCTGTTTGCCCGAAGAAATTATCGCTCAGCTAGGTTTAACCCTAGTTGGAGAAATTGACGGACATACTGTAATCGGATCTAGAAAATTTCGCCTCTTTAAAAATGTCAGTCTTGCCTTAGCGGGAAGAGAAGGAAGGTATGATTGCGTGGAACTATCGGCAGGACAAGAACCTTTAATAGGCTTAATTCCTTTGGAAGATTTAGGCTTAGAACCTGATTTGAAAAATCAACGGTTGATTGTTTTACCAAATGAAGGCAATCAAAGCTATATTCGGGTGTAGTTTTAACAGTCAGGACTAAGGCTAAAAATGATTGAGTTTACGTGCTAATCATAGCGCTAAGATGTACCGCCGCGCACCCTACAATAGAATGCGTGGGTTCAAAACTGTTAACCCAAAAAGTCAATATATATTTGCAATAAATGGCAGTAACTACACACCAACTTATTCAGTGGAAACAGCAAGGACGTGCAATTGTCGCGCTGACAGGTTATGATTGTGCGATCGCCCAACTACTCGACCAAGCCGGCGCTGACATCATCTTAGTCGGCGATTCCCTAGCAATGACAGTATTGGGCTACGAAACAACACTGCCGCTAACCCTCGATGAAATGCTGCACCACGCTAAAGCAGTGTGTCGCGGAGTCAAACAAGCATTAATTGTGGTGGATTTGCCGTTTTTGACTTACCAGGAAAGTCCGCAGCAAGCGATGCACTCGGCGGGGAGAGTTTTGAAAGAAACTGGCGCTCAAGCTGTCAAATTGGAGGGTGGATATCCAGCAATGGCTGCTACAGTTTCGCAGCTAACATCCGCCGGAATTCCGGTGATGGGACACGTCGGTTTAACTCCGCAGTCGGTACACCAATTAGGCTACAAAAAACAAGGCAAAACAGCGGAATCTGCCGATCGCATCATAGCAGAATCGATCGCACTGGAAGAAGCCGGGGTTTTTGCGATCGTCCTAGAACACATTCCCCCAGACTTAGCTGCTCAAATTACTCAAAAATTAACTGTTCCCACCATTGGTATCGGGGCCGGACCGCACTGCGACGGACAAGTTTTAGTTACTTCCGATTTGTTGGGACTTTCGGAAAAACAACCGCCTTTTGCCAAAGCTTATGCGAATTTGCGAGAAACAATTACTCAAGCTGTCAAAGATTATTCCCTAGAAGTTAGAGAACGAAAATTTCCCGAATAGATTCGCCGTTAGGAATGCAAGTCATTACAAATGACGATTTCAGTCCCAATCAACCAACCTAATTTAAAGAGCATCTGGGGCATTTTTTCTAGGAGCGCCCCAGATGCTCCCCTAATTTACACCTTCGGCCCAGCCTCTTCCTCTTTCTTCTTCTCCTTCTCCTTCTCGTCTAGAGCCGATTCATCATCTCCTAGACCGACCCCTTCCTTAAAACTCCGCAGCGTTTTACCCAAAGCATTTCCCAACTCAGGAATTTTTTTAGGGCCAAAAATTAGAATAGCGACTACCGCAATAATGCCCATTTCGGGCAATCCCAGACCAAACATACAGTCATCTCCTATAAAACTTGCTCGATCGCAAGTCAATCTGCTGGTATCCTTAAAAGTATCTACCTTTTTTCCTGCATCCTGCAACCGTAGAATCAAGTTTTATTAAGCGATCGCCCGATAAATTAGGAATGTTAGAAATCTCCCAGCCTTCCCTGCGCGAGCAACAGCACTACCTCATCCGCGAACTAGCACAACGGATGGAAGCAGTATGGCACCGCTATCTCGACCTCGAACCCTACCACCTCCCCGCTGAGTTGGGATACATAGAAGGGCGCTTGGAGGGAGAAAAATTGATCGTGGAAAACCGCTGCTATCAAACGCCGCAGTTCCGCAAAATACACCTCGAACTCGCTAAAGTCGGGCCGGTGCTGGATATTCTGCACTGCGTGATGTTTCCCAGACCGAATTACGCTTTGCCAATGTTCGGCACCGATATCGTAGCAGGCAAAGGCAAAATTAGCGCCGCAATCGCAGACCTTTCTCCCCTCAATCCCAGCCGCACTTTGTCGGAAAATTACCGAACCCAACTGCAAAATTTGCCGGTCAACCAATTTTCCTGTCCCCGCCAAATTCCTGAATGGGGAGATATTTTCTCAGAATTTTGCCTGTTTGTCCGGCCCGATTCACCAGAAGAAGAAACCAGATTTCTGGACATAGTTGAATCCTACGTTGAAATTCACTGCCAACTCGCAGTCGCAGCAGAACCAGTCTCTGCGGCCGAAGCATCGAAAATTCTCGACGCTCAAATTTACTACTGCACCCAGCAGCAGCAAAACGACAAAACCCGCCGCGTCCTCGAAAAAGCTTTCGGTCAAGATTGGGCAGAAAATTACATGACTCAGGTGCTTTTTGATTTCCCTAAATAGCTGAAATCAGTTTACACTACTTAACAATAGGTGTGAAAAAACTTAATCAAGAAATCACCTATGTGATAAGTCATGGGAAAGGAATCGCGGGTCAAGGATAAGTCATTTTTAAAACCTCCAGGGCGAGGAGTCATTGGTTTAGCGATCGCCGCTACTGTCATTATCACAGGAGTAGGTTTTTGGCAAGTATCTCAAATTAAAAAAGCCGAAGAGTTAAAGGCGGCTGCAACGGCGGCTGCAACTCCAGCCTCCACTCGCAGCAGCATCACAGCTTTGGGTAGGTTGACTCCCCAAGGGGAAGTGATCAAATTGTCCGCCCCTTCAGCGTCGGAGGGAGCGAGAATTGAAGAGTTGCGGGTGGAAGAGGGCGATCGCGTCAGTCAAGGACAAATCATAGCAGTTCTCGATACGCGCGATCGGCTCCAAGCCATCCTCCAACAAGCCGACAAAGAAGTTCAAGTCAAACAAGCAGAATTAGCCAAAATTCAAGGAGGCGCAAAAACCGGGGAAATCGTCGCCCAAAAAGCCGAAGTTTCCAAGTCAGAAGTTCAACGTCAAAGAGAAACTGAAGGCGAAGCAGCCAATGTCGCCCGCCTAGAAGCTCAACTGCAAAGAGAAACCGAAGCCGAACAAGCAAACGTAGCCAAATTTGAAGCTCAACTGCAAAGAGAAACCGAAGCCGAACAAGCCAATCTTGCCAAATTTGAAGCGCAACTGCAAAGAGAAACTCAAGCGCAGCAAGCCAAACTCGCGAGGCTGGAAGCTCAATTGCGCGGCGAAATTGCCTCTCAAAACGCTACAGTCGATCGACTAAAAGCCGAATTAACCAACGCCGAAGCCGAGGAACAACGCAACAAAGAACTCTCCGAAACAGGCGCAATTTCCGCTTCTAGCTACGACACCAAACGCTTAACAGTAGCTACAGCCAAACAAAAAGTTAGAGAAGCACAAGCGATATTAGAAAAAACCGTCGCAACTGTGCAACAGGAAATAATTGAAACTCAAGCTACCCTCAAACAAATATTAGAAACAGGCCAACAAGAAATCAACCAATCCCGCGCCAATCTTAAACGCAAATTAGAAACAGGGCGGCAGGAAATTAACCAAGCCCGCGCTACTTTAAATCAAAAGATAGAAACAGGCCGAGAACAAATCAATCAAGCCGAAGCAATGCTGAAACAAAAAGCAGAAACCGGCGAAGCACAAATCAATCAAGCCAGAGCAAATCTCGACCAAATATCCGAAGTCCGTTCCGAAGACGTACAAGCCGCCCAAGCCGCAGTCGAAAGTGCGATCGCCACCAGACAAAAAGCCCAAGTAGACTTAAACTTAAGCTACGTCAAAGCACCCGTATCCGGTTCCATCCTCAAAGTTAACACCAGACAAGGAGAACGCATCAACACCCAAGACGGCATAGTAGAACTAGGCCGCACCGATCAAATGTACGCCATAGCCGAAGTTTATGAAACCGACATCGCCAAAGTCCTAAACGGCCAGCGCGCTACCATCAGCAGCCCCGTATTTGCAGGCAATTTAGAAGGAACAGTCACTCGAATCGGCAAACAAATCGGCAAAAAAGATGTCCTCAATACTGACCCCGCAGCCGACACCGACGCGAGAGTTGTAGAAGTAAGAATTCGCCTCGATCCCGAATCGAGCAAGAAAGTTGCATCGCTCACAAACTTGCAAGTTGAAGTTAAAATAGACATCTAAGATTCGGAATTGTTGACTGTTGACTGTTGACTGTTGACTGTTAACCGTTAACCGTTAACTACTGCCAACTGCCAACTGCCAACTGCCAACTGCCAACTGCCAACTGCCAACAGCCAACCACCAACTGCCTTCTTCCCCCTTCCTTCATTATGGCAAAAATACCCTTAGCTTGGGCACAGTTAACCCGCGAAAAAATGCGCTTAGTCATCGCGCTAGCAGGCATCGGATTTGCCGACTTGCTGATGTTTATGCAGTTCGGATTTAGAGACGCGCTGTTTGAAAGTTCCATCAGCTTCCACTCAAAGTTAAAAGGAGATATTTTCATCACCAACACCCAATCTACGGCTTTAATAGCCATGAAAAGTTTTCCCCAGCGGCGCTTGTATCAAGCTTTGAGTTTTAACGGCGTTACAGAAATCAGCCCGGTATATATAGGCTTTGGATTGTGGAAAAATCCCGACCCAAACGTTCGCAATACCCGGCAATTGATGGTCATCGGTTTTGACCCCACTCATCCAATTTTTGAGATGCCAGAAATCACAAATAATTTGGACACAATCAAAATTCCCGATGTGGTTTTATTTGACCAAGCTTCCCGCCCAGAGTTTGGGCCGGTAGCAGAATATTTCAAACAGGGAAAAGTTGTTGAAACTGAAGTTGACAATCGCCGCGTTAGGGTAGATGGTTTATTTACTATAGGGGCTTCTTTCAGTGCTGACGGAAATCTTGTCACCAGCGATTTGAACTTTCTGCGTATTTTTCACACTAGAAGAACTAAAGGTTTAATTGATATAGGAATTGTTCACTTGCAGCCTGCAACGGATGTTAAGGCTGTTGTGGAAAAAATGAGGGCAACTTTGCCGTCAGATGTGCGAATTGATTCTAAGGAAGAGTTTGTAGCTTTTGAGAAAAAGTATTGGGAAGAAAGTACGGCGATCGGTTTTATTTTCACTCTCGGCGCGGCAATGGGATTTATCGTCGGGATAGTGATTGTATACCAAATTCTTTATACTGATGTTAACGATCACTTGCCGGAATACGCTACGCTCAAGGCGATGGGATATAAGGATTTTTACTTTTTGGGGGTAGTTTTTAAAGAGGCTTTGATATTAGCAATTCTTGGCTATTTACCTGGGTTTGGGGTTTCTGTGGTGCTGTACAATTTAGGGAGAAGTGCTACGAGTTTGCCGATGTACATGACGGTGGGGAAGGCTGTAACTGTTTTTGTAATGACCGTTGTGATGTGTTGTCTATCGGGGGCGATCGCAGTTAGGAAGTTGCAGGCTGCTGACCCGGCGGATATTTTTTAAATGGGTGATTGGTGATTGGTGATTGGTGATTGGTGATTGGTGATTGGTGATTGGTGATTGGTGATTAGTTGTTGGTTATTGGTTGTTGGTTATTGGTTATTTGTTATTGGTTATTTGTTATTTGTTATTGGTTATTTGTTATTGATAGTTTTGCCGATCAAACGCTATGCTGTAAGAGAGCATCCATCTCGATCGCACTCTTCCTGGGTTCTGCGCTATGACCCAAAGCTTCAACCCCACAGCGTTACCTCGACGCCGATGTTGAAAGCCAACGCGCCGATGCTGAACGAGAACAAAAAGAGCGATTGGCTGCTTATTTGCGATCGCAGGGAGTCGATCCCGATCTCAATTGAGCCTTGTCTGATTATTTTGAACCTTATGGGTTGATTTCATTAAATAATGCCAATTAATTATGAACGCTACACCAGTTGTTTCCATTAAAAATCTCAATCATTCCTTCGGCGAAGGACAACTTCGCAAACAGACATTATTTGACATCAACCTCGAAATTTATCCGGGCGAAATCGTGCTGATGACCGGGCCTTCTGGGTCGGGCAAAACAACGTTGTTAACCTTGATTGGAGCTTTGCGATCGATCCAAGAAGGCAGTCTCAAAATTCTTGACCAAGAATTGCGGGGAACCAAGAAAAATAAATTAGTTCAACTCCGCCGCGACATCGGTTATATTTTCCAAGCTCACAATTTGCTCAAATGCTTGACAGCAAGGCAAAACGTGCAAATGTCTCTGGAACTGCACAGCCATCTTTCTACCCAAGAAACTAACGATAAAATAGAGCGAATGCTGGAAGCTGTAGGGTTGGGAGAAAGAATAGAATATTACCCGGACAGTCTTTCTGGCGGACAAAAACAAAGAGTTGCGATCGCCCGCGCATTAGTCAGTCAACCAAAATTAATATTAGCCGACGAACCTACCGCAGCCCTAGACAGCAAATCTGGTAGAGATGTGGTAGAAATCATGCGAAGTTTAGCCAAAGAACAGCACAGTACAATATTGCTCGTCACCCACGACAACCGGATTTTAGACATAGCAGATCGCATTATTCACATGGAAGACGGCTACCTCGCACAAGACACCGCCACCAACACCGCCACCGCTGCTATTGCCAGCAAATAAACTTAATTAAATCCGCTTATTTGCGGGAAGTAGGGCGCTTCGCCCCAGTTTTACTAGAACTTTTAGATGCAGTTTTACTTGGGATCTTGGTAACACCTTTTGTTCCTTTTGAACTTTTAACAGAGGTAACTTGACTTGGAAGATCGTTCGCAAGTCTGCCCGCAGCAGCTCTCGTAGTCCTAAAGCTAACATTCACCCCTTCGTTTGACTGTTCCAGCACCAACATCGGCGTTGGCTTGGCTTTTTGATCCCACTCAATGTGAACAATGCGGCCTTGAATTGTTGGCTGCCAACTGTCGTGATCGTCGGAAGGACTCAGGTAAGTTTCCAAACAATCAATAATTTGATTAATTGTCGCCGATGTTGCCTGAGTCGGCAGTTTCATCAGCTTAATTTGAATCCGAAACAGCACTCGCTTTTCTATTTTTACTGCCGGATCGCCAGTTTCGTATTCGATATCAAACATCGAATCCACTTGTCTGCCGCTGCCTGCACTTCCGTTTTTATCTCCGACAGCACCCTGAGTCGGACGCAGGGCAATACTAATTTTGTCTTTGACTTTTACCTTAATTTTGTTCACAATGGCAAAGTGAAAAACCTCTTCCGCCATCCGCATTCTCAGGTAGTCTAAATTAAAGTCTCGCGAGTGGATGAGGTCGGGATTTTTTTCCATCTTTGTCAAGGTTTCCAGAGCCATTTTGTATTTTTTCTGGAGTTCTCGATTTCTAAACTCTTCAAATTTGAGCTTCTTGCTCAAATCTTTGAGTTTTAGCTTGGTAAACACCGCTAAACCGATAAGCAATAACAACAGTGCCCCGGATGCTCCCATCAAGAGTTGATCGGAGGCTAAACCTGCTGGTTTAGCCTGTTTGGGCTTGGGAGAGGCTACTGCCAACCTTGATTCTACAAGGATTATTTTGGTTGACATGGGCTTTTAAAGGGTAAAATTTGGCACTATATTTCTACAGGACTCCAGAGTAGAGCTGGCAGTGCAACTCGATCGACTAACATCGATCTCTTTCTATCACTATCTGTCTACAACCGGATTTCTACAACTCGAACAGGCACCCTCTAATTAATACTCTATCTTTAACTGCAAGCTGGTTCCCGAAATATCGCAAAATCGCGATCGGCCAATGGGAAAAAGAAATTGCGGATTCTCTGTGTTATATTATACCAGTACAGTTCAAAAACAAGTAGGTTCGGCGGGCTCTGCTTCTCAGAAAAGAACAGTAAACACACATAAATTAATAGTAACTCTGAGAGCGATTGCCCAAAACAATTCTGCCGAACAACCGATCGCCCGGAGATCGTCCGGGTACAGGCGAGGAAGGTGCTAATTGCTACAGGCTCCCTCGCTCCCGTCGCCCGGTATAGCGAGTGATTTGGTTGGAGACGATCGCTAGCGGTGCGATCGAACAACGTGTCCTTAGCTAAGATTACAGCTAATACCACCAATATTCGATCGTGACCTACGAACCCCTCCATCACAAATATCGCCCTCAGACATTTGCCGAATTAGTCGGCCAAGAGGCGATCGCCCAAACCCTAACCAGCGCCATCCTACAACAGCGCATAGCACCAGCATATCTATTCACAGGCCCCAGAGGCACCGGCAAAACCTCCAGCGCCAGAATTTTCGCCAAATCCCTCAACTGTATTTCTACCGGCGCGCCCACCCCAACTCCCTGCGGCAAATGCAACGTTTGCCAAGAAATTGCCAGAGGTTCCACACTAGATGTCATCGAAATCGACGCCGCCAGCAACACCGGAGTAGATAACATCCGAGACTTGATCGAACGAGCCCAATTTTCCCCCGTCCAGTGCCGCTATAAAGTATATGTAATCGACGAAGTTCATATGCTGAGTACCCAGGCATTTAATGCCTTATTAAAAACCTTAGAAGAACCACCCGATCGCGTCGTATTCGTCCTCGCCACAACCGACCCCCAAAGAGTCCTGCCCACCATCATCTCACGCTGCCAAAAATTCGACTTCCGCCGGATTCCCCTCGACTCAATGACCGCCCACCTGCACAAAATCGCCCAATTAGAAAACATCAACATTGCCAGCGAAGCAGTACAAATGGTTGCTCAAATCGCCCAAGGAGGACTGCGAGATGCCGAAAGTTTGCTCGACCAACTCAGCTTATTTCCCGACCAAATAACAATCGAAAAAGTTTGGGATTTAGTCGGCGCAGTCCCCGAAAACGACTTAATGGAACTGCTGCAAGCAATTGAAAAAGATAACCCTACAGCATTAATAGACATGACCCGCCACCTCATGGATCGCGGTCGGGAACCGCTAATAGTGCTGCAAAGTCTCGCCAGCTTTTACCGAGATTTGCTAATAGCCAAAACAGCACCCAAACGCTCAGATTTAGTCGCTTTAACAGCCGCCACTTGGGAAAAACTTTGCGATGTTGCTCGCACCTGGGATACCGAGTTAATTTTAGCAAGTCAGAAACAATTGCAAACCCAGGAAGTGCAAATTAAAAACAGCACTCAGCCGCGATTGTGGCTGGAAGTAACCCTATTGGGATTATTGCCCTCAGCAATTAGAACTCAGCAGCAACAAACAGCAGAACCAGCTAGAAATATTGCTCAATCCCAAATTCACCCCTCTCAACCTAGGGCTAGCCAGGGGGCATCGCCCCTACAATCGGGGGGGAATCAGACATCTCATATTGAACAATCTTCAGTTCCCAATTCGCAAAATTCTCCGCCTCAGTCGCCGCCTGTGGCTAATAGAATAGAAAGCACACCTCCTGCTGCAATTCCCGCACCTGTACCAACTCCTGAAACGAATCAAACAAATTATGCCTCGACTAATTCAGCCGATGAAATTGATTTAGATAGATTGTGGGAACAGGTACTCGATCGCGTGCGCCCTCCCGGCACTCAATCGCTACTCCGCCAACATGGACAGCTAGTAATTTTTAGCAATGATAGTGCTTATGTTAAGATTAGTTCCCAGCCGTTACTCAAGATGGTTAAAGACAAAGTAGCTAATCTTGAAGAAGCTTTTGTGCAAATTTTCAACCGTCGAGTAACAGTAAAAGTGGGCTTGACAAATCCCGCTGAAACTAATAGTTCCAGCATCAAGGATTTGCCAGCTTCTAACGGACTGGTTGCCGAAAATTTGAGGAATTCTCATCCGGCGGGCGATGGGAAGCAACAGATACAGAATTCGGCGGGTTCTGAAATTCCAGATAATTTTAATAGGGATGAAGGAGAAGAGCAAAAACGCTCTTGGGAGGCTGAAAATACCGCCGCAAAACTGCCAAATATTTCTGAACCTCTGCGGGATAAAAACCACATTACAGACTCTCAGAATGACTCTAAAGCTCAGGCTGTAGCGGTGCGAGATGACGCGCGAGATGTGGCAAATTTAGCTAGGGAGTTGGCTCATATATTTGAGGGGGAAGTAGTCGATTTGTCGGATGATTTAGAGATTTGGGAGTCGGAAACTTTTAGATTGGAATCTGAACCGGATTTTCCTGAGTTATCTGCTGAGGTTGATGGGGATGATTTTATGGGTTGGTAATCAAATTGGGCGGGAGGGAAATGTGCAAGATTTCGCCGATCGCACAAAATCCCGCGCGGGTGTAAACTCGAAATTCCTCCTCGTGTCCTGGCATCAGAAACGCCACCGCAACACCCGCGTCGAAAGCTTCTCGCAGCAGCCGGGCCGTCAAAGCCCCTGCGATGCCCCGCCGCCGAAAAGAAGGGCGGACACCGATACCTGCGATTTCTGTCGTCTGATTTTCCGGCACAGTACAGATTCCAGCCCCCGCAGGTTCGCCCGTTGCTGCTACGCGGGCGAGTACCGCAATGCTGCCCGCCGCGATACTTTTGCGAAGACTGTCAACGTCTTCAGGGCTTGGTGCAACTTCGCCGAAAGCCTCGTGTTGCGCCGCCACAGTACCGAAGAGCTCAGCGTCGGAAACTGGCAAAATTAGCTCAATTTCTGGGGGGATGGGAAGCAATTTCTCCGAGCCCGGAGTACAAATCATCAGCGGCAAGCGTCCCTCAACAGTGAAACCAGCCGAGATCAGGGCTTCTTCGACAGCAGGCGCTAGTTTCGATACATACTCCAAACGCGGCTTTCGCCCGCGCCAAGAGTACGCAGCGATTAGGGCGTTGACATCGGCGAGGGAAGGTGCTGCGCCGTCGTCGGGAATGGCATAGTTGAGATAAGGGTTAGCGCTGTGGCGGCTGAAGGTAGCGAGAAAGGGCCCGATCCGCTCGGTGTCGCGCTGCTGGCTGGCGGCAAAGCGCAGGTATGATTGAATGCGAGATTCCATAAGCTGCTGTGCTGAAAACCTTGCCTTTAAGCTGACTCCGGTTTTGGTAGCGAAGACGGAAGTACCAAGAGCTCGGCGGTCGATCGCTTCTCGACCATTTCCTTAGTAATCGTACACCGCGTCACATCCTTGCGCGACGGCAACTCGTACATCACATCCAACATCAATTCTTCGACAATTCCCCTGAGCGCCCGCGCTCCAGTTTTGCGGCGGTAGGCTTCCTGGGCGATCGCCCGAATCGCATCCGGCTTAAAGTCCAACTGTACATTATCCATTTTTAGCAGCTTTTGATACTGCTTAACCAAAGCATTGCGAGGCTCAGTCAAAATCGCCATCAGCGTTTCCTCATCCAGCGGATCTAACACCGCCGCCACAGGCACCCGCCCGATAAACTCAGGAATCATCCCAAATTTGACCAAATCGTCTGGTTCCAGTTGCCTGAGCACATCAGCGGCCCGTTTTTCCTTCGGCACAGCTTCTCCCGGCTGAATAAAACCCATTGACTTTTTACCCGTTCTCTGCTCGATCACCTTGTCGAGACCGACAAAAGCGCCGCCGCAAATAAACATGATATTGCTGGTATCAATTTGGATGCAGTCTTGGTAGGGATGCTTGCGGCCGCCTTGGGGAGGTACATTGGCGATCGTCCCCTCAAGCATTTTCAGTAGCGCCTGCTGCACCCCTTCTCCAGAGACATCCCGCGTAATCGAAGGATTTTCGCTCTTCCGGGCAATTTTGTCAATTTCATCAATATAAATAATTCCGCGCTGCGCCTCTTCCACATCCATATCTGCCACCTGCAGCAGCCGCAGCAAAATATTTTCCACATCTTCCCCGACATAACCGGCTTCCGTCAGAGTCGTCGCGTCAGCCACCGCAAACGGCACGTCCAGCATATCCGCCAAAGTCTGAGCGAGGAGAGTTTTTCCGCAGCCCGTCGGCCCGATTAACAAAATATTTGATTTTTGCAGTTCTACTTCTTCCGGCGGGTGCTTGCCGCTATTTTTGGCATGGATAAAACTCAGTCGCTTGTAGTGGTTGTAAACCGCCACGGAGAGCACCTTTTTCGCCTCTTCTTGACCGATCGCATTTTCGTCGAGATAATTTTTAATTTCCCTCGGCTTGGGAATTTGGCTCATCGACATACTTTTGCCCGAGGTAGCGCGGCGTTTTTGGGTTGTTTCCTGCTTCGGAACCGCCGCCGCCGGCACTGCACTCGAATCAAACAACTCCTCATCTAAAATTTCATTGCACAAGTCAACGCATTCGTCACAGATATACACCCCAGGGCCTGCGATCAACTTGCGTACCTGCTCTTGAGACTTGCCACAAAACGAACATTTTAGATGGGAGTCGTACTTAGACATAACAGCCTCTTATTTCAGTGCAGTGACATTTTCTCCCGCCGTCGGAAGATTTTCCTTTTCGATAACTCGATCGACCAATCCGTAATCTTTAGCTTCCTCGGCCGACATAAAAAAGTCGCGCTCAGTATCAGCCTCCAACTTTTCGAGGGATTGACCCGTGTGGTGCGCTAAAAGTTGATTCAGCTTACGCTTATGATAAAGGATTTCTTTAGCTTGAATCTCAATATCAACTGCCTGACCTTGAGCGCCTCCAAGCGGTTGGTGAATCATAATCCGGGAGCTCGGAAGAGACATCCGCTTCCCGTGGGCTCCTGCTGTCAGCAGAAATGCGCCCATACTCGCGGCCAAGCCGTAACAAATCGTCACCACATCCGGGCGGATTTGCTGCATTGTGTCATAAATTGCCATACCCGCCGTCACCGAGCCACCGGGGGAATTTATGTACATTTGGACATCTTTTTCTGGATCTTCGGCATCTAGATACAATAGCTGAGCTACGATCGAGTCAGCCACTTCATCGGTTACGGGAGTTCCTAAAAACACGATTCGCTCCCGCAGCAAGCGCGAGTAAATGTCAAATGCCCGCTCGCCCATCCCCGACTGTTCTAGTACCATCGGCACTACATTGCTGGGACTAGAGCTGACATCAAAATCGTTATAGCTTGTAATTAGGTAATTGGAAGATTGAGATACAACCATAAGACACCAGTCAAGGATACTAGACAATTTGCTGCTGATGAAAGCTTGAAATTAAGCCGTCAGCTTTTAACTATTATGCCTTTTCTGAACCGACATGGGGGGAATCGGGAGTTTTGAGTTGGCAAATTGCTTTCCGCAGCGAAGCGCAAAGCTGAGGCGACTTCCCGCGACTGGGGGGTGAATGAGTTGAAATACTTACCGATCGATCGTCGCTGTTTCTAGTTTCTCGTTTTTAGTGCGCGCCCCGAGCTTGTATATAACTTAGCAACAGAAACCCGGTTTCAAAGAAACATCAGCCTTGGGCCATGAGGCATCTACACTGCAGGAGGCGCGAGCGTTCAGAAACCGGGTTTTTTTTTACCAACAGCTTTCGTTGCAGGCTGCAGATTCGGTAAAAACCCGGTTTTTTGGCGATCGAATGCGTCAGTTACCTACATAGAAACCGGGTTTCTAGCCCCCTGCGGGTAAGTTCGCTGCATCCTAGGCTGGTAGTTTTTGGCATTGCCAAAAAGTAGAAGGTTTTACTCTTGGCCTACGACTTCCACATCAACAACGCTAGTGGCTGCTTCTTCTCCAGAAACTTCAGCGTCTTCTGCTTCTGATTCTTCGTCTAGAGCAGGATTGAGAGAGCCTTCAGGTACGAGTTCGATCGTACCTTTTTCCTCCAACCATTTCAGAGTTTTTTGTTTGAGCAAGTCTTCTCCTACAAATTCCCGCAACTTTTCAGGGTCAAAATTTCCTTTAGGAAACTGCTTTCTGACTTTTGCGACTTCTGCTGCTACTTCCGAGTCTTCCACATACAAGGATTCGAGCTTGGCCACTTCTGCCAGAGCTAGAGACTGCTTCAGCTTTTCTATTGCTTCCGGGCGCGAGCGTTCCCGCATCGGCCCCATATTTTCTTCGGTAAACAGTTGGTTGATATCTATGCCGTAATTTTTCAATTGCAGCGCTTGTTGGTTCAGCAAATAATCGATTTCGCGATCGACCATTGTTTCGGGAATTTCCACTTCAATTAGCTGCACGAGTGCTGCTGATATGGCTTTTTCCTTATTAGCTGATAACTTGTTTTCTTGGTCGGCTTTAAACCGAGTTTCTAGGGATGCGCGCAGTTCGGCTAAAGTTTCAAACTCGCTAACTTCTTGAGCGAAGTCGTCGTCCAACTCCGGCAATTCTTTTTCCTTAAGTTCTTTCAGAGTAATCGTAAAAACTGCTGGTTTTCCGGCTAATTCTTCACTGCTGTACTCTTCTGGAAACTGCACGGAAACTTCTCTTGTTTCTCCGGGATTCATCCCGATCATGCCTTGGATAAAACCAGGTACAAACTGATCTTCCGACAGTTCTACTTGAAAGTCTTCTGCACCGCCACCGGGAATTTCTGCGGGTGTTTCGCCTTCTGGTGCTTCGGCAAATCTACCGGCGAAGTCAACCAAAGCCACGTCTCCCAACTGAGCGGGCCGGCCTTCTACGGGGATTAAAGTTGCTTTGTCCGATCGATATTTGGCCAGTACCTCATCCACCTGAGCTTCATCATACTTAACTTCTTCTGCTTGAAGCTGCAAGCCGGTGTACTGATTCATTTTCACTTCTGGTTGTACGTCAACCTTAGCCGAAAAAGTCAGAGGCTGTTCTGGATCGAACTTTTCTAGCAATTCTTCAAACTCGGTACGCAGTTCAAAACTGCCAATCGCCTGAATTTTTTCTTGTTCGAGGGCTTTTTGTAGCGAGTCGTTAATCAAATTTTCCAAAGCCGTCGCCTTCAAACGAGTCTGGCCCAGGCGCTGCAGCAAAATGTTGCGGGGAACTTTGCCTTTGCGGAACCCAGGAATATTCACTTCGCGAGCGAATTGTTTAATTACCTGCTCGTAAGCTTGTTTGGATTTTTCTGATGGAATTTCGATTTCCAGACCAATTTGGCTGGCTGGAAGTTTTTCCTGGGTTACTTTCATCGGCTTTTTTTGATATTAAACAATAGTTATCGAGAAATGCAGAGGGCAGGAGGCAGGAGGAATACTGATTTCTACCCTCTGCCTGTGACAGCAGTTCGGTTTTAAGACCCCACCAAATTTTAATTGGGTGACTTTTATTCAAAAGGGGATTGATACCCCTGCTGAATAAGATTTTCTGCCTTCTGCCTTCTGCCTCCTGCCTCCTTCAAAAAATACATACAAATTTGACTTTGCCTGCATTTTAAGTTTCTACGCTTTCCATAGCTGTACAGCTACAAACACCTCTACCGGATGAGACTGTAAGTCGTTTCCGGCTACTTTTTTGGATCTTACCAAATAGCTTTAGTTTGAGGATACTAGCTTTTGCTGCTAGAAATGTGGAGGTTAAATCCACCAATCGCCGATGCACAATAGCACAAATCGCCCTCTGATGTCAATGTGGCGGGGACGATCGGCGCTGCCATCAAAGGATGTGCTTGCTAAAATGCAGGTAGCTCCTAAAAGCTAACCGGATGCGAATTGGACGCGATCGCGAGGCGAAAGATGCTAAACTGGGATTGAGTGCGATCGACCGCTGCGGTTAACTGCACCTCTACCACAGGCTCGCGTTCTGATATCGCATAAATAAAATAAATTAATTTTGATAAGCTATTGTAAATTTAAATTGTATATTTCCCGAACAGCTTAAAAATCCTCTCCCCCTCGGACTCTGGGACTCTGGGACTCTGGGACTCTGGGACTCTCTCCCCCTGATTCGCCATACACAAGCTCTCAGGCGCAACAGCTTGTGATGCCGTTATTTAAATTTTTGATTTCGATCGTAGAAACTATAATTTGTGGAGGAAACTAATTTGTCTCAATCCTACCGAGTTGCCATATTAGGAGCCACCGGCGCAGTCGGTGCCGAGTTGCTAGAACTCTTGTACAGCAGGAAATTTCCGATTTCTGAATTGAAGCTGTTAGCTTCGGAGCGTTCCGCCGGCACAAAAGTGCCCTTTGGCGGCGAGATGCTGACGGTCGAAGCAGTTTCGGAGCGATCGTTCGATAATGTGGATCTAGTGCTCGCCTCCGCAGGCGGTTCTACTTCTAAACTATGGGCTCCGAAAGCCGTGGCCGCTGGGGCAGTGGTAATTGACAATTCCAGCGCTTTCCGCATGGATGCGACGGTGCCGCTAGTGGTTCCCGAAGTCAATCCCGAAGCGGTGGCTGCTCACCGAGGTATCATTGCTAATCCCAACTGCACGACGATTTTGATGGCAGTTGCCGTTTGGCCGCTTCACAAAGTTAGGCCTGTGAAGCGCATAGTTGTAGCGACTTACCAGTCTGCTAGCGGCGCGGGAGCCAGAGCAATGGAGGAAACGAAAGCTCAAGCCAGAGCAATTTTGGCTGGGGAAACTCCCAAAACTGAGATATTTCCTTACCCGTTAGCTTTTAATTTGTTTCCGCACAATACGCCGATTAACGATTTGGGGTATTGTGAGGAAGAGATGAAAATGCTAAACGAAACTCGGAAGATATTCGGTACGGACGAAATTAAAATTACTGCAACTTGCGTGCGGGTTCCCGTACTCCGCGCCCATTCCGAAGCGATTAATCTAGAGTTTGCAGAGCCTTTTAGTCCGATCGAGGCCAGGGAAATATTAAAGGGGGCGATCGGGGTTAAGCTGGTAGAAGACTGGCAAGCTAATTATTTCCCGATGCCTGTAGAAGCCAGCGGTAAGGATGAGGTGTTAGTCGGCAGGATTCGCCAAGATATTTCTCACCCCTGCGGGTTAGAGATGTGGCTGAGCGGCGATCAAATTCGCAAAGGGGCGGCTTTAAATGCGGTGCAGATAGCTGAGTTGCTAGCAGAAAAAGATTTGTTGCGAATCAAAGCAGCGGCTGCTTATAATTAAGGTGGACTCGACCCAAAAAAACGGATAAAAGCCTCCTACTCAAATTTAAGTAGTGTCGTAAAAAACCTAAAATTTTAGGATCGAGTTAATCTCCCAGATAAATCTGCAGCAGCAAGTAAATCTAAAATCAAAAACTTGTTCGCTCGCGACTTGTGAGCCAGCGTAGCCGAAGCAAGTCGAAAAATTTCAAACTTGTACGCTCGCGAAGCCGAAGTATCTAAAATCGACTGAGGCTGGCAATTGGGCAAGAGAAATGGCGACTTTAGATAAACCTTCGATCTAAAATCAAAAAGTTAAAATCAACAATCAACAGTCTAAAATCGGAGAAAGTGTGGTAAAGTTTGGACGGGTTCTGACTGCAATGATTACGCCGTTTAAGGAAGACGGCAGCGTTAACTATGCAGTAGCAGAACGGTTGGCAGTTCATTTAGCCGATCACGGTACGGACAGCTTGGTAGTGTGCGGAACTACAGGCGAGTCTCCCACTATGAGCTGGGATGAAGAGTACGAATTATTTCAGGTGGTGCAAAAGGCAGTCTCCGGTAAAGCTTTGGTAATAGCAGGAGCCGGATCGAATTCTACTTCCGAAGCAGTCGCAGCTACGAAAAATGCAGCTAAACTCGGATTGGACGGGTGCTTGCAGGTGGTTCCTTATTACAACAAGCCGCCGCAAGAAGGTTTGTACAATCATTTTCGGACGATCGCGCAATCTGCTCCAGAATTGCCTATAATGTTATATAACATCCCCGGTCGCACAGGCCAAAATATGTTGCCGGAAACAGTAGCTCGACTGGCCCAAATCCCCAACATTGCGGCCGTAAAAGAAGCAAGTGGCAACTTGGATCAAGCCAGCCAAATTCGACGCTTGACACCACCTGAATTTGCCATCTATGCTGGAGATGATTCCCTAACCTTGCCGATGTTGGCTGTAGGAGGATCTGGTGTAGTTAGCGTAGCCAGCCATCTGGTAGGAGAGCAACTGCAACAGATGATCGAAGCTTTTGAGACCGGTCAAGTTCAAGTCGCTACCCAGATTCACTTGCAACTTTTTGACTTGTTTAAAGCTCTCTTTCTCACCACAAATCCCATTCCCGTCAAAGCAGCTCTCAAACTTCAAGGCTGGGATGTAGGTTCCACCCGTCCGCCCCTGTGCGATCCGCCCGTTGAGGTAACTCAAAAGTTAAAGGACGTACTGGATAAGCTAGCAGCAGTATCTACTAGCTAGATAGGCGAGAACGAGTTTTCAGACAACTGAATATTAGTTGTAATGAGTCATTAGTCATTAGTCCTCATTCATCAGTCATTAACTGTTAGTAATTAGCTAATAGTGAAGGATTAAATACTGAGAATTAAAGATTGAAGGCGGAAGACAACTGACTGTACGGGAGAGTAAAACCCGTAGGGGATTTTTTCACAAATATCTTGGAAAAAATCGCCCCCATCTAACGAACAGCAGACGACAAAAGACAGTAGAAAACAGACAAAAGACAGTAGACGACAGACAACAGACACCAGTCAACAGTTAACAGTTAACACTCAAAAATAACTAACAAAGGATACGCATGATCAAAAATACAACTGCATCGGCTCTAAAAGTGATTCCCCTCGGCGGGCTGCACGAAATTGGAAAAAACACTTGCGTGTTCGAGTACGGTGACGAAATAATTCTTTTAGATGCAGGTTTAGCATTCCCGACAGATGGAATGCACGGTGTAAATATTGTCCTCCCAGACATGACTTACCTGCGGGAAAACAGCCACAAAATCAAAGGTATGATCGTGACTCACGGTCACGAAGACCACATCGGCGGCATCCCTTATCACCTCAAAGAATTTGAAATTCCCGTCATTTACGGCCCGCGTTTGGCGATGGCTTTGCTAGCCGGAAAATTGGAAGAAGCGGGAGTATCTCACCGCACAGAATTAAGGACAGTGAGACCGCGGGATACGGTGAGAATTGGCAAGAATTTCTTAGTCGAATACATCCGCAACACTCACTCAATGGCCGACAGCTTTACGGTGGCGATTCACACTCCAGTCGGAATTATCATCCACACCGGAGACTTTAAAATTGACCACACTCCTGTAGACGGCGAACATTTCGACTTGCAAAAGCTGGCGGAATACGGCGAGAGAGGCGTGCTGTGCTTGATCAGCGATTCTACTAACTCGGAAGTTCCCGGTTTTACCGCTTCAGAACGTTCTGTCGCTCCGAATTTAGATAGAATTATCGCTCAAGCAACGGGACGGGTACTGCTGACGACTTTTGCTTCATCGGTACACCGATTGCAAATTGTTTTAGAATTGGCTAAGAAAAACAATCGGTTTGTGGGAGTGGTAGGTCGATCGATGTTGAACGTCATCTCTCACTGCCGCAATCTCGGCTACATTAAATGCGAAGACAGTCTGTTCAAACCGCTCAGAGAAATCCGCAATTTGCCAGATGACAAGGTTTTGATTTTGACTACAGGTTCCCAAGGCGAACCGATGGCGGCGATGACTCGGATTGCTAACGGCGAACATCACGAACTGAAAATCAGAAAAGGCGATACAGTGATTTTCTCAGCTAATCCGATTCCGGGAAATACGATCGCAGTGGTAAACACGATCGACAAACTGATGATGCTGGGAGCAAACGTAGTTTACGGGCGCGACAAAGGCATTCACGTTTCCGGGCACGGCTGTCAGGAAGATCAAAAGTTAATGATCAACATGACCCGTCCCAAGTTCTTCTTGCCGGTACACGGAGAACACCGGATGCTGATTCAGCACTCCAAGACAGCTCAAAGTATGGGCATTCCCGCGAGCAATATGGTGATTATTGACAACGGCGATGTCGTAGAACTAACAGAAAATTCGATCCGAGTTGCTGGTACAGTACCTTCAGGAATTGAATTAGTAGACTCTTCTCGATCGGGCGTTGTCAAAGCAAACGTCCTCAAAGAACGTCAGCAGTTAGCCGGAGATGGCGCGGTAACAGTAGCTGCGGCGTTGAATGCAGAAGGCAAATTAGTTGCTAAGCCAGAAATACACTTGAAAGGTGTAGTCACATCAGCCGATCGCACACTATTACAACAGTCGATCGCTCAAACGATAGACACAGTTTTGAGCGATCGCT
The DNA here is from genome assembly GCF_036700765.1 of Microcoleus sp. S1D4. NCBI lineage: Bacteria > Bacillati > Cyanobacteriota > Cyanophyceae > Oscillatoriales > Microcoleaceae > Microcoleus > Microcoleus sp. S1D4. Next base: position 317,569 of record NZ_JAUBPP010000003.1, read on the forward strand.
GGTCAGAATTTGTCACGCCTTCTGCAACTACCGAATCAGGAGTTGACGTAGACTGGGCAGGAGTGCAAACGCAAATAGAACGAGCAATTGCACGAGTGCTGCGCCGGGAACTTCAAAGCAATCCCATGCTAGTATTCCTGATGCAAATTCCCGAAGGAGCATCATTTGTGCGACGGGAACCAGCAGAAGTAACACCAGGTTCTCTAGAAGCACCCAAACTATTAGGTTCATCACCGACATCAGCACCAACGCCGCCGCCAGCGCCAGTTCCTGTGAATAAAGTAACAGGTCGTCGTCGCCCCCGGACTGCAGCCAAGGTCGCTTCCACCGTCTCCTAGAATTAACAATCCCTGGTAAAGCCAGGGATTTATTTTTCAACCGCAGACGAACGCAAAAAAACGCAGATAGTCGTTAATTCTTCTATCTGCGTCCATTTGTGTTAATCTGCCAGCATCTGCGGTAGCAAAAATCAACCACCAGCAACTGCTGGAACAATACTCACTTCATCGCCATCTTGGAGGGCTGTTTTTGAGCCGTCCAAAAAGCGGATATCTTCGCTATTGACGTAGAAATTCAAAAACCTGCGGGGTTCTCCCTTTTCATCGCACAAGCTTTTTTTGATACCGGGACAATTTGATTCGAGGGATTCAATCAACTCAGAAATATTCTCGCCGCCGCATTGGATAGTGGCTTGATTGTTGGTGAATTTTTGCAGCGGAGTGGGAATTAAAACTTTAACAGTCATTTTTTTAGTCCTTAGTAAGTAATCAGTAGTAAGTAGTAAGTAGTCAGTGGTAAGTAGTCAGTAGTCAGTAGTCAGTAGTCAGTAGGTAGGGGCGGTGGATGGTGCGTGCGGGCCCTCTTAGTAGCCAACAGCCAACAGCCAACAGTCAACAGTCAACAGTCAACAGTCAACAGTCAACAGCTTGATAACTAATGACCAATGACCAATGACCAATGACCAATGACTAATAATTAAACCGAAACTTGCTGCCATTCTAAGCGTTCGAGCGTGCGGGCGCGTTCTAGGGCGCGCTCGAAGGCTTCTAATTTCGGTTCGAGGGTGATAGGTTCGCCGATGTAACCTTGGACGGCTTCCTGAGTCTTCAAACCGTTGCCGGTGATGTAGGCGACGGTGGTTTCGTCGGGGTTGATTTTACCTGCTTCTACAAGTTTCTTCAAGACTGCGATCGTCGTGCCGCCAGCGGTTTCGGTGAATATGCCTTCGGTTTCGGCTAGCAGTTTCATGCCTTCGATGATTTCGGTGTCGCTGACGGATTCGATGTTCCCGTTAGTTTTGCGGGCGATTTCCAAGGCGTACATACCGTCTGCTGGGTTGCCGATCGCGATCGACTTAGCAATAGTATTCGGTTTCACTGGCGTTACAAAATCGCGGCCTTCGCGGTATGCTTGGGCGATCGGCGAACAGCCGTCAGCTTGAGCGCCACTGAACCGAACTTTCTTCTCATCAACCAAACCGACTTCGATGAATTCATTAAAGCCTTTGTAGATTTTTGTGAACAAAGAGCCGGAAGCGAGGGGGGCGACGATGTGATCTGGCAACTGCCAGCCTAGCTGTTCGGCAACTTCGTAGCCGAGGGTTTTCGAGCCTTCGGAGTAGTAGGGACGCAAGTTAATGTTGACAAATCCCCAGCCGTGTGTATTGGCGACTTCGCAGCACAGGCGGTTAACTTGGTCGTAGTTGCCGTGAACTGCCATTACAGTTGGATTGTAAATCAGAGTCCCGAGGACTTTGCCTGATTCTAAGTCGGAGGGGATGAAAACTACGCAGTCGAGGCCGGCGTGGGCGGCGATCGCAGCGGTGGAGTTAGCTAAGTTGCCAGTGCTGGCACAGGATACTGTTGTGAAACCCAATTCTCTCGCTCTGCTGAGGGCGACTGACACCACTCTGTCCTTAAAGCTGAGAGTGGGCATATTGACGGCATCGTTTTTAATATAAAGATTTTTTAGACCGAGACGGCGGGCCAAGCGGTGGGATTTTACTAAAGGAGTCATGCCGGTGCCGACATCGATGACGTTATCTGTAGCGACGGGTAAAAATTCACGGTAGCGCCAGATCGAGTTGGGGCCTGCTTGGATCGTTTGGCGAGTGACGCGGCGGCGGATTGCTTCGTAGTCGTACTTGACCTCAAGCGGGCCAAAACAGCAATCGCAGACGTGCTTGGCTTGGAGTTCGTACTCTTCACCGCATTCTTTACATTTGAGGGCTGTGAAGGTTGCTGCTGTGGATTGGGTTCTGGTTGCTTGGGTCATAGCTCAACTCTCTAGTTTTGCGATGTTTTCTAATTCTTAGGACAGATTAACACGGTGGATCTACCCCGTCAACCATACCCGACTTTTTTGGTCGGGATTAATTTTTCAGCAGTTTTTTGTCCGAAACTGCAGGTGGTTGGATAGTCCTCAATCTCTTTCTCAGAGCAGTTTCTAGGCTATGCAGAATAGTGTTGGTTCAGAGGAAAAATCTCTTGTTTAACCGAACTCAAGTATAATTTGGCTGCAAAACTAATTTCAAAACTTTATAAAGTTTTTTTGCTGGGTGACTCAAAACGACAAACTACAGGGTTGATGCGCGGGCGAGAAACCAGGTTTCTACGAGATTTTGGATTGAGTCACGAGAAATATCGCCAGAAACCCGGTTTCTGAATTCACCGCGCGGGCGAGAAACCAGGTTTCTACGAGATTTTGGATTGAGTCACGAGAAATATCGCCAGAAACCCGGTTTCTGAATTCACCGCGCGGGCGAGAAACCAGGTTTCTACGAGATTTTGGGTTGAGTCACGAGAAATATCCCCAGAAACCCGGTTTCTGAATTCACCGCACTAACCGCGCGGGCTTTCCCAATTCTTCAATCGAAAATCCAAAATCCAAAATCGTATTATCCACCGCTGACGGGGGGGATGAGTACAACTTCGTCGCCGTCTTGGAGGATGGTGTCGGGAGAGACGAATTCTAGGTTGACGCCGAAGCGGGTGCGATCGCGCCACTGTTCTAATTGAGGATATTGGGCGATCGAGTTTTCGAGCACTTGAGACACTGGAGTTTCGGGAGGGAGTTCTACAGTAAGGAAGGAAACGCCGTAGGCTTCACCGAAGGCGGCGAACAGTTTAACGGTGACGGTAATCGAAGAATTAGACACGGCTGTTTTGTGCGATCGACAGTTTGGCAATTATCAACTAAACCATACAATTAATGTGGAATTAGGCACGCCGAGGCTTAGAATTGAAAACAGCAATCTCTAGTTACGTTTTACCCGATCGGGCAAACATGACTGTTGATTGCAACAGAAATTTTGAACAGTCTTGTATGCCGATAGCTCTCAACAACCAGGCGTTAGAAGCAGTTAGCATCCACTTAAATGCACTTAACTCATGTCTAGTTGGCTGCTTTTGAGGCTACTGCCAAACTATTTTTTGAGTATCCAGCATAAATACTTGACCGTAATTGTAGGAGAGTACAAAAACATCGCACTAAATTTAGCGGGATACAACCCAGACCATGCCTTAGAAAATCGCTAAATTTAGACTAAATATCTGGTTTTTCAGCCCAGATGATAATTCCCCAAGCCTTTTCCTGCTTAGCCAGCGTGCCGTTCTATCTAAGAATAATAGTGAAATTAACGCGATCGAGATATTTATGGCAAGTAACGATTTTAAAGTCCTGCAAATTATTGAAGCTAAAGGCTGGTACGCCTTTGGAAGTACCAAGCAAAGCCAGCACGTTGAGAGGTGGGTAAGACCTGTCGTGTGTTGGGTTTTAATAGAAGATAAAAAAAAGCGGCGGATTGTGACTGCTACCGCTAGCTATCAGATAGAGATTGACGACAAAGAAGTCGAATTTTTTGCCCACGAAAGCGAAATTAAAGATGTCGAGAGCCTCCCCAAGTCGGTCTCGGTTTCGGAATTCCTGAAAACAGAAGATTGAAAAGGGGGCAGAAGAAGAGCGTTTAACAAGTTATTAACTATTCCTTAGTAATTCCTTAAACTTGCTGCCCGATTCTATTTCAATTGCAGACAGAACCTCCCTAATTGCGGAGAGGGGCAGATGGGGAGAGAGGAGAATTTCTACTTTTGTCTTGCTTTCTGCATCTCTAGCCGCAAGTCTTCAAATCCCAAAAAATAAAGAAGCCGGAAGATTGCAGGCAATGCCAACACGCTTCCGACCTTTGCTAAATAACAGGGTATGCATATGTTTCTAAAGTATGGCAGGGAAGCCTTCTAGATATCAAGAGGACTATTGCAATCACCCACAGAAATTTATTAAACTTGGTGGCGGATGCTTTTTCAATTTGAGGATAAACCACTCTAATTGAAGAGAGGGGAGGTGAGAAGATAGGGAGAATTTATACTTTTGCCTTGCCTTCTGCATCAGAAAGTCCAAGGTCTAAACTAGCCCAAAAAATAAAGAGGTCGGAAGATTGCTGGCAATGCCAACACGCTTCCGACCTTGCTGAATAACAGGGTATGCATATGTTTTTAAAGTATGGCAGCCAAGCTTTCGAGATATCAAGAGGGCTATTGCAATCACCCACTTTTGCTTTCAGGTTGTGTTTGCAAGGTTCATACCATTTTAGACTTAAAATTTGAAACTTGAGAGCGGGTGATGGTTACAGGTTAAGGATTCTAGCGGTTTTTATGTAGCGGGTGCTACAAAAAATGGGCGCTTGCCGGTCGTAAGCGAAGCAGACCGAAGGTATCGCCCATTCTTCCCTAATTCTTTGCAGCTACAACATCAAACCCCACTAACCACAGGTTCAGGCTTTGACTGCCGCATCCGCCGCCCCAGCAGAGCCATCCGCACGCCACCGGCCGGCCCTAAAGTCACCCCTCGGCGTTTTGCCTGTACGGGCTTTTTCTCGGTCAATACTAAGTTGAAATCCCGCAAAATGGTTGCCAGCACGAGTTTCATCTCCAACTGGGCCAGCGCCAAGCCGATACAGCGGCGGCTGCCACCTCCAAAGGGCAAATACTCGTAAGGCGAGAATTGCCTCTCCAAAAACCGTTCCGGCTTAAATTGCAGCGGTTCTGGATACAAATCCTCCCGCCGGTGGGTTAAATAAATCGAGCCGACGACAACCGTGCCCGGTTCGAGTTGATATCCCATCAGTTCTACGGGCGCGAGCGCTTCTCGCGCAAACGTCAGCATTCCCACCGGGTAAATACGCAGCGTCTCCTGACAAACTGCACTCAGGTAAGGTAAGCGGAAAATCTCCATCGGGTCGGGATTTTCCCCCAAACTGTCCAATTCTTGCAGCAACTTCTGGCGTACCGAGGGCAAACTGTGAATCCAGTAAAATGCCCAAGCTAAGGCCGTTGCGGTGGTTTCGTGACCTGCAAACAGCAGCGTCATCAACTCGTCGCGCAATTCCTCATTGGTCATCGGTTGGCCGTTTTCGTCGCGCGCGGTCATCATTAAGCTGAGAATGTCGGTGCGGTTGGCGTCTGGTTGCAGTCTGCGTTCTTCAATTTCCGCGTCCATCAGTTCGTCAATTGTCCGCTGCCGCTGTTTCATCCGTCCCCAAGGACTCCAAGAGCCCCAATCTTGCTGCATCCAGCCGAAAAACAGCATACTCGATCGCAGGGGAGAGTTGGTCATATCGACGACTGAGGCAAGTAAGGGCCTGATCTCTTCCAATCGCGGCCCGTCATCCATGCCGAAGACAGCTTGCAAGATTACCCGCATGGTGACTTCCTGCATGGCGCTGCGAGCAACAAAAGGTCGATCAGCCGACCATTTGCTGGCAACATCTTGAGCGATATCGCAAATTAGTTGGCCGTAATTCCGCATCCGTTCGCCGTGAAAGGGCGGCATCAATAATTGGCGCTCGCGTTTGTGCCTTTCTCCCGAGAGCATAATCATGGATTCTTCTCCCAGCATGGGTTTTAGGATGCTGTTAAGGCGGCCTGGAGCGTGAAATGCGTTGCTGTTGAGCATCTCCTGGACAGCTTGGGGGTGGTGGATCATCACCAATGGTTTCCCGTTGTTCAGTTGAGCTGTGAAAATGTCGCCGTATTGTTTGGCATATTTATCCATGAATGTCAATGGATCGCCGATCCATTGAATTAGCTGCACAAAGGGTGGAGCTTTGGGGCCGTTAGGTAGTGTCATAGGAATTACCTGGGTTTGGGTCACAGGACTTAGCAGCATCAACAAATCTCAAAGGGTTTGAAGGTTTGTTCAATCCCTCCCAACCCTTGTTTTTCAGGGGAGAATTGCGTAAGTCCCATCTCCAATAATTTTAAGAGGTTATTCTCGAACGGTGCTTACAATGTCCTGTCCCAGTTCTGTAAAACGCACTGTTTTGATTTGCCAAGGAGCATAACTGGTTAAAGTTTGGCGCACGCCTCCAAACAAACCTAGCATTTGACAGCTCGACAGATTTTGCAATTTCTGCCGGGAATTCCCGAAGGCCCGCAGATCGAGGGTCGCTATTCCGAGGTCGCGATCGATCGTTAGCCGATAGCCAACCAAACCAAGACTATCGAAAATCTGCTGTTTTAACACTTCATTAATGACGGATGACATTAACTGATTGTCGGTGCCTGTTACTGTTTCCGGGTTCAGAGTTTGACAGAGATTGTTTACCTTATAAACTTTAACGGTGACAGTATTTTCTGATGCTACTCCACTGGCTAAAACAGGAGAAATAAAGTTAGAAGCCGGAGCTGTTTGAGTCGATCGAGCCTGAAGTTGATTTCCCGTTAGCTGTAGGTCTCCGAATTGACCGGCGCTAGTTTGCGATTGGCTCTGGTTTGCGGTTAAGTTCGCTGCATCATAGCTGGAACAACTGCTACCGCCCATCAAAATTAATCCAGTGGCTAAATACCCTAACTGTTTGCAGATACGGTTCATAGTTTTTAATACTCAACTAAACGTCTGTGCGTGGAAGGTGAACTTTGGTGGTAGAAAGCACTTACTCCCTGATTACACTCACTTATGACTATTTCCCGGCATCCGCAATACAAGACGTCTTGGATAAGTTCTGGATCCATACATAAACCGCAGATTAAAAGCAGATAAGCACACTCTAGATTAGATAATTTCAGATAATTTGTGAATCAGTGCAAGAGATATACGTAGATGAAAAAAGTTAAAAGTTATTATTACTACCTGGATCTTAGTGTGGTTTCACGTAAACGGCTAAGGCACTTGATGCGTGCAACGCTGCTGCAGGGTCGGGATCTCATCAGATTAAGCTCCTAACGCTAGACTGCCAGTCAGATTGAATAACCTATCAGCGGTGTGATGTAGCGTTTCAAATCGCTTTATTCCGTCTGATTTAAACAGCTTTTTTCCGGTTGGCGAAACCTTGACCTTGATTAGTAGTAATGAGGACATATTTTTGACTGGCCCGCGCATTTTACGAGGGCTTCGGAGTGGCATAACTGGGCTTTCGGTGCAGTGACAAAACAAAATCCGCATTAAAAATCCCTGATGAGTCGGCGGTTGAAACCTCGACTGTACAAGCTTTCCTCCGCCGAGACGGACTAAGAAATAAAGCGGGTATTTAAGCCGGATTTGGTATTGCAAAGGTGCCAGTCGCTAACAACATAATTTTGCAGCCAGCCTCTGGCGCATTCAGGGTGCGATCGCAATATTTGGTGATTTTTCTACCGAATTCCATCAAAAATAGTGAGAACATCATCATGAAACAGCAATTATTGACGAAGGTTTTGGCGACAAGCGCGATCGCCCTCAGCAGCCTGACAGTGCCTTTTGAGCCTAGTTACGGCTGGAGTTCACCCAGGGAAAAGGGATTTTCGTGCAGCGCCGTCAGGGGCGCACCGGTGACGGTTTACCAAAACTCTCAAGGTGCGGTAGAGCCTTGGATTGAGTGGAATTCAGATTATTTTTCCGGTTCTGGCTACAATCCACAAACTCGGTGCCAATTAGTCAGCCAGCGCCTCGAAACCTATCGCCGCAACCGGGTGCTCAAGTACATTACAGCAGGCCGGATGAACGGCCAAAACGTCATCTGCACGGCGAATCAAGTCAACGGTTTGTGTCAAAATTTGATTTATACTCTCAGACCAGGCCAAGACCCGATCGGCTCTTTATATAATTTGTTAGCTTGGCGTCAAGGATATGTCGGGATGCCGTCTTTTGATGAATCCCGTAACATTCCTTACATTGACGTGAGGCAAAAACTAGGGGAAAGCACGGATGATGGGGGACAATAGCCGATTTTTTCGCCATCCTCCAGCGTTGCTTAATGGTTGGGCAATTTTCAAGATTGAATTATCTGTGTCGATCGGTGTTTGTACGCTTGAAATCTGCGGTTAACAGATCGATCGACAGCAATTCCTACGCAGGGCGGTGGGACAGTCGCCGCCACCTGATTCCCTGCTGGTGCTGAAGTGTGGGCAGTAGCGCGGGGTTTTGTAGAGTTGCTGCTGCCAAAATCTTTTTGTCAAGGCTATAGCTTGCGGTATACAAATAACGTTAAAATTGCCGTGAACCGCCGCCGGATTTTTAATGGCAAAGGTTTCTTGGTGGCAATTAACGATCGGGGCAGCGATCGACAGCCCGGTTTTGAGGTCTATACTTTTGAAGATGGAAGCGCGCCGACGCGAGAATTATTGGAAAAAATGGTTAAATCCAGTTGGGGAATTCCGATCGGTATACATTTGCAGTTCGTCTCGTCATGTCTGGGGAGTTAGCGATGAATTTGTGGAGTTCGCGGTTCGGGGCGCTGACAATCATCTTGACCGGTGCAATAACGGCGACAGCAATTGTCGGCCAACAATATGCTGCTTGTGCCAAAACAGCGGAAGAAATTGCTCAGGTAGCAACTTTGAGCACCGTCGAAGTTAACAATACGCTGGGTTTTGCTACTAGCGGTTCGGGAGTAATTATTGCAAAACAAGGCAATATTTATACAGTTCTGACGGCGAATCACGTTGTTGCTAGCCTCGCCCAAGAATACAGCATTCGCACTCATTTAGAAAAAAATTATAGAGCAATCAGAATACAGCGGCTGCCGAAAAACGACCGCGATATAGACTTAGCTCTGATCCAGTTTTACAGCCGAGACAATTATCCAGTAGCGCCAATTGGCGAATCAAAACGTGCTGTAGTCGGTTCTACTATTTACGTTGCTGGCTATCCACTGCCCATCGCTTCTTGGTATGAAAGAAAACTCGAATTTACTGCTGGTATTGTTTCTTCTCGTCTCGATCGCGCATCATCGGGATACGGACTGCGATATCAAGCTGTCACCAGGCGCGGCATGAGCGGCGGGCCTGTATTTGATGCTGATGGCACTGTTGTGGGAATTCACGGTCAGGGTGATACTGTTGGTACGGTGATCAGCCAGTGGAACGGTCAAATTGAGGAAATTAAAACTGGGTTGAATGCAGCAATCCCGATCGATTCTTTGATGTCGCTGCGATCGCAAGCTAAACCTAACGGGTTTGATATTCTCAGCAATATTTCGATCCAGCGCGGCTACAGCCAAACTCAATCGAATCTGGGGCCAGGAGGCTTTGTCTGCGATACCTCCACCGGCGAACCGATGACGGTTTATCAAAATCCGCAAGGGTTTAGGGAGCCTTGGATTCGCTGGAATTCTAATTTCTTTTCGGATTCTGGCTACGATCCTCTGACTCGCTGCAAACAAGTGACTCAGCGCCTGGAAAATTACAGCCGCAACAAACAGCTAAATTATGTCACTGTAGGCACTGTAAACAATCAGAAAGTGATTTGCACCAGCAGCCGCGTTAACGGGCCCTGCGAAGGTTTGATCTACACGCTGCGCCGCGATCAAGATCCGGCTCCAGCACTCAGCAGTTTCTTTGTGTGGCTGGGGAATCAGAAGGCTAGACCTTCTCTTTTTGAAAGTAGCAGTCCCGTTTATATTAATGTTGGGGAACGGCTGGGGTTAGATGTTAGCGAACCCTAATTTGTAATAGACTGCTGGCAAAATTTAGAAACAATCTGGAAAAACATCTGCGTTTATTTGTGTTTATCTGCCTAAAATCTGCGGTTTTCATAGCGCTCCAAGACTCGTGGAAGAAATCTGATCGGCGATATTTTTTCGGCAAAATCGCGCTGATTTGCTTGTGAAAATGTCGGGCGCACTCATCTAAAAATTTGAGATATTTGAATGATTTATAATTGGCAATAACAGAAATAGCGATATTTTGCAACAAATAAGTTATAAAATTACTGTTAAATTAATCTAATCCAAATTTTTCAGGTATCAAGCATGACTGCAACTACGTCGAAGGCAACGTCAGCCATCCCCAGTTTTTGCGAAGGAATCCAGTATTTCTCCGAAACAGTGCCGGGTTTTGAGACTTACGGGAAAGCACCCGCGATCGCCCAGGGGAGCAAGTCGATCGCCGATGCGGCAGATCCCGCCGCCGTCTTTCAAACAATGCTGGGAGCAGATGCCCTGCGCTACCTGACGCTGCAAGTCACCGCCAGCAAGGCATCGGGACATCCGGGGGGTTTTGCCAGCCAAGCCGAGGCTTATGCCGCGTTGGTGATGCTCGGACACAAGAACATTGTCACCGAAGTGGGGCACCACGCGCCGGGATTTTACAGTGCCATGTTTCTCGATCGATCTTTAGAAGATATGGGAATTGTCAACGTGCAGCAAGTGCGCGATAAATTCCGCGAAAAAGACGGTTTGTTAGGACATCTTTCCGGTTTCATTCCCGGTCTTTTAGCACCTGCTGGCCCCCTCGGACAAGGACAGCATTTTGCAATGGCGGGAGCGCTTTTGCATCCCGGAAAACTGTTTGCTTTCACAATGGGCGACGGCGGCATGGGCGAACCCTATCCAATGAGCAGCATGGGGCATTTCCACACTGCTTATCCCAAGGCTACTAACTTTTTACCAGTGTTAGTTTGGAACGGATATTCCCAAGAACATCACAGTATGGTTTCGACAAAAACTAATGCTGAAATGATTGCTTATTGGCAAGGAAACGGTTTTGAAGAAATTATCTTAGTTGATGCTAAGGAATTTGACGATAAAAATCAACCGGAAGCTTATGTTGACAGCACTGCTTTTTCACTCGAACAGCGGATGGCATTTACCAAAGCTGTTTTACAAGGAGTTGACAAAGCGGCAAAATCTGCTCTCGGCGGCAAATTGACTGTGTTTATTATCAAACAGTTGAAAGGTGCTGGCGTGCACGCATTGGGCGCAAAATCTCACAACCTTTATCCAAAAGATACCCTCGATGCTCCGCACATTATCAGCGCTTTAAAACAGCGCGCTTTGACTGCTGAGGCGTGGCAGTTGGTGCGGACAAATTGCGAGCGGGCGGGCGGTGGGCCTGCGGCGAAAACCGTTGTTACTGAGTTTACATTGCCACTGGCAGATTTGGGCGAATTGCCTTTAGAAGAATTTGCGGTGGGTGGAGAAGCGAAAATTTCGACAACTGCAATGGGACGTTTGGTGGGAACAGTCGGTGAGCGCGATCGCACTTTTCTTGTCACCAATGCTGACGGTAATGAAGCATCGGCAATTGCCAACATCAACCAAGCTCTGAAAATCATTCACCCGACGACGGATGACTTGTACAATCAATCGCCAAACGGTCAAGTTTACGAACCTTTGAGCGAAGATGCTTGCGCGGGTTTGGCTGTAGGTTTATCGCTATTCGGAGCGCGGAGTTTGTGGTGTTCCTACGAATCTTTTGCCATCAACGGTTTACCAATTTGGCAAACTGTCACCCAAGCAATGGCAGAATTGCGCCGTCCAACTCCGGCTGCTGTCACCTTATTTACAGCGGGTGCATTGGAGCAAGGCCGCAATGGTTGGACGCACCAACGCCCGGAAATTGAAGCTTATTTTGCGGCGATGATGCGTAACGGTAATGTGTTTCCTTTGTTTCCACCGGATGCTAACAGTATTCAAGCTTGTTACGATTGGGCTTTGAGTGCCAGAAATAAGGGTGTTGTGATTACTGCGAGCAAGTCTCCGCTGCCAATTCGCACTACTTTTGCACAGACTCGCCAAGGATTGCAAGACGGTGCAATTGTGCTGCACGAAATTGATTCTCCGCAAGCATCCCAAAATCAAGGGGGAAGTAAGAAAGTGGTGTTTGCTGTTGTGGGCGACATGACTTTAATGCCAGTGTTTGAAGCCGCAGCATTTTTGGAAACAGAAGGGATTGGAGTACGGATTGTTTCTGTTGTGAATCCGCGCCGCTTGTACCGTCCAAGCGATGTTGCTTGGGATACTTGTTCCGAAGCTGACGGCGGCTTTTTGAGCGATGAGAATTTTGCCAAAATGTTTGGTGGAGATGCCTTGATTGGCGTGACAGGCGGTGCTTCTGGGATGTTGGAGCCGGTGATGCTCCGCAGCAATTGCCCGCGTGATACTTTCGCTTGGAAGCGGGGGGAAACTACTGCTAGTGCGGGTCAGTTGATGGCGTTTAACGGGTTGACTGCTGAGGCGTTGACTAAAAGGGCGATCGAGCTAGTTCATTAAGTTAGAATGTGAAAGAATGCCCCTGCCTAGTTTTTACTGGGTAGGGGCTAGCAATATTTAAAATAGGATGGTGATAGCTGTGACTGCACAAGTTTTAGAAGAAGTAGTTACGCTTGGGGAACAGCGATTAATTCTGCCCGGTTATTATAGTTGGGAGCAATTTGAGGCTATAGAGTCTTTGATGGCAAACTCTTCTGGTTTGCGGATAACTTATCTTGATGGGTGGATCGAGTTTATGACATTGGGCGAAGCACATGAGGAGATAAAAAGTATTTTGGCTATATTTATAGCACTTTACTTTTTCGAGAAAGGGATTAACTTTATCCCTGTAGGAAGTGCTACTCGCAGGGATAAAACCAAAGATGTGTCATTTAAGCCTGATGAGTCTTATTATATAGGTGAAAAGAAAGAACATCCCGATTTAGCAGTAGAAGTGACAATTACTAGCGGTAGTACAAATAAACTAGCTAAATATCTGCGACTTCGCATTCCAGAAGTCTGGTTTTGGGAAAATAATCAGTTGGCTGTGTATGGGCTGCGCGAGAATGATTATGAGCTAATTTCCAGAAGTGATTTGTTGCCGGAATTGGATTTAGAATTGTTGGTGCGTTGTGTTTTAATGCCTTCAAGGATTGAGGCAAGGACGGAGTTTTTGAAGGGGATTGGGCCGCAGTAAGCTCGACTTTGTTCGCTAAGTTTTGAATGGGATTTCATGCTGTCCCTACCAGGGTTACACTAGATAAGGGCTAGCAATATTAAAATAAAATGGCTATACCTATGACACCACAAGTTTTAGAAGAAATAGTTACGCTTGCCGAACAGCGATTGATTCTCCCCGGTTATTATAGTTGGGAGCAATTTGAGGCGCTGGAATCTTTAATGGCAGATGCGCCTGGTTTGCGAATTATTTATCTTGATGGGTGGATCGAGTTTATGACATTGGGCGAAGCACATGAGACAATCAGTTGTATTCTTAATTTTTTGATACAACTCTACTTTTGTGAAAGGGAAATTGAATATATTCCTGTAGGAAGTGCAACTCGCAAAAATCGAGCCAAAGATGTCTCATTTGAGCCTGATGAGTCTTATTATATAGGTGAAACGAAAGAGCATCCCGATTTAGCAGTAGAAGTGACAATTACTAGCGGTAGTACAAATAAACTAGCTAAATATCTGCGACTTCGCATTCCAGAAGTCTGGTTTTGGGAAAATAATCAGTTGGCTGTGTATGGGCTGCGCGAGAATGATTATGAGCTAATTTCTAAAAGTGATTTGTTGCCGGAATTGGATTTAGAATTGTTGGTGCGTTGTGTTTTAATGCCTTCAAGGATTGAGGCAAGGACGGAGTTTATTCAGGGAATTCGGCATCAGGAGTTGAGAGAAGAGAGAAACAATTAATTTGTCTAGTGAGGCAGAAAACCAAAAGAATGGAAAATTAGGCTAAACTGGCTTTATAAATACCAAATTCCCTTTCCCATGAGCTATCGCAACATCATTACAATAGAACCAGGTAAGCGTGGTGGCCAGCCATGTATCAGACGAATGCGGATTACCGTGTACGATGTTTTGGGCTGGTTAGCTGCTGGTATGTCTCATGCAGAAATTTTAGATGACTTCCCAGAATTAACAGAGGAAGATATTAGAGCTTGTCTTGAATTTGCGGCCGATAGAGAACATCGTTTAATTGCCGTAGTAGGTGAAAGGTGAAATTACTGTTCGATCAAAACTTGAGCCGGAAGTTAGTGAATCGCTTGGCTGATATCTTCCCGGATGCTAGTCATATTCAGTTTCACGGGTTTACAGAAGCTATGGATAGCGAAATTTGGGATTTAGCTAAAATTCAAGGGTTTTGTATTGTTACTCAGGATGCTGATTTTGCAGAAAGAAGCCGTCTTTATGGTTCTCCGCCAAAGGTGATTTGGCTGCGGTGTGGCAATACACCTACCAGCAGTGTGGAAGCAATGCTTCGAGCTGGAGCAGACGCAATTCAAGAATTGAGCGATAGCGCTACTTTGGATTGTCTTGAGTTTTATTGACGAATAAACTTTTAAATTAAGTTAATTGCCAACCAATGGCGATCGCTCTTTCATTTTAGGCGATCGCTCATCAGAAACAAGAAATAGTGAAAGAAAGGGCGATCGCTCTTGATGCGTGATGGGGCGATCGCTAAACACTGATGAAGGTTAGGTTTTGTCCTTCAACCCAACCTACAAGCTTATGGGCGATCGCTCTTTCATTTTAGGCGATCGGTCATCAGAAAAAAGAAAGGGTGATCGCTCTTTATGTGTTATGGGGCGATCGCTCTCCGTGCAATCAGCGCACTTTGAAATGGTGGAAATGGATAAGATTGTAAGTAAAAAAAGAGGTTGGGTGACACCAGCGTCAACCCAACCTACAAAAAAAGACGATCGCACTAATGGAGAGCAGCAATCACACTTATTCCTTTTATACTAGGCGGACATATTCACGTAGTTGGGAACGTAGACCTTGAGTAATCATTGGAAAATTATTGATTTCTTGAATGATAGAGCTCTCAGATCTGCCACTCTTCTTGAGTTCCTGAACTACAGCCTTTGCTAAAGTCTCAACCCCAACCTTTGCAATCATGCTTGAAACGCCTGCAATCAAGGTGAGAGCAACTGCGCCACCAATCATCCCAAAAGGACCACCTAAAAAAGCTAACGAAGTTGTAATTGCTACGGCTCCTGCATAAGAAGAGGTTGCAACAAGCCCAACTAAGACTAAACCAGCAACTCCTAGACCAGCTAACTTATTGACTATCTCATCCATCATAATTAAATGTTCCGCTAAACTTCAGATTAATTAGACTTTCAAAGCCAAACTGAACTAACTATCTTTCCCTTTACCTCCAAACAGTTTATATATTCCGTATCCAATAGCAGCCGCCGCCGCAACAGGTGCAGCAGCAACTATGGCAGTACCAGCAATTGCACCTCCCCCGACAACGCCACCGATACCCGCAAGAGTGCCCATAATTGCAGCACCAGAAGCACCGCCAGCTACCGTTACAGCACCAGCACCAGCTAAACCCGCAACAGCCCCAATGTTTGTAGCTTTTCTTGCCACTGCACGAGCATGATTCTCTTCCTCAGACAAGTTCGATTGCTCTTTGAACAAAGTTTCATTCATTATTTTTGCCCCCAGATAAGCAGGGCCTGCTGCTAATACCGCAGGAGCCGCCGCCATACCACCACCAACCACACCACCTGCCGCAGCTAGACCCGAAGTAATTCCTGCTCCTGAAGTTGCTGCAACAGTCAACCCTGTTGCAGCACTGGCAGCCGCACCTACCGCAGCACCAGTTTCTGCAACCGCTTTGACTGTTTTGACTGTATTTCCATTAATTCCTATAGTTTTTTCAACAACATTTTCTACAACTTCTTCACCTGCTTTACTGGCAAAATCTTCCCAATTCATAAATCAATTTATCCTTTTAATACTTGTTCCATTATCCTTAATAAATTCAAGGTTTGTCTAGCCCAAAAAAGTTCTATTTTGTCGCCACTTCTCCCTCGCTTTTACTTTAAGTTTAATCTAACTTTGTACAATAATGTACGAAAATGTACGAAAATATTGGCAGTTGTGAGCTACAATACATAAAACTCTCGGATCTCCCTGCCAGATGAATCTTAAAGAAATGTTAAACCTCGCGGATAAGATAGTATTTGCTAAAACAGGTCAGCACCTTGACGATTTACAAGCAGCGGTACTGCGGGGAACTCTACAACGCGAGACATACAAAGAAATAGCGAAAGACTTTGACTGTTCTGAAAGTCGCATCAGGGAAATCGGATCGGAATTATGGCAGATACTTTCAGAGGAGTTAGGGGAAGATGTTAATAAAACAAATTTTAGATCGGCAATGGAGAGGTGGGAAGTTTCAATATATTCAAACGTTGCACAAGAAGAATCGGTGCAAATTAACAGCGTTAACATCTGTGGAGAAGCTAGATACCCGCCAAATATACCAAACTCAAACCCACCAAATCAGGAAACATCTAACTCAAAACAAACTAAAAGTATATATCAAGATTTAAGCGAAATGCCGGAGTTGGGTGATTTCTTCGATCGCACTCCCGAACACCAAACCCTCACCACCTGGATTCTACAACAACACAGCCGCCTCATCACCCTCACCGGCATCAGCGGCATCGGCAAAACATCCCTAGCAGTACAACTCGTACAACAAATCAAACACGAGTTTGAGTACGCAGCTTGGTACACCCTAGACGAATTCCCCACCATAGATAAATTTCAATCTAACCTAACACAGCTTTTTTCCAATTCACAAAAACAAGATTCCTCCCCAACCAACCAGAAACCATTACCGTTAATTAAGTATTTACAAAACCATCGCTGTTTAATAATATTAGATGACGTTCAAAACCTTTTTTGTAGCGGCGAATTGGCAGGAAAATATAAACCTGAATGCGAAGAATATCGCACTTTATTCAAACAAATAGAAAAATTATCCCATCAAAGCTGCTTGATGTTAATTGGTTGGGAACAACCCAGAGAAGTGACTCAAGTTAAAAACCAAAATACTTCCATTCGCACCTTACAACTCAAAGGTTTAGACATCGCAGCCGGACGGAAAATTCTGATAGATTATGGGTTAGCAGAAAGCGATAACATTGAAACACTCATTCATCGCTACCAAGGCAATCCCCTATGGTTAAAAAGCGTGGCGACTCTGATTCAAGAATTGGGAGGCTGCGTCAATCAGTTATTACCAAATGATACCATATTGTTGCCCGAAGATTTGAAAGATGTTTTACAGCAGCTATTTAGCCGCCTATCCGAACTAGAAAAACAAGTAATCTCCTTATTAGCCAAAGCAAGCGATGCAATTAACCTCACCCAATTGCTAGAAAATAGCCAAATTCCCGCCTCAGATTTGGTAAATGCGCTGCAATCTTTATCGCGTCGCTGCTTGATAGAACAACAAGCAAAATTTTACACTATTTCACCTGTATTGAGGCAATATGCTGCGATAAGACTCGGTGGTTGAAACCGGGCAACCACGGGGGGATTTCCCATACTTTTCAAAGAAAAAAAACGACGGGTTTGTGTAGGGGCGGTGCCCCCGTGCCCGCCCTCCGGGTTTCTTGATATTACGAATAAATACCAAAGAAACCGGGTTTTTCAGCGAGATTAAAGGCTTCGATGCAGTATTTTCTCCAAAAACCCGGTTTCGACGCACCCGTGCGATCGCAAACTAAATAGAATAAATTAGATAGAATAATCAGTAGTCGCAATTCCATTGTTTGCCATGACGCTGAAAGAATTAGAGCCTCAACTGCTGGCACTCTCTGACGACGAAAAAGCTCAAGTTGTTCAACTCCTATCTCAGGGCAAAATCACCCTGGGGCGCGGTATTGAAAAAACGCCTGATGTCTGTGGTGGCAGTGCCTGCATTGCAGGAACTCGCATCACCGTTTGGGGACTTGTCGAAGCTCGTCGCATTGGTTATAGTGAAGCCGATTTACTCACAAGCTATCTATCTCTCTCTGCTACTGATATTGCTAACGCTTGGGCCTATGCCGAAGCTTTTCCCGATGAAATTGAAACAGAAATTAGGGAAAACGATCGACATTAACTTATCAGCTAGTAATGCTTTGCCCTATATGCTTCAAGACTTGAAATGCCGATCGCAATTCACTACGCACAGTATAGATCGAAAATGCCCGCGATAACCCGTATTCGGGCGTAGGTTGAGCCATAAGTTTCACAAACAACACATCATCGCCATTCGTCAACATCCCAAATCTCGGTTTATCCAGATCGGGATTTGCCATCATGTATGCTAATGCTTGGGGTAATGCCGATCGCACCGAAATCGTAGTCTTCTTACACTCCAAAACCATTACCCAAAGCTGATTCTGCAAAATCAAAATATCAATGCGTCCGCGCAGGGTTTCTTCCCCATCATCGATCGCAATTTCGACCGCAGCCTCAGCCTTCATTCTAAACGGTGGATCGTAGAAACCCGCCAGTTCTAACAAAGGTGATGCCACCAGCAAAGTCACTGACCCTTCTAACAACTCTCCATCTGCTCTATGATATAGCAATCTGCGTCGTAGCGTATCCAAAGCAGGTTGTTCAGAATCGCTGGGATTTGGCAATTGGGCTAGCCACTCAGTAAAAAAAGCCTCATCCTCAGTTCTGCTCAAATTCAACCTTGATTCAGCCTCAGCAAGGCTTTTAATAGCATCTGTAACTGCAATAACCTTTGCCATGCGTTCACCTTTGATTCAAGCAGTTAATTTCCAACATTGATTAACTTCATTTTATAATAAAAAACTCAAACACGAGTGATTTTTTTTGATTTGGAGTCCCTATTTTTGTTATGCTAAGCAAGGGCTACTGATTTTTATTCGGAGCATTACGCCCATGATATTACAAGTTTCAGAACAAATAACAACTCTTCAAGAACAACGCTTTCTCTTACCCGGTTATTATACTTGGGAGCAGTTCGAGGCGCTAGAAAGCTTAATAAAAGATGCCCCAGGCTTGCGAATAACTTATTTAGATGGGTGTGTGGAGTTTATGACAACTGGTGAACCGCATGAAATTTTCAAAAAAATGCTAGCTATTTTGCTAGAAGCTTACTTTTTTGAAAAAGGTATTAAGTTTATTCCAGTTGGCAATGCAACTCGCAGGGACAAAACTCAAGATGTGTCATTTGAACCAGATGAGTCTTACTATTTAGGTGACAAAAAAGCACATCCAGATTTAGCAATAGAAGTCACTATTACCAGCGGTGGCATAGATAAACTAGAAAAATACAAGCGTTTGAAAATCGCTGAAGTCTGGTTTTGGGAAAATAATCAGCTTGTGCTTTATGGACTCCAGGAAAATAATTACGAGCAAATTTCCCGCAGTGAATTTTTGCCAGATTTAGATATTACTTTGCTAGTTCGTTGCGTGCAAATGTCTGATATTTTAGCAGCAAGGACTGAATTGATCGAGAGTATTCGCCAGCAGTAATAATGCTGGAGGTAACATCACCGACTGGGGCAACCGGGTGCGGGATTTCCCGTACAAAACGCGCTTGTGCAGACGCGAGTGCGTTCAAGACTGTTCTATGGAGTTTCTGTCCACCAACAAAAAAACAAAAACCGGGCAACTTCGCAGCTACCCGGCTATTCAAACTTTAGACTTCAGATAAATCTCAAATCTCAAACCTAAAATTCTTAAACAGCGACAGTCTTCTTAGTAGAAGAACTCAATTCGCCCTTAGCATACTTAGCTGCGAAATCGTCCAAAGAAACTTGCTTGATCTTTGTACCTTGACCGGCGCAACCAAAAGAGTTGTAACGATCGCTACAAACCTTCTGCATATACTTGATCGACGGCTTCAAGAAGTGGCGCGGATCGAATTCTTCGGGCTTAGCAAACAAAGCTTCGCGCACCGCAGCGGTAATCGCCAAACGGTTGTCAGTATCGATGTTGATCTTGCGAACACCGCACTTGATACCCTTTTGGATTTCTTCCACAGGTACGCCATAGGTTTCGCGGATTTTGCCGCCGTTGCTGTTGATGATTTCCAGCAATTCTTGGGGTACAGAAGAAGAACCGTGCATTACCAAGTGAGTATTCGGCAAGCGGCGGTGAATTTCTTCAATGCGGCTGATTGCCAAAATTTCGCCAGTCGGCTTGCGGGTGAATTTGTAAGCGCCGTGGGAAGTGCCGATCGCCACTGCGAGAGCATCAACGCCGGTTTGCTCGACGAAATTAACAGCTTCTTCGGGATCTGTGAGCAATTGATCGTGGGAAAGCGCACCTTCAAAGCCGTGGCCGTCTTCTGCTTCGCCCATTCCTGTTTCCAGAGAACCCAAGCAACCCAGTTCGCCTTCAACGCTAACGCCGATCGAATGAGCCACTTTCACAACTTCGCGAGTAACTTCAACGTTGTACTCGTAGCTGGCGGGAGTTTTAGCATCCGCTTCCAGAGAACCGTCCATCATCACGCTGGTGAAACCTTGGCGCATGGCAGAATAGCAAGTGCCGGGGGCATTGCCGTGGTCTTGGTGCATTGTAATGGGAATGTGAGGATAGGTTTCAACTGCCGCCAAAATCAAATGGCGCAGGAAATTTTCCCCAGCGTAGGAGCGAGCGCCGCGAGAAGCTTGCAAGATCACAGGGCTGTTGGTTTCGTCAGCAGCGCGCATGATGGCTTGGATTTGCTCCATGTTGTTGACGTTGTAAGCCGGTAGGCCGTAACCGTTTTCAGCCGCGTGGTCGAGCAGCAGTCGCATAGGTACAAGCGCCATAGATATTCCTCCTAGTTATTTGTGTTTCTGGGCCGTGAATTTTAGACAAGCTCAATTCTTACGATAATCTTAAGACAATTTGTAGCCGATCGCGCATTATCTTTCCAAATTTCTACTTAAAAGCTCAAAAAACAAAATTTCGAGCTCCGAGCATTCAACTCGAAACTCAAAATTCTAGATTTTTAATGGGTCGCCCGGGATTTGAACCCGAGACCAATCGGTTAAAAGCCGAATGCTCTACCGCTGAGCTAGCGACCCGTGTAAACGTTATTACCGCAGACAATTTCTAACAGTAGCACCCATCATTTCAAATAGCAAGTGTTTTTTAGAAAAAAGTTGCAGTCATCCGCACGATCGTCTCACAAGTCGCTCCCGGCTGCAAATAAATCAAGTGTTCGCCAGTGTTTAGAGCATTTCCAGGAGCAGTCCAAGGTTCCAGACAGTAAAAATCCTTGCCCTCGATCATCCAGAAGATCAACTTCCCATAGCTGGAATTGTAACTGAGGGTGAGCCGCAAGCCCCGCGCCGCGTCAGTAACAATAGCAGCAAGACCCGTGAGTTCATCAAAGGAAATATCTATTTCATCCAGTGTCGGGTCAAAAACCCCCGTGAAATAACCCTTAGAGTGGGTATTCCGATCTCTGTACTGCATCCCCGGAATCTGAAAGCGCAGATTTGTCTTGTCGGGAGCGAAAAAGTAAGGGTGCAAGCCGCTAGAAAAGGGCATGGGCTCGACACCAAGATTGGTGTATTCCTGCACAATTTCCAAAGAATTGCCTTTAATTTGATAAGTAAAAGCTAGCTGGAAATCAAACGGATAAACAGCTTGAGTCTTCTCGTCGCTTTTAAGCACTAGGGTAAGAGCCGCGCAACCCTCCGTGACTTGTTCCGTCGCCGTCCAAGGCAAATCGCGAGCAAAGCCGTGTCGTTCGAGCTGGCGCGAGACTCCTTTGTAGGTGTAGGTCTGGTCGGCGAGATTGCCGCAGATGGGAAACAAGATGGGAATCCCGCCGCGTACAGTTTGATCGGGATTGGCGAACCGTTCCGCGTCCAAGTACAACATTTCTTTGCCTTCAACCAGCCAGCTAGTGGCAATACCGCCCCGTTCCGGCACAACTTCTAGAGTAGAGTTAGCGGTTTCGTCGGAGAGGATATAGGTTTTATACTGCTTTTGCTTCAGCGCGATCGCAAACACATTTGTCATCAGTAGTAGGTCGTCGATCATTGGTTCTTAGTAAATCGGTCGTAATTGGTCGCTGCTAGTTGATTTTTGCCCATTACCGCCCCTTTTTTACCCCTGTGCATCATAGATCCGACTTTCATAGGCCGTCCCCATCCTCGCAGTTATTATAGGAGGCAGCGCGATCGGCTGCTTAGACCTATCTCTGCTGGTGTCTGGAATGTTCCTGCGTGTCTGCTGCTCTTTGACCTCGACTTTGAAAGATAGAGCCCGAGGCGGGGGAAGATAGCTTTGGGGACTCATCGCCCCTCCTTGACTCCCAGATAGGGGCGCAATAAACGGTTCTTTGATGAATGGCTCTTTGGTAAACGGATCTGCTTCCCGGTTAGGATTTTGAGGTTGAGTGTGGTAGATGCGCGGCGGCAAATCTTGATTTTGAGGCGGGCTTGACTCAATTGCAGGCCCAGCGCCGTTCTGAAATAATGAGGAGTTGTCCGGCTGTTTGGGCGCTGCAGGCAAAGCTGGCAAAATCGGAGTAGGTTTGGATGGTGCTGAGTCTGGCAGATTGCTTTCACCTGGTGTTTTGGGCGAATTCAGCCCTGGCCCGTCGATACCGCTCTTGGCTGGGGACAATGGATAGTTTGGAGTTTTTGGTGTGATTCCTGAGTTAATTGTGGCATCTAGAACTACAGAAGATCGCATTGGGCGATCGAAAATACTAGAAATTTGTTCGACGTGTTTGAGAATCCGATCGCCCGCCGCCCCATTCACCACCTTCGGCTGAAACTTTTTCACCTCCACAGGCAGAAATTCTACCTTCATATTCCTGTCTTTGAGCGATACTTTCAGGACTGCAGTATCGTAATCGCTGCGAGCATTCGCGCCGAATATAAAATCACCCAGCGAGTAAACAATTGGGCGGCCTTTGTACACTTCTGCACCTTGGAGGACGTGGGGGTGGTGTCCCACTACCAAATCTGCTCCTTGGTCGATCGTAAACCGAGCCAAATCAATTTGCCAATCTCCCGGATAATCTGCCAACTCAACTCCCCAGTGGTAATTAACAATAATCCAGTCTACCTGACCCCTGAGAGCTCGAATATCCTCTGCCACGCGATTGTTGCGGCGGGGATTAGTACCAGCTTTCCCTTGGTCGGCAGAGTTAAGGTCGGTATCATAATAACTGAGGTAAGCGATCCGCTGACCCTTCACCTCAATAATATCTGGACGCCTAGCTTCTTTAATATTTTTACCGGCTCCCAGATGCCCAATTCCAGCATTATTTAGAGTATTTATAGTCTCCACCAGCCCCGGTTCCTCGTAATCCATAGCGTGGCTGTTTGCCAGATTGACAAGATCCACTCCTCCCGCTGTTAATATTTTCACCAATTCTGGATCGGCTTTAAAATTTAATTGTTTTTTATTCTTGGTCAAGGTAGAGGTAGTCAGGGGATTTTCTAGATTAACCATCGACACATCTGCTTGCCGGTACTCGTCCATATTGGCAAAAGCCCAATCATAATTGTTACCGGCAGATGCTCCGATCGCATCCGATAGATTCACATTTCCCCCGAACATCAGCGTTACGGTGGGATCGTAGGGATTAGCAACCTGCTTTTGTTGCACTACTGGTACTACTTCCAAAGCCGCTTGCACCGAATCTGGACGTTTGGGAGGCGGCCCCGAAATTAGCCCAGCTTGCTGGTACGGCGAGACTGGAGATACTAACCGCACGGCCAGAGCCTCGTGGTAGCTCACCCAGCACCCTAAAATAAATGAAGCAAGTGCCGATCCCACTAGCAGCAGAGAACGATACGTTTTAAATTTAACCCAATCTATGACGAATAGGGAACGATCGCGCCGCTGCCGCCGATTTGCCGGAGTCACAATTCGCACCGACTGTTTCCAGAGAATCTCTGGTTCTCCCGCCAACCGCGCGTGAATTCGCACCCCTTCTACTGCTGGGGAATTGAGTCTCCAGACTTGGTGACAAATAAATTTGACTAAGCTTTCCCGGAGAGTGCTCCCCAGTAATGTAGTATCCGGCGCAAATTCCCGCTGGAATTCTACTAAGATTTGGACGCAGCCGGCTTGAGCTTGTTCGACGCGAGCATAAATCCCTTCGGGTCTGAGCAAGCTGTCAATCCAGTAATTCAGGGCTTGAAAGTTACCCGATCGCGCTAGTTCCAACATAGACGGCTGCGACCAATTTTCTGCATATACCATAAATTATCCTCCTTAACACATCGATCACTTTAATTTGTTGTCAACTAACAGCCACCGCCGGCCGAGTACCGCTGCATGGTGGGGGCGCAGCATCTGAATTCCACCGCAACTTCAAAAACCTCGAAAGGATTGCTGCTTTGGCTTCAGTGTCGGACACATTAGGGGAGTGCTGAGAATATCCTCGTACCCCTCGAAATCTTCCCGGACAAGCAGCTTTATATATATTGCAATATTTCTGCTTCCGGCGCGATCGGCATCAAGTTCAAACCCCCGACATTCACAGCGAAAAATTAGCTTTTTCTGCGGTCGCTCGGTCTCAGAGGTCTGCCCAGAATCCGAGCAACTAAAGCGAGGTATAGCCGAGTCTCAGAAAGATGATGTACTATGCGGCATAGGGCATAGGCCAAACCGGGCATAGGGCATACCTCACAATGCTTGATCACCGCTATATGATGCACCTAAATTTAGCTATTTAGCCAATAAACGCAGCCTTACAGCAGACATAAATGGGTAACTATAGCAACAACTATTTAGCTACTTCTTGATTAAATTTTTGCTTTTTGTTGTTCGTATTTTTGCTAATACGATTTAAATTTATCCGGTGTCTTGGCCATATATTTGAGTTTAATTAAACCATTAACATTAGCAATATTAATCGCTATCTGGTGTTTGCATCAGCAATAAATCGTCTTTTCCGTCCCGACGATACGATTAAGATTCGCGAAGCCGAACGGTTATCTTTACGCTGAAAGGACTGTTTGGCTTGTTGATAAAGTTTAGCTTTGTGCAGTGCCACCTTGACCGAAGAGAAACTAGACTTGTTTGGCAAATCTGTTTCGAGGCAAAGATATCTCAAACCCGCGTCCACACCATAAATTCTAGTGATATTTAGTGGAGCGAGAGCAGGCATTTTAAGCTGTAGATTTACCATCAATTAATCAGTCTTCGAGAATTTCCGACAGACAATCTTCGCAGCACCGATATCCTTGCACTAAGCAATCAGATAGATGTGCTGGTTGTAGCCGTCGGGAGGACAATTCGACCATCTAGCGTGTGAATACTGACTTGACGCTCGGTTTTAAAGTCGCAGTCACGCTGGTAGTTGAGCGTGCAAGTCCCGGAGGTGTACTTTGGAGCTTTGTCGAGCCCCTGGTATCGCCCTTTGGTATGCCGGTTCTCGATCGGTTCGCCTCTAATCGCTAAGGGGCTTTCCTATTTTGCTTAACTTTACTCTACAGCGTCTTAAAGTCGCGGCCACTTGTTCGATCGCAATTTCTTCCCACAGTCCGAACTGTTTTGAAGTCGCGGTCTGAAACTGTTGATTTTCCG
Organism: Microcoleus sp. S1D4; assembly: GCF_036700765.1. NCBI lineage: Bacteria > Bacillati > Cyanobacteriota > Cyanophyceae > Oscillatoriales > Microcoleaceae > Microcoleus > Microcoleus sp. S1D4. Next base: position 343,067 of record NZ_JAUBPP010000003.1, read on the forward strand.
TTGGTGATTGGATTGCCCGATCGCCCGAAAATCCTTATTATCAGGTGGGATATCAACAGCTCGATCGCAGAATTATACTATGTAAAAGCGGTCTGTGCAATCATCGCAGAGCATTTGTGCGCTGCCTCAAGCACCGCGACAGGGAGATCGAGTCACGAAGAGTTTTATCATGTCGGCTCGATTGAGCGCAGTAAGATTCGATCGCGCGTGCGGAATGCAGGTATTGCAGAACTGAGCGGACGGTCATCCGCAATAAGTAGTAAGACACAATTAATTACACAAAACTCTGGGCTACAAGCCTTGTCTAGTAAAGAATCAGCAAAAAATCAGTGTGTAATTAATTCTGTCCAATTACTTACGAACTGTGTTTATTCTCGCTTGCTTGGTGTCTCTGAGGGTTCGATCGCTCCCTCAAATCCTGATTCTGGGATGTATTGTGGCAAATGCGTCTGGCGAGAGATGTCGGTGGCTGCAAAATCTGCGATCGGATAAATGGCGTACTAGATAGATTTAGTGGTAAAATCAAATTTAGTAACACCCATCGGTGTTGAAGTTTCAAAAAAACGTGAAACTGGCTCGTCAATATGGCTGCCTTCCGATGTCAAACCCAAAGTACGTTACGGAACAATTGGCATAGGAGTCCAGTCCTTATAGGACGGCTTTCATGATAAGTTACGTATTGTTGATTAGCCAGATGTCACAATCCGGTCTCAACTCTATAAATCCCAAAAATCTCAAATAGGTTGGGGCATCAACTATCGGAATAGGCAATGTCAGGCAAGCTGTGCTTGCTGAAAGCTATTTGAAATCCAGAATCCCTATGCCTTGAGGTTGGGGATTATGTCAATGTAAACAGGCAATCTTTTTAAGCAAATACACTGCGCAGGAGAACTGACAAATGCTACAGCGCAAAATCTATCAACTCTGTTGTGATGGTCGTGAGGTTTCTATTTTTCTTCGAGATCAGCAACGTTGGATAGAGCGCGCTCGTATCCTAGATATTGAAGGGGATCTAGTCACGCTGCGCTACGAAACCGACGAAGAAGATGAAATTAGCTCCTGGGAAGAAATGGTGCGTCTAGAAAGTATTGGAGCTGTATCCCAGAAGTTGGCTTCGGTGTCGAGAACTAACTGCGAACCCCTAGTTTCTGACGATTGTCCCGAAGCGGAACAAATTCGCAATCATTACCCCGACTCGAATTTAGATTAGTTTTGAGCTCGTGCTTGAATCAAAAATAAGATTTGGGGGAAAATCAAACGATTTTTCTCCCTTTTTTCTGGAAGAATTACCAAAAAATTGGGTTTAAGCAGAATATTTCTTGCCTCAGTTTTTTTGATAAAATTTTGGGGACGCTGCGGGGATCAACGTATCACAAGAAAAAAAAGATTTTTGTGGGACGGACAGGGGAGCATCTGGGGCTTTGTAAAAAGCATTTTTTGATGATAGTGCTGTCCCCGCTCTCGTATTGTACTCGCGATCGGGGACAGCACTATCAATACAAAACACAGATGCTCCCACGGACACGGCGCTAGCCTGTCTTAAGCTGTTGTGCATTTAAATTGTATATTTCGAGGATCGATCAAAAATCTTCTCCCCCTCTCCCCCTCTCCCACTCTCCCACTCTCCCACTCTCCCCCTCAATCACCACAGACAATTGGGATGCACAACAGCTTAGCTAGAGCTTGCAACTCAAGTATCTTGATTAATGCAAAACAGAGAAGCTCTCCTTTGTTTGTCTTGGTGCGGGCTGGTTTTAATGTGCCCGACAGTTTAATCGCCTTCTGTTTCCGCATCTAGGAAAAGTTCTGACTCCGATATCGATTCAAACACCGGACAGTAACCGTCGGGAGTAACTTTAAAGCCAAACAAAGGACTGGACTGGTTCCAACAGCGCTGGCCGCGGTAGTGCTGGCAATTGCCGCAGCATTCGAGGTTGGTGGCAACGGGGCTGCCTTGAAAAAGCAGTTCCCGCTGGGAAATGCCGCGCAGTACAAGTTCTTCGCCTTGCCAGCGGGCTTCTACTAAACCGGTATCGGCAAAGTTGGCCCACCGAGGATCGGCTGTTATCGGACTCGGCAAGCTAATTGCTACCTCTGTGCCTAATTCGCTGAGTTCTCCTTCATAGTTAGTTTCGGGGATCGCGGGCTGCAAAAACATTTCCCCGATCGGCAATTCAACGATCGTACCCGTCGCCGGAGTGTGCAACTGATAGCGGTTGCGGAGCTCCTCTAAGTTAGACAAATCAGCCAAATAGGCGGGGGAACCATGCACAAAAATTACGTGCTGGGGACGCAAGTTGTGGATGAGTTGGGTAGTCCCCGGGCCGTCGCAGTGTTCGGCTAGCAAATAAGTTTCGAGGCTTCTGACTCCTGATTCTGCCCAGTTAGGCAGCCAGTCCCGGAGCGGATATCCGGGTTTTTGAGGTGCGAGCAAAATCCAAGGATTTGTCTGATCGGCAACATACAAATTCAAATCAGCAATGCGGTCAGTAATCACAATACAAGGTGTAGAACCCAATCCGGCGCGCCCTTCGGCCGACAGTCGGCGGACGCGGGGTTTCACCCTGTCGTCCCAAAATAAAGGTTGGTGCAGAGCAAAATTTTGGACAGCCGTGGGAAATTGGGGCAGCAGTTCCAGATAAGCGTCGCAGCCGTCGGCGACGGTGCCGTCTACCCAAATATCCAAGTCGCGACCGGTGAAATAGTGGTGGCTGCGGAGCAGCATCAGCAGTTCTTGACCCAAACCGATCGCCGGTGAGGGCAGGAGTACCGAGTACCCGTCGCCGATCGCCCGGTGGATGCGATCGGCTAATTGATTTTCCAGTTGTCGGCGGTGAGGGTGGCGCGCCGTGCCGTAACTGCCTTCCAAAATTAACACGTCCGGCTTCATGCCTCGGAGTTCTCCCAGCGGCAAACCTTCCACCAAACGAGAATTGGACAGGAAAAAGTCGCCCGTGTAAACGAGGGTGTAGGTGCGGTGGGGGGCTGTATAGGTCAGCAGTACAGTGGCCGCTCCGGGCAAATGGCCCGACGGGAACAACTGCACGGTCAGCCCAGGCCGCAGTTCGATCGACGACTGCCAGGGCAGTCCCTGACAGAACCTGGACTCCGGCTGCTGAGATTGTTCCGGCCAGTTGAGCGGTAGCAGTCGCGCTGTGACTTCGCTGGCGTAAATTGGCAAGTGCGGGAAAGACTTGTGAAGTGCTAGCAAACCTCTGGCGTGGTCGGAGTGGGCGTGGGTGCACACCACAAAATCGGCTGGGAGTGATCGATCTAGTTTCGCTGACAGGGGCGAGACATCCTGTACACCGCAGTCAAGTAAAATGCGGTGGGGCCCCATGCGGACTAGCAAACAGACGCCTTCCTGTGCGTGGCCTGCGCCGTAAGGTAAACAATCGAGATCCATCACTGGGTTTAGTCCCCTGTTTTGCGCGCAATTTGCAGTATCGCGAGATCTAAAATATGGGCTGCGACTGCATTCATTTTGATCGAGTTCAGTTACCGACGCGCGATCGACCAGCTTTGACAAACTAAAAGACTTTGTTGCCACCACGGCTCCCGACAAACAAAACGGTCGCTCCTACGTTGTCGGCGAAGATCCTAGAGTTTAATCTGGGTTCGAAGGCTCCGGCTCCCGTGCAAGGAAAGTAATAGAACTTTAAGAGTTGATGCAGCGCCAAGAAAGCGATTTTCCGAAGGCAGCGACCTTGGGTTTTTGCCTTTCGACAAACTTAATGCTACTGGTTCCGGGCATCAACAGTTAAATTTTATTGCACCTTGTAATAGCAGCGAACTCGATCTCGTATTCTGAGTTTTAAATCTTTTTTCACAATTTGCGCCTGCTAAAAGCTAATCTTTATTTATGAGAAGATTTTAATTCAGCAGCCCAAAGATGTTGACAAAACTTTACAATTCTTCATCTCTAGGGTTTTGAGGGCGGTGTATAGTCCAATAAGAAAAACTTAGAGAACCAGACTCGCGCTAGCTAACTGCTGCTGTCAGGGCAGAGAGGGAGTTTATGAGTTCGATCGGTTTCTTTGTAAAAGTTTGATACATTTTTCTAAGCAAACCTTGTGGCTATCCAGGAGAGAGTTTAAATGGCTTTTGGACCTGCATCTCAATTGGGCGTCGCCCTATTTGAAGACACAGACCCTGTTCAGTTGTGGCCCGGACGCTCGGATGAGGAAGCCGCCACCGTAATTCAAGCAGTGTACCGACAAGTTTTGGGCAATGCTTATGTAATGGAAAGCGAACGGCTTGCGGTTCCCGAATCGCAGCTCAAACGCGGCGAAATCAGCGTCCGCGAGTTCGTGCGCCAAGTTGCGAAATCGGAACTTTACCGATCGCGCTTTTTTGACGTTTGTCCGCGCTACCGCTATACGGAGCTGACTTTCAAGCACCTGTTAGGTAGAGCGCCAGAGGGCTACCAAGAAACGAAGCATCACAGCAATATCCTCGATGCAAGCGGCTTTGAAGCTGATATCGATGCCTACATCGACAGCGACGAATACCAAAATGCTTACGGGGAAGACATAGTACCGTATTACCGCGGGTACAAAACCCAAACGGGCAAGAACATGGTTGGTTTTACCTATATGTTCCAACTGCTGCGCGGTGCTTCCAGCAGCGACCTGAAGGGCAGTTTGGCTGGTAACAGTCCCAAATTGTACAAGCACGTAATTCAAGAAACCCCCCTAGCTGTAATCGCTCCTTCGGGCGGTTCGGACGGCTGGGCGTTCCAAGATTCGCCCGTTGGCGCTCGGACTCGTCACGGAGCCGGAGCTGGCGAAGAAGGCAAGGTATACCGGATCGAAGTTACGGCTTATCGATCGAATGTGGTCAACCGCGTCTCGAAATTCCGCCGCAGCAACCAAGTCTATCTGGTTCCTTTTGACAAATTATCGCAAGAGTACCAGCGGATTCACCAAATGGGCGGCGTGATTGCTAGCATCACACCGGTGAGCTAGGAAACAGCAAAATGTTTGAGTAAGGCGCGTATTGCGAACGCTACCTTAAGTGCGGATGCAACGCTGAGTGGGGTAGGGTACGCAGTGCGCGCCTTACAGTTATTTTGGATGCAATCTACTCGCGGAATTTAACAGAGTAGAAAAGCAGATTTTCAAAGGTTTTTATCAACAGAATAGGAAGGGGGAAAAGTACAAATGGTCAGTACAGCACCAGCAGTAAAATTCGGAATAGAAGCTTTTTCGGGCGCACCAGTTGAGCTGTGGCCGGCGAGCGGTTTGGAAGAATTGCAAGTCGTGATTCGGGCAGCCTACCGGCAGGTTTTGGGCAACGCTTACGTGATGGAAAGCGAGCGTTTGACGAGCGCAGAATCTCAGTTGTGCGATGGTAGCACTTCCGTGCGCGACTTCGTGCGGGCGATCGCCAAATCTGAAATGTATCGCGCCCGATTTTTTGAAACAGCTTCTCCTTACCGATTTGTCGAACTCAATTTCAAACATTTGTTAGGTCGAGCACCTCAAGATCAAGCCGAGATTTCCGAGCACGTTCGCCGGTACAACGAACACGGTTACGACGCAGAAATTGATTCTTATCTTGACAGCCAAGAATATCAAGAAAACTTTGGCGAAAATACCGTACCTTTCTACCGCGCTGCTGTCAGCCAAGTCGGTCAAAAACAAGTAGGCTACAACCGGATTTTTGCTCTGTTCCGCGGCCCTGCCGAAACGGACACAAATAAGGATTCTCAGCTAACCTATGCTGTGGCCACTAACAGCACCAACAAGATTGTACCGCCGATGTCTGGAGGCCGTAGTGGTTATGCCGACGCGACTGAAAAGATGTTTAAGATTGTGGTGCAAGGTGCTAAGTACAATCAGCCTCGCCGCCGCAGCACTGTGGAATATATTGTTCCCGGTAACAGAATGACTCCCCAAATTCAGCGGATTAATCGCACGAGTGGCCGAATTGTCAGCATCACTGAAATTGGATAATTGGTAATGGATAATTGGTGATTGCGAAGGGTAATTGCGACGGTAAAGCAAAAGAATGAATGATGAATTCAAACTTGAGAAATTACCAATAAAAAAGAGGAATTACGCATCGTCGAAGCGTGCAAATTTTGACAATTTGCGAGTTACCAATTACCAGTTATATCGTTGCCGATCGATCCCTCCCACTCAAAATAGTTCCATCGTTCGGAATGCAAGTTTTCACGATTGAAGGACTGGCATTGCGAACGGTCGAACTAATTACAATTACCAAAGCAAGTGAAAATTAGGAGAAAATCAAATGTCTTTATGGGCTGTGGAATCGACACCTGTGGAACTGCGAGCAAATGCTACAGAAGATGATTTGCAAACAGTGATTCGGGCTGTTTACAAACAAGTCTTGGGTAACGCACACTTGATGGAGTGCGATCGGCTAACCAGTGCTGAATCGCTGTTGCGAAATGGCGATATCACCGTTAAGGGTTTTGTGAACTTGGTAGCAAAATCGGATTTGTATCGATCGCTCTTTTTTGAGTCGAGTTCCCCCTATCGGTTTATCGAACTCAATTCTAAGCATTTGTTGGGCCGCGCCCCTGCCGATCAACCGGAAATTTCCCAGCACGTTATCACTTATAACGAGCAAGGATACGATGCTGAAATTGACTCTTATCTCGATAGCAACGAGTACAATTCAAGTTTTGGCGAGAATACTGTTCCCTATGCCCGCAGCACTCGCAGCCAAGTTGGCAACAAAAATGTTGGTTTCAATCGGATGTTTGCTTTGTACCGCGGCGATGCTACCAGCGATGCGAGCAATCAGGCAAAATTGATTACCGATGTAGCGGCTAATCTCGGCACAAAAATCAAAGCTCCTGCTAGCGGTTTTGGTGCTTACAGCAATACTGGCAAGCGTTTTCGGATCTCGGCTGTCAAGGGTAGCGGCTCTCGGAGAAAGGTGAGCAATGTAACTTATGAAGTGGGTTACAGCCAGTTGTCTCAGAACATTCAGTATATCAATAAGAGTGGGGGAAAAATCCTCAGCATTACTGAGGTTGCTTAGAGCGGTCATCGATCGGTAGTTATTGGTTAGTAGTTATTGGTCAGTAGTTATTAGTTATTGGTTATTGGTTGTCTTCAATAACTAATTACTGATAACCGATTACAAATTACAAATTACCAATAACTGATTTAAAATTACCAATTACAAATTACAAATTACAAATTACAAATTAGCAGATGCAGTTAAGTGAATTTATCGATCGTTCAATTGGCAAATGGCGATCGCAACGCAGCGCTCACCATTTAGCATTCAGTCACTTTGAGGAAGTTCGTTCTAGAATTGACATTGTAGCGCTGAATGCCGACGATGCAGAAGTAGTTGAGCTTTGTCGATCGTACAATATCGATCCTGCTGACGCTGCTCATCCTTTTCGGATGAGTTGGGAGGGCGAGTCGGATTGGGACGAAAAAGAGGTACTAGAAGGCAGTTGCGTGCTCGTACCCGTGCCAAATCCCGAAAATCCGTCCGAGGGGAAACTGCTGCGCGATCGCGGGTATGCTGAGACAGTGCCTGCTGTTGGCCGCTACCAGTTGACAGAAGACGGAACTTTTATTTTAATTACAGAGTACGATCGAGCCGCTGCAGAAGAGCGCATCTGGTTCGGTAGTCCCAATTTGCGCTTCCGCGTCTCCCTAATCAAAACAAGCGACGGCGCAGGCGTTACCACCGCTTCTTTTTCATCAGAAATCCGCTGTTTGTCCGCTAATTAGTCATTAGTCATTAGTTGTTAGTTGTTAGTTGTTAGTTGTTAGTTGTTAGTTGTTAGTTGTTAGTTGTTAGTTGTTAGTTGTTAGTTGTTAGTGGTTGACAATTACCGATTACGAATTACCAACTACGTTGATTCACGACTCGGAAGTCACAAATACAGCAATAGCTGTTTTTTCCTTCTGCCTTCTGCCTTCTGGTTTTTTCTATTCTGTCTCCTTCCTTCCTTCTTCCTTCTGCCTGATGACGTTGTACGGAAATCTCGGAGGCGACAGCAAAACATGACTGATGACTGATGACTGATGACTAATGACTAATGACTAATGACTAATGACTAATGACTAATGACTTCTTCCGACGGACTTACATCCGTTACATCCCGTACATTGCTCGTTGCCGAACTTCCTTCTTCCTTTTACCCAATGACAAGTGAACTTATCGCCCTAGCTAGCTTGATGGCCGGGCATTTCAGCAACCAAAAGCAATCAATTGCAAATCCGCAAAACTACGCTCACATTCGGGTTTTGTTTCGGCCTTTACCCTTTGAGTTTTTTGGTGGCATTGGTTTTTATTCCGAACAAGTTTATGACTACGATGTGTGGAATCCTTACCGTCAAGGAATTCACCGACTTGTCGAACAAGAAGCTCAAATTTATATAGAAAATTACGGCCTAAAAGATGGTATGCTTTATGCAGGTGCAGGACGAGAATTAGATATTTTGATGACGATTACGCCGGATAGTATTGAACGCCGCTATAACTGTTCAATGGTATTTAAGAGAGATGGCGAAATATTTCGAGGAAGCGTAGAACCCGGGCAGAAGTGTTTGATCAATCGCAAGGGATGCGAGACTTATTTAGTGAGTGATGTGGAATTAACAGAGCATACTTGGATAAGTTTAGACCGAGGAATGGATGTTAATACTGGCGAGCAAGTTTGGGGCTCGACTGAAGGGCCTTTGCTGTTTGATAAAGTCGAAAGTTTTGCCAGTGAAGTGCCTGCAGTCACCTTGGTAATATGAGGAAATTTGAATGTTTAAAATATTATGCTACCGCCCTTAGCTAGAAAAAAAATGGAGTGCTGGATTCGGAGCCGGCATTTGATTTGTTCGGGAAATTTTTTTATATTTGAAACTCTAGAATATCCTACTATTGAAAATTTTGGGGAGTGCATTGAGAGTTTGGGCGGAACTTTTATTTGCGTTCACCCGATTAATAAAGTTTGGATTGGCAATCACCGAAAAGTTCTTCTATATCAAGCTAAGGCGAGTTTGCACACTCCTCAGCACGAGCTCAAGCAATACTGGATTAAATACGGCAGTTTTTATACTAGGTTTGATGAACGCTGTTAAATAAAAATCGGCGATTGAAATTAGATAATTTTTAGGCTTGTTTTCTCAAATATGATGTAAGGTGCGTCGCCCTGAGATTGTTAATTGGATGTATGAATTTTTGATGGCGACGCACCTTACAAATACTACAAATCTTTGAATATGTAAGAATTATTCAGTCGGACATGATATGGCTGATGACTAATGAGTGATTAGTTGTTGCTGTTGAATGATTTGCTGCAAATCTGCGGGTGCGACGCAGCGGCGTTCTGAGCTGTAAGTCATAAGATTGATGCCGTTCATCATGCGTACTGTGCTGACGCGCACGCGGAAATCGTCAGTGATAAACCAGCAGCGTTCTTGACCTTGGTTTTTTTCATATTCGGTGTCGATTGTCAATACTCCATCGGTTGCAAAATTGTATCTCCCGATAACTGGTATTCCTTCTACATAGCCTTGGTTGCGGAGAAATTTTCCTGATTGGGGATTGTTTTGATCGGGAATATCTACTAGAATTGCTGCGTAATTTGGGTTTGGTTCTTTGTCTTGTGCGTCGAGGGTTGTCTGCCACATGAATATAGCTCCACCGACGGCTAGTGCTGGATTTACTGCTTGCTTTTCGCAAATTTCTTGAATTTTGGGGTGGTTTTTTTCCATGATTTGAATGATGAGATTTGATTCGCCTGACTCGTCTGCTACTGCGTCGAAGTGATGGACTGAACGCTGCGAAAACCAGGTTCCTTCGCTTTTGCGAAAGAAGTCCATCATTGTCATCGGCGGTTTGATTTTCATGGTGTTTGTGACCTCTGCTGATTTTTTGGCAATGCGGTTTTCTCGATTTTACTCAATTTGAGAATGTTTGATTGTAAAGTTTAGTAATTCCAGCAGCCAAAAAGAAGATAACTGCTGGCTTGTGCTTCTAACCGACATTCAGTAAATGATTCGCAATTGAAAATTAAAAATCAAAAATCGAAAATAGTGTGAGGGATGTCGGGAGGGGTTCTGGTCAAGGTATAATCAGTTGGATTGAGGTATTTTTTTTAAAGAAATGGTTAATTTAACGATCGATCGCACAAATTTTGATTCGGAGAGTTTACTGGCTGCTGTGAAGTCGGGACAGAGTTTGGCGGGGGTTGATTTGAGCGGGGTTGATTTGTACGATCGCGATTTGAGCGGTGCTAAGCTTAACGGTGCTAACCTCGCGGGTGCTAGTTTGATTGGTGTTAACCTGTGCGGTGCTGATTTGAGCGGTGCTAATCTGGTTGAGGCGGACTTGCGCGGTGCTAATTTGCAGGGGGCGATTTTGCAGTCGGCTGCTTTGCAAAACAGTTGTTTGTGCAGGGCTTCTTTGCAGAATGCTAATCTGCAGGGTGCTGATTTGAGCGGCTCGAAATTGCAAGTTGCTATCTACGATTCGTTTACAGTTTGGCCGTCGGGTTTTAGATTCAAAAATTGTGGCGCTGTGGGGCCTGGAGCTATTTTGACTGGGGCTTTTTTAAATACAGCTAATTTGCGGTTTGTGGATTTGAGGGGTGCTAATTTGTTGGGCGCTTATTTGAGCGGGGCTGATTTGACTGGTGCTAATCTGCAAGGTGTGGGTTTGAGCGGTGCTAATTTGCGGAGGGCTTTTTTGACTGGTGCTTGCTTGCGGGATGCGCGGTTAAATGGTGCGGAATTGCAGGGTGTTGATTTTCGAGCTGCTGATTTGACTAATGCTAGTTTCGATCACGTTACTAGCATTGAAGGTGCGGATTTTACTGGGGTTCGCGGACTTGATGAAGGGGTGAGGGCGATGCTTTGTCACCGGAGTTCGGCGGAGTTGGATAGTTGGAATTCTTTGACTAGAACTACTACTCGCGAAAGTTTGAATTGCGAGGGTGTTTGATTGTTTGATATTTTTTTGAGAAGAGTAGCCGATCGCAATTAACGCTGAAATCAGGATCGATCGCCAAAACTCGGTTTTCTTAATAAAAAATCGGGTTTTTTTGATTTGGCATTAATTGCAAAATTTGGTAGCCCTGGCCCCCAATGACACTCGCCATTGAGATCGTGTTCGACGAGCAATCGCTGTCGGCGACAAAAATTATTTAGACAAAAAACTTGACATCAACCGGTAATCGAAAGTAAAAATAAATAACAGCAATAATAAATATGAGGCTTTATGTTTGATTCGCGCATCGGCGATCGGCAAGTATGGCATTGATAAGTTGCTATCCCCTACAACAATTTTGGCTAAAATACATCCGGTAAAATACGGAGACTCTATGATTTTTTGGCAATCTAAAATCTAAAATCTAAAATCTAAAATCTAAAATGGCAACAGCTATTCTCGACCTAGAAATCTCCAAACTCCCGCCAGAAATTGCGGTTGAGGAGCGTTACAGCAAAGCCTTGGTTTTAATTAGACTGCACGGAAAGCCGATCGCGAGCGCTCAACTTTCGGTAGTCGGAGGTCGCATTGAGGGCTCTCAATTGCGGGAAACACTGATGGATGCTGCGGGGGATAACCTTTGGAAAAACTGGCTCTACGACACTCTAGAATGGGATGAGCGGGGGGCGATGGAGGCATTGCCGATCGCCACAGTAGCAGTTTGCACGCGCGATCGACCGGAAGATTTGCGGCGCTGTTTAGAAGCGTTTATGCGGCTGCCCGACGACGGTCAGGAATACTTAGTAATTGACAATTGTCCGGCTACCGACGCTAGCAGGGAACTGGTCAAAAATTACCCAAAAGTGCGCTATGTGCGCGAAGACCTACCGGGCTCCAGCGCTGCCCGCAACCGAGCTTTACGCGAAGCTAAACACGAATTCGTAGCGTTTACAGATGACGATGCAGCCCCCGATCCGAACTGGCTGCGATCGCTCTTGGGGAATTTTAGCGATCCCCGAGTTATGTGCGTCACGGGGCTGGTGATGCCCTTGGAACTCGAAAGCGAAGCGCAAGAATGGTTCGAGCGCTACACCCCCCACGGGCGGGGCTTCGAGCGCCTAATTTTTGACGGGGTGCACTGCAACCCGCTGGTTGTCTCGCCAGTGGGGGTTTCGGCGAGTATGGCTTTGCGGAAAAGTTCGATCGACTTTATCGGCTTGTTTGACGAGGCTTTGGGACCGGGAACGCCCACTGCCAACGGGGAAGACTGCCAATTGTTTGCTCGCATTTTGTGCGCCGGCTACCGCATCGTTTACGAACCGAGGGCCTTGAGTTGGCACCGCCACCGGCGCACATGGGAAGAACTGCGAAACACGCTCCAAGGCTACGCAATGGGACTCTATGCTTTCTGGACGCAACAATTTGTGGTCAACAGAGAATTCAGCGTACCTATCTTAGCCTTGTCATGGCTGTGGTACATACAAATTCCTGAACTAATTGCTTCTTTGCGAAGGCAACCGGATTCTATCCCTAGTGATTTGCTTTTAGCTCAACTGCGGGGCTGCATTAGCGGCCCGAAGGCTTATTTTGTGTCTCGCAAGTGGTTGCAAAAAATTAAGGAAGAAATTATTAGTTATTAGTTGTTAGTTATTGGTTATAAGTTAAGAATGCCCAATGCCCAAACCCTTCGCTCCGCCCAATTCCCAATTCCCAGTTCCGAATGTAAATATGGAAAATCTAACATTTAGCATCATTCTTATAACTCACAACCGAAGCTCTTCGCTGCGGCGGGCTTTGGATGCTCTGCAATTACAGACTTATCCGATGGATCTCATCGAAGTCAGGGTAGTCGTAGATAGCTGCATTGACGATACTTTAGGAATGTTACAAGACTACAAAGCTCCTTTTAAAATGCACACAATTGAGGCCAACTGCCGGAGTGTGGGTATGTCTCGCAATATTGGAGCAGCGGAGGCTACTGGACAACTGCTGTTGTTTCTGGACGATGACATCGAAGCAATGCCGTGTTTAGTCGAAAACCACGGGCGCGTTCATCGAGAACGTCCAGGCTGCGCCGCGATCGGTCCTTATCCGCCAAAGTTGCAATCCAGGACTAATTTTTTTGAGGTAGAAGTGCGGACTTGGTGGGAGGAAAAGTTTTACCAGATGAGCAAGCCGACTCATCGGTACACTTATCAAGATTTGCTCTGTGGGAACCTTTCTATTGATACAAAACTGTTTGCTGGTACCGGAGGCTTCGATTCTGCCTTCGGCCCGGGTACTGCCTATGAAGATTACGAGTTTGCCTTGCGCTTGCTCAAAGCAAATGTACCTTTTGCGGTGGCAACGGATGCAGTCGGGTATCACTACGAACACGAAACTAACAACCTCGATCGCTCTTTTGGGCGAGCTCGCGCGGAAGGGCGTTCGGATGTTTTGATCGGTCAGCGGCACCCGGAAATGAAACCGACGCTGCACATAAAAGACTACGAAACTCCTGATTCGCTGGTAAATAAAATTTTGGTCGCGATCGTATTTTTCTGGCCTGCCGCCTTAGATTTGCTGGCTGTCGGACTGAGAAAATCCCTTGACTGGCTTCAATACATGGGGATGCGGGGAACTTGGCGGTGGCTGCGGACGAGACTACTGGCTTACTCGTACTTGCGGGGAGTGATGGATCAGTTAAAAACCCGATCGGCTCTTTCTAGTTTTATGCAAGAAGGAACGGCTAGCGGCGATTTGGGCAGACATGAAATTGAAATCGATTTGCAGGAAGGTTGGGAAGCAGCAGAACTAATGATTGACGAGCAAAAACCCGATGGCATTTACCTCCGTTACGGTGAACTGTCAGTCGGTCACGTCACTCCCAAATTCGGTGTAGAGCCACTGCGGGGCGCTCACTTGCGATCGATTCTGGCGCTTGAGTTTGCCGAACCCCTGGCTCGGGCGATCGCGGTTAACGGTATGCCCAAAAGTGCTGCTCATTCTGAGCCTAGCTTAGTTGACAACACCCTACTTCAACATCTAATGTTATTTACAGTAGTGGACAAAAAACCACTGAAAAGTTCTTCCTATAACTGACATAGTTAGATTAGAGAAAAAACAGAATATAGAGGTGTAATTAATTAACCGTTTAATTAATCGTAAGTAGTAATTGAGAGTTAAAAGAAAGAGAAATTAACAATGGTAATCATGGCACTAAAATTGATTGAAGCTTATTTTTTAGAACCAATTGCTGACAAGCTGACCCTGGTGCCGACCCTGAATTTGGTTAAGATTCAGCCCTGGGAGGCATCCCGGCCAGAACCTCAGATAGTTGCCGGAGGTGTGCGGTGAGAAATGCGGGAACGGTGCTTTATCGGCGCAAAATGGCTCATTGGTTCGATTTGTTGCGGGTGTTGGTCGATCGCGAGATGAAATTACTTTACAAGCGATCGACCTTGGGGATTGCTTGGACTTTAATCAGTCCGCTGTTACAGTTGGCTGTATTTTCCTTTTTGTTTCGCTCTGTCGTAGCGCTTAATATTCCCAAATATTCTTCCTTTGTTTTCAGCGGCTTGTTAATCTGGAATTGGTCTCAAACGGTATTATTTAAATCAACGGCATTAATTACCAATCATAAGCCACTAATCAGGCAGCCAAATTTCCCCCCGGCAATTTTGCCGGTAGTCACGACGACGACGGGGCTCATTCACTTTGTGTTAGCTTTGCCGGTGTTAATTATCTTTCTGCTAATTGATGGCGTTCATCTAAATCCAGTGTTACTTTTGTTGCCGCTGCTGATGATTATTCAGTTTGTGTTGACAGTTAGTTTTGCTTATCCCCTTGCAGCTTTAAATGTCACTTTTCGCGACACTCAACACACTTTGGGAGTAGTTTTGCAGATGCTGTTTTACCTGACTCCGATTTTCTACGACATCAACAGCGTCCCGGAAAAATTTAAGATTTTTTATTACTTAAATCCAATGGTGCCGCTGATTGAAGCTTACCGCGCCATACTTCTTAAAGGTATGCAGCCGGATTGGTCGGCTCTGTTAATTTTGAGCTTGGCTGTGGCGGCTCTTTTACCCATCGGACTGGGAATTTTTAGACGGCAAAGCGCTCATTTTGTGGAGGAAGTGTAAATGCGTGAAGCAATTATTGTCAAAGGTTTGGGTAAGCGTTTTAACCGCTACTCTACCGCGAAACCTTATACGATTATGGAAGCCGCTTTATCCGGTTGGTGGAAGCTGAAGCCGGAGGCGAGTTTTTGGGCGCTGCGGAATATAAATTTTACTGTTTCTCCTGGGGAAATGCTGGGAATTCTTGGCAAGAATGGCGCGGGAAAATCAACGCTGCTGCAACTTGTCGGCGGTATTTGCCGGGCTGAGGAAGGATCTATTAAAGTTAACGGCAGAATTGGCGGCTTGTTGGATTTGGGTGCGAGTTTTCACACGGATCTAACGGGCAGAGAAAACGTGTTTGTGGGTGCGGTGGTGGCCGGTTTGACTCGCAGGGAAGTGGCGCGCAGGTTTGACGATATTGTGGAATTTGCAGAGTTAAAAAAGTTTATTGACAGCCCGATGCGGACTTACAGTACGGGGATGAAAATGCGGCTGGCTTTTTCCGTGGCGGTGCATACCGATCCAGAAGTGCTGTTAGTTGATGAACATTTGTCGGTTGGTGATGTGGCTTTTCAAACCAAATGTTTGAATAAGATAACTGAGTTTAAAAATCAAGGATGTGCGATTGTTTTGATTTCTCACACTGCGTCGCAAATTCAGAAAATGTGCGATCGGGCTTTGTGGCTGAAAGCAGGTGAAATCGTGGCCTATGGGGAACCGGAAGTAGTAGTCGGTCAGTATTTGTCAGAAATGCGATCGTCCACAGAAAATCACACTCCCCTGCGCGGTGCTGAAGCTACAAGTAGCGGCTCGCCACTGCGAGGTAATCAGAATCGCTTCGGTTCTTTGGAAGTAGAAATTACCGATGTTAAAGTATTTCCGAATGTAGAAATAGATAGCGGTGATGCTATTAGCATTGAAATCCATTATTCGGTGTCTCAGGAAATTTCTGCTGCTATTTTTGCCGTGACAATCAGCCGGGATGATGGTCAAAGTTGTTTTGAGACTAATACTAATCAAATGGGCAGACTGCTGCCGCTTGTAAAGGGGAAAGGCAAAATCCGGCTGCAAATAGACAGGCTGGATTTAGGAAACGGTCAGTATTACGTGAATGCTGGGGTTTACGAGGAAACTTTGGCTTACGCCTACGATTATCATTGGCAGGTTTATCCGCTGTACGTGCGATCGACTGTCAACCAAAAAACGATTCTTTGTCCGCCGTACCGCTGGGAATTTGAGGGCAAAATGCCGCTTCTGGATTTAGCCGAACCAGCCGCTGCAACTTACGATTTGGATAAGAATAATCCCGGCTACGCCAAGATTTTGACTCAGTTGGAAAACAAGCAAAAACCTGATTTTTTAATGATTGGTGCTCAAAACTGCGGCACGGAATCTCTATACAGCTATCTCGCAAATCACTTGCAAATTATCAAAGAAGGTTCGCGGGACATTCACTTTTTTGAATTAAATTTCGAGCGTGGTATTGAGTGGTACAGCAAGCAGTTGACGCGGAGTGTAGCGAGTGAGAAAGTGCTCCTTTGGGAGATGACTGCTTACTATATTTATCATCCCTTGGTAGCGGAGCGAGTTTACAAGTGTTTCCCGGATGTTAAGCTGATTGTAATGCTGCGAAACCCGGTAAAACGAGCGTGGATGCACTATCATTTAGAAGTGGCAAACGGCTGCGAAAAGTTGGATTTTGAAAAGGCGATCGCCTCTGAGGGCGATCGACTCAAAGGTGAGATTGAAAAAATCAAAGCCGATGAAAAATATTACAGTTTCAATCACCAGCACTATTCCTATTTGTCGCGGGGAATTTATGTAGAACAAATCAAAAATTGGCTCGACTATTTTCCGAGAGAACAATTGCTAATTCTCAAGAGCGAAGATTTTTACACACATACAGGCAAAGTCTTTTCCGAAGTATTGAATTTTCTGGATATTAGTGAGAATGCAGGTAAAGAAGATAAAATCAATCATCTCGATGAATACAGCCAAATGCCACCGGAAATCGCAGAAAAATTGACTAATTACTTCAAACCTTACAATCAGGAACTTTCGGATTTGTTGCATGAGGATTTTAGTTGGAGTTAGGAAAAAAGTTTTTAACCGCAGATAGCCCAGAGATGAACATCAATCATACCTCTTTCTTCTCTTCCTCAGTGCCCTCTGCGCTCTCTGCGGTTCGTAAAAAAAAATCTAATTCACAAACCCTTTATTAGCTATAAAAATGAAACGGATATTTTTAATAGGCTCTCCGAGAAGCGGCACAACAATGCTTCAAAGTTTATTGGCTGCTCATCCTGAAGTTATTTCTTTTCCTGAATCTAAGTTTTTTCAATATTTACTTTACAAGAAGTTTGCGGGAAAGTTTCCAGGTAGGGTGGAAACTTTTTTTAAAGATGAGATTAATCGCCCTGAACTTTTGCAAGGTTTTGATGACAGTCAAAGTTTGGGAACTAAAGTTAGTTGGTTTGTCGGAGTTTTGGATGGTTTGGCTGCGGAACAAAACAAAAGCATTTGGTTGGAAAAAACGCCGGAACATATATATTTTATTGATGACATAGAGCGATTTTTACCGGATGCGAAATTTATACATATTTTGCGAAATGGTATGGATACAATAGCTTCTCTGCATGAGGTTACTAGGAATTCTCATGATTTGTGGGGGCCTGGTTGGGATTTAAACCACTGTATTCATCGCTGGAAGGAGGCGACGTTAATTAGTCACAAATATGCTAAAAATTCTAATCATATATTAGTCAAGTATGAGGAAATTGTCGATAATAAAGTCAAGAAATTAGAAGAGCTTTGTCATTTTATGGGGGTTGAATATGACGCAAAAATGCTGGAGTTTTATCAAGAAAAAGCAGCTAGTCTCAGTTTGAGTTTACCTTGGCACCAAGGAATTGAGAGAGAGGTTAAAAGGAGTAATGTTCACAAATATCATAAAATTTTTACGACTAATGAAATTAAAGATATTTTAGATAAGATTAAGCGAGTCAAGGGTGAAATTGCCTGGAAAGTTACGGTAGAAGTGAGGGAACCAATTTCGGATATTTACACTTTGCAAATATACGATCGCCTGCACTGTACAATTCAATTAGAAGGCATTAAACTCGGTGTTGTGGAATTGCCAGTCTGCGACGGGATTGTGGCTGGTGCGGTGTTGGCGGATGCGATCGCAGCCCAGTTTGCTTGGCAAATTCTCGATCGCTACTTTCAACGCAATCGCTGCGAAAAAGGTAATAGATTGTGGGAAACTTTGCTGAAACCGTTGCGCGCCAAACATGACTGGACGCTATTTTTGCAAGAATTATGGGGGCGTTTGCATTGGCATTTGGATGATTTCTACAAATCAGAAATAGCCGAAGAAGTCCCAACAATTACGCTCGAAAAAGATTTAATTGCTGTAGAAGTTAGCGAGGAATTACCTAATATAAAAGTTGAGCTTTCTGAAATAGATGTCCTGGTGAAAGTAGGCGGCGTTGCTGTCGGTATTGTCACGGTTGCGGTGGAAAATAATTTCGTTTCTGCTCAAAAATTGCGATCGACAATTACTCGAAATAGCGGTTTTGAGTTGTGCGTCGCCACCGTGCGAGAAGCTTTGCTGGGAAAACCGCTCGACGGTAAGCAATCGCTGCGATCGCGCTTAGCCTCTGCTGCTCAACAAAGGTCGAATCAGCCAGAATGGTTGAATGCAGAGGGTTATGGTGGCATTTACCCGCCAAATGCAGTGATGTTCAGCAGGCGATCGGGTGCGATCGGCACCAGTATCAGCCGTCGCGCCGCATTCCCAGCCGCGGCGCTGCGAGAAATCGCATCAGCCGCAGCAATCGCTGGGGAAACAACAATGGAAATTCCCCAAGAAAACGAGCTACAAAAACAAGTATTTTATGCACCAGAAATCATCGGGAAAAAATCGCCTTATCGAGAAGTTGCTAACCCAGCACCACCTCAAAATTTTAACAATAACAGCGTCACAGAAAAACTGCCGATTCTCGCCTACCGCCGCATTTCTCCCGATGGTTTAAATGCAGTTACTCCCGACTTTTTTGAACAGCAACTACAGGATTTACAAGAAAAAGGTTATTACAGTGCGAGTTGGGAAAATTGGCAAAATGCGAAACGGGATAAAACTCCTTTACCGGGTAAAGCCGTATTGATGACATTTGACGGAGGCTATCTCGACTTTTTCCAATATGCTTGGCCTTTGCTAAAACGCTATGATTTTACAGCAACTGTTTTTTTAGTAGCCGAGTCGATTGGAAAGACAAATAGTTGGGAAAAAGCCGAAGGTGAAGAAGTAAAGTTAATGGGATGGCCAGAAATTAGACAACTGCGGGATGCAGGAATTGAATTCGGTTCGATGTCTGCTACCTATCAACCTCTAACTACCTTGTCGCCCACAGAAATTGTGCGTGAGGGGGCAAAATCCCGTGCTATTTTGGAACGGGGATTAGGAAAATCTGTTAAATGTTTTGCTTATCCTTACGGAGATGTCGATAAAATTGTAGAACATTTAATCGGGGCGACTGGGTATACTTTTGGTGTATCGTATAGGTCAAAGTTTAGCAGCTTAGACGATTCTTTAATGTCGCTACCCCGCATTCAAATCACAAAGGAAAATCCCTTAAAATTAGGTTCGTAGTGAGGAGTTGAGTTCGCATTCGGAAGGAATAAAGTCCTCACTACAAACCAACTTGATGACGATTTAGATCATTACTAGAAACTTTTTCTCAGCCGCTGCACCAAACCCTGAAATTTCCGCCCCAAATAACCGCCAAATCCTCTATAAATCTTCTCAAACTTATAATAAAATAAAATATCCATCACATCATCAGTTTTCATGTACTTTAAGTAAGAAATTACCTTGTCTGTAAGCTCATCATTAACATCATCGATATACTTTCTCACCGCCAACCTTTCCGAAATATGCCATTTTTGATCGAACTTGCGGTGCATTTCGGTTTCATAATCTCCAAAATCTGAGATTTTCCCGTCCAAATATTTTTCAATGTATTTCCCCGCAATTTCGGCACCATCCATTCCGTGTCTGATACCCTCGCCGCCCAAAAAATTTACAGTGGAGACAGTATCGCCGATCGCAATTATATTCTCCTTGTAATAAATATCCTGCAAACCCTGACTGTACTTCAGAGTGGAACCGTGTTTGTCAATAATTGTATAATTTTTAGACTTCAGATATTCATCAATCAGCAAATCGATATATTTTTTCAAAGGTTCCAAACTTTTCACAGTTTTCGGATCTAAAAAAATGCGGCCCGCACCAACTTTTAGCCTGTTTTGTTCCATTGGAAATATCCAAGAATAACCCTTCGGCATCCATTTATCGCCCAAAAAGAAGATTAAATCATTGGCATATTTATGATAAATTTCCGGTTCTACTTCAATTAAATATTCGATACCGGTTCCCGATAAAAACTCTGGCTTATCGTTTTCTTTTTCGTACATAATCGCCCTAGCAAAACCCGTAGCATCAACCAAAACTTTAGTGCTAACTTTGACAGATTGACCGTCAGATAGCTGTTTAAATTTTACGATTGTTTCGCCGTTAACTTGCGAATGTCCGGTGTAGCGACAACCAAGCCAAACTTCACCGCCAAATCGCTCAACTTCCTCGGCTAAAAAAGCTCTAAATTTAGCAAAATTGAGAACAACTCCCAACTTTTCGGGAGACTCCCAAGTTTGACTGACTTTGCTAGTTTCAATAGTCAGTTTGTGCCAAAAACTGCCGATTACTGATTCGGGTAAATCGAATTGAGAGAGGGTTTCTAAAGGCGTGGCGGCGCTGGAAAAGTCGTTTTTATTAAAATTGTCGTTTTGTTCGGCAAGCAAGACTTTGCGGCCGGATTTTGCTAATATTCTCGCGCAGTGACCGCCTGCTGGGCCTGCTCCTACTATTACTATATCAAAATTTTTTAAGTTCATTTTGCTTTTAAATCGCTTCCAATGTCAAAATACCCGCAGACATATCAACTACTAACCGCCGATTTTTTAGCCATTGGCGACAGATTAAAATTTCCGGTACTCCCGCGCCTACATGAACGGGAATGTCAAAATCTTGCTCATCAATTGTAATTTTTCCTGCATCAATCTCGAAATCAAATTCTCCCTTAGCTGTTCGCATTGTTTCTTTTTCTACATAAGTCCAATCAAGCCCCTCTAAATCCTGAATTTCCATTGCTAACCAGCCCGAAAAAGCTGTATCAAGCAGAGCATCAACAGGTAATTCTAAGCCGTTATCAGCAATCAATGCAATTTCAAAAAATAGCTCGTCCCGATCGCCAAATATTCTTTCCATCATATCGTGCCACAAACTCCAGTTTCATTGATTCTAAAGACGTGCGGGATCGCATTAGGATGTTTTTGGCGACATATTTTTCCAGCAGCTAACGAATCTTTTTCGATAAAATATTCCCCACTGTCTGGTTCAACTGCCATGTACCAGTTGTAGTGGGTTTTAATCAATTCTGGTCTTAGGCGATCGAATATAGGTTGACACCGCTGCCGAAATGCGGCTCTTTCAGCATACCATTGAGCTATCTCTTCTGGAGAAAGCGTGCGTTTTGGGTGCAATCTTCTGCGGGGAACTCTGCGAGTTGGGTTGAGATTAGTCATTGTTGATTCTCCTTTTGTGCAGTATAGAATTGTAAGGTGCGCTGCACCCTACAATTCTAGCTAATTAGACGCTAACGGGTGATTGTTTGCGGCTGAATTGTGCTAAGATGCGATCGCACATTTGCGACGGATTTAACCCCAATGTTGCCATCGACTGATCCGGTGTTGCGTGGTCTACCAATGTATCAGGTACACCCAAGCGCATCACTGGAACAAGAACATTATTATCTAGCAAAGCTTCGGCTACTGCTGAACCGAAACCGCCCATCAAACAACCTTCTTCCATTGTGACAACTTTGCCGATTCGCTGTGCTAAAGGCAAGATTAATTCTGTATCCAAAGGCTTGACAAAACGCGCGTTGATGACTGTTGCTTCGATGCCGTGTTCGCTCAACATTTCGGCGGTTTGCATTGCCGGATAAACCATTGAACCGTAACCTAATATCAGCACGTCGTCGCCGTTGCGGAGAATTTCGGCTTTGCCGATCGCCAATTCTTCCCAACCCTCTTCCATCAGAGGAACACCGTAACCGTTGCCGCGCGGGTAACGCATCGCGATCGGGCCGCTCGTGTGGTTGATTCCCGTGACTACCATCCGCTGCAATTCTGCCTCGTCTTTGGGAGCCATAATTGTCATGTTTGGCAAGCACCGCAAGTAAGAAATATCGTACATTCCTTGGTGGGTGGGGCCGTCTGCGCCGACAATTCCGGCGCGATCCAAACAGAAGAAAACAGGCAAGTTTTGGATGCAGACATCGTGAATTATTTGGTCGTAAGCCCGCTGCAAAAAGGTAGAGTAAATTGCGACAACCGGGCGCATTCCTTCGCAGGCTAAACCAGCCGATAAAGTCACCGCGTGCTGTTCGGCAATGCCAACATCAATGTACTGTTTCGGCAGCTTTTCCTGAAGTTTGTCCAGGCAAGTTCCGGTTGCCATTGCAGCAGTAATGCCGACAATTTTTGGATTGTCTTCTGCTAGCTTGACTAGAGCGTGGGCAAAGACTTTCGCGTAGGCTGGAGGTTTGGGCTTGGTGGAGGGAATGCCTTTGCCGGTGGCGAGGTTAAAGGGATTTTGGGCGTGATATCCTACTTGGTCTTTTTCGGCGATCGCATATCCTTTGCCCTTCACCGTCACAACGTGAACTAACACAGGGCCTTGGATAGTATGAGCTTGTTTGAAAGTGGTAATTAACTCTTGCAAATTGTGTCCATCTACCGGGCCCATGTAAGTAAAGCCCAATTCTTCAATTACAGCTCCAACTTTCGAGACAGCCAAGCGTTTCATCCCTTCTTTGATGCGTTCCATTTCTGGAGTAAAAGTTTCGCCAACAAAGGGAATTTGTTTGAATTGTTCCTCTAAGTTATCTTTGAGAAACTGCACCGGTGGCGACAAGCGCATTTTGTT
The DNA here is from genome assembly GCF_036700765.1 of Microcoleus sp. S1D4. Lineage (NCBI taxonomy): Bacteria > Bacillati > Cyanobacteriota > Cyanophyceae > Oscillatoriales > Microcoleaceae > Microcoleus > Microcoleus sp. S1D4. The sequence goes on from NZ_JAUBPP010000003.1 coordinate 366,137, forward strand.
TAAATAGCGGGTAATTGCGCCGACGTTGGGGGAGATTGACATCTCATTGTCGTTGAGCACAACTAACAAATTGGTTTTCGGCATATGGCCCGCGTGGTTGATCGCTTCGAGTGCCATGCCGCCCGTCAGCGCACCGTCGCCGATGACTGCTACAGTTTTAAAGTTTTCGCCTTTGAGGTCGCGCGCCATTGCCATTCCCAGGGCTGCGGAAATGCTCGTGGAGGCGTGACCGGCGCCGAAGTGGTCAAATTTGCTCTCGCAGCGCTTGAGATAGCCTGCAACGCCGTCTTTTTGGCGCAGGGTGTGGAATTGGTTGTAGCGGCCGGTGATCAATTTGTGCGGATAAGCTTGGTGGCCGACATCCCAGGTAACTTTGTCGCGATCGAGGTCTAGGGTTTGGTACAGTGCTAAGGTGAGTTCGACTACACCCAATCCAGGGCCTAGGTGTCCACCACTTGCAGCTACTGTTTCTAAATGCTTTTCTCGAATTTGTCGGGCAATTTGTTCGAGTTGATGAATCGACAGGCCGTGTAATTGGTTTGGATGAGTCAGTTCGCTGAGATGCATATTTTAAAATCCTGCTCCTAAGAATTAGGACGAATGCTTAACAGATATAGGTTTTGCCTGCAGCGTTCGGTACGGGCAAACGTTAGAATAGTTTACCTGTTATTTGAGAAAATTGTTAGGCGTAAAATTTTTGTTATTTTTGGCCTGGTAATTATAGTTAATAAATTCGGTTCAGTCAATATAAAAAAAGCTTATGTTTTTAGCTGCTGAGGGGTAACTGTTAGCTGCACGGGGATTATACAATTTTAGATTGTAGAGTTTAGATTGTAGAGTTGGCCATAACTTATTCTGTATAGCAATCCTAAATCATTATCAAGACTATGATACAATTATATGCAATACTTGATTGTGACAATAAAAAAATGAAT